>UREC01000073.1:0-2242 GCA_900546755.1 uncultured Collinsella sp. | reverse complement strand
GGCAAGCAACTACGCCGAAGCCACCGCCATCGGCTTCGGCGCATACCTTTAGCTCACGGCCTTGACTGCCGCCCCCAGATCGAACAACGTATCGAGTACCGTCTCGCAGCCGTCCACCACGTCCTGCGGCAGCGGCAAGATATCGGGAACGGCAAAGACATGGCAGCCGGCCGTGAAGCCCGAGACGCAGCCGTTGCGCGAATCCTCGACCACGGCGCATTCCTCGGGGGCAAAGCCCGCGCGCTCGCAGGCGAGCAGGTAGATCTCGGGGTCGGGCTTGCCGTGCGCGACGTCCTCGCCGAAGGTCACCGTTTCGAACTTGTCAAAGAGGCCGACCGTTTTAAGATTGCGCTCGGCCGCAACGCGGCGCGACGACGTCGCAAAGCCCACGTGATAGCCCGCGGCCAGCAGCTCGTCTAGGCACTCTGCGGCGCCGGCCTTAAGCTCCAGGTCGGTCTTGGCCATCTCGGTGTGAAGCTCAATGTTGCGGGCATAAATCGCGTCGGCGGTTTCGCCCTTGCCGTAATGCGCCTCAAGGATGCCCTTAACATCGGCATTCGAACGGCCGATAAACTGATGCGTCAACGCGTCATCAATCTCGATACCCAGCTCGGCAGCACCCACCTTCCACGCCTTCATGTCCAAACGCTCGGTATCGATCAGCGTTCCATCCATGTCAAAAATAACAGCTTTGATCATATCGACCCCTTCATCGGCTTGCGTTACCGCAAATCTACTGCACGTTATAAACTTGTATATAACGTATATATCATATTGCACGTTCGCTATATAGATGGGAGTCTCATAACGAGCGCTCGGTAGGACCATGGTTTTCGGTCGAGTGTCCAGCGGTGAGAAGCGTTTCTGCTTTCAGACACTACCGCACCTGCAAAGGGGCTTCAGGAAGAGCCCGGTGTGCGCATGTCGAGCTACTGCCATATCTCACCCGAGGTCACCCCCTACATCCACGGCAACATGAACAAGTAACCTGCATCCCAATAAGTTGCGGTGGAATAGTTCCTGTTTTGCGGCCCGTCGGGCCCCAACAGGAACTATTCCACCGCAACTGCGTTTTGCGAGCATGGACCCGCAAAGAAAGAAACGGTTTTATTATTGGGCGCGTTTGCCCGGGCAAACGCGCGGCAACGCGCTAAGCGAACATCTTGACGCTCATATCGACGGGATTCGCCGTATAGCAGGACGTGGTCACGAGGCCATCAACGCCAGTCGACGCGTACTCGGCAGCGTTGTCGGGGTGAATCCCTCCCGCCGCAACTAGGGCCACATGGGGATCGATTCCATGCAGCTCCTCGACGAGCGGCCCCAGCTCGGCAACCGACACTTTGTCGAACTGAATACCGTCGACGCCCGCCTTCACCAGCCTGCGAGCATCATCGGCGCCCGCCTCGACAAACAGCTTTTTCTCGATGCAGCGTCGACGAATCTGGGGCAGAAGCTCAATAAACGCATCGAGTCCCGTCGCTCCAGAAGGCGCTGTCATAAACCTGGTATGGTTGTCGAACACCAGCACGGTCTCGGAAAGGCCCATGCGATGCGGAAACGCTCCGCCCGCAACGATCGCCTTGGTCAGCAGATCTCTATTGCCCGGCGTGCTCTTTCGCGTCGTCAGCACCTCGCACATGGGATTGGCCGCATGCGCAGCGTCGACCATTTTGCGCGTCTTGGTTGCCACAGCCGAGTAGTGGTCGAACATATTTAGGCCGACTTTCCATAGCAGATGCAAATTGGCGGCCGAACCGCGTACGCGCATAAAAGATTGCCCGGCTTCAACCTTGGTTCCCGAGGGCTCAAACCACTCGACCGTCAAGTTCAGCATAGTGGCCACACGCGCAACCTCCTCCGTGCAACAAAGCACACAGTTCTCGCGTGTGTAATACTCCATCGCACCGAGCGCCTCACCGATTCCCAGGATATGCGTCGTAAGATCGATATAGGGGACATCCTCGGCGATAAGCTCCTCGAGCCGCGCGTCGCTTATACGGATAATGTCGGACATGGAGCCTTCTCTCTCGCGTTGTTCTCAGCAAAAAAAGCGTGCCGCTTTTCCAGCCTATACGGTACAACCTCATCAGCAGCGTTTGCCCCGCATCTTACGCATTCTGCCGAGCAAACGTCCTGCGGCGTCTCCCGCTAGACTGATTAACCTGCTGAAAAGGGACAGGTTTATTTTGGCAGGTTTTATCTGGGGAAACGCAGACAGGGCCGCGACGCCTATAGCGTC
>UREC01000072.1:0-2760 GCA_900546755.1 uncultured Collinsella sp. | reverse complement strand
TGTGCTTTCCGTCTTGCGCAGGACTGTAGAGCAGCAAACTTAACCCCCGCCCCCAGCCCCGGAGACCCTCCCGGAGGGACCGAAAAATTTTTTCAAAAAAGTTGTTGCGCGCCGGACAGACTTCTGTGTATACTAATCCCCGCAGCGCACGCGAGCGGAAACAAACGCGAACGCCTGCCTGGGGAGTTAGCTCAGTTTGGTTAGAGCGCCGGCCTGTCACGTCGGAGGTCGCGGGTTCGAGCCCCGTACTTCCCGCCAACGCAATTAAAGCCACGTCTTCGGACGTGGCTTTTTGCGTTTGATGCACTTTGTTTCGATAGAACGATCGCCCTGGCGCATCTTCGCCCAGAATCCCCGCGCCTTCGGGAACGCAAGTAAAATCTAATAAGTCTATCTGTCTGAACAACAGCTTTGTTGCGCAACACCTGTTCAACGAGACAGGGGGTTAGGTTATACTAAATTGCACTGTAGGCCGCATCTGATGCATTTCGCTCCAAGCGCGGCACTCAGTGGATATCCGATTTACCATTTGGATGTCCTGCGGTCATTTAGCGTCTCGACACAAGCTCGGCCCCGGAGCTCGTTCGAGCTGTTCGTATTCCTTGAAAGGGGAAAAATGGACATATCGAGGAAGACTGATTACGCCCTTCGTATGCTGGCGATGCTTGCCGAGGATCCGGAGCGTTTGCTTTCTGTTCGCACCGCTGCCGAAGAGGTCAATGTTCCGTATTCGTTTGCCCGCTCGATTCAGCACGGTTTGGTCCAGGCCGGTATTGTGGAGAGCCTGCGTGGCGTCCACGGTGGCATGCGTCTCAAGGTCAGTCCGGACGACGTCACCATCCGCCAGGTCGTCGAGGCCGTTCAGGGCCCTATGGTTATGAATGATTGCACCGCACCCGATGGCGACTGTGCACGCATGGGCACGTGCTGCTATCATCCCCTGTGGGCCGGAGCTCAAGCGTTGATGCGCGATTACCTCGATTCCGTTTCGCTCGGCGACATCGTCGCTCACCGCCAGTTCCCGGCCGTCGATCCCAAATTCGCCGACCGCGAAGCGTTTCCCGAGTACGCCACCTGCGCGTGCGCTTGCCGGGAGGAATAGCGCCGCATAAGGAGCATAGATATGATTCAGGACCCCTTTCGTTCGATGATTCGTTCGGAAGGGGTCCTGCGTTATCGCGACCTTCCGTGGCGCCGCACGCGCGATCCGTACATCATTTGGCTTTCCGAGGTCATGTTGCAGCAAACACAGGTGCCACGCGTGGAGACGCGTATGCCGGCGTGGCTCGATCGCTTTCCGACCGTGCAGGCGCTTGCCCAAGCCGCGCCTTCCGATGTTTTGGACGCTTGGCAGGGCATGGGCTACAACCGACGCGCTCTGGCGCTCCACAAGGCCGCTCAGCGCGTTGTGGAGGACTGGGACGGTGAGTTTCCGCGTGAGACGCGTGACTTGGTCGCTCTGCCTGGTATTGGCCCGGCAACGGCGCAAGGTATCCGGTCGTTTGCGTTTGACCTTCCAGGCGTGTATCTGGAGACCAACGTGCGCACGGTCTTTCTGCATCACTTCTTTCCCGATGTACCGGCTGTTCCCGACCGCGAGCTGGTGCCGCTGATTCAGGCGGCCTGTCCGGCGGTCCCCGGTGCGGCGACCGACGAGATCGCTCCCTTTGCCGTGCCGCTCGATGATGCCGACACGCCGCGCGCGTGGTATTACGCGTTGCTGGATTACGGCGCATATCTAAAAAAGACGTTGCCCAATCCGTCCAGGCGCTCGGCGGGCTATAGCCGTCAATCAAAGTTTGAGGGCTCACGTCGCCAAAAGCGCGCGCATATCGTGCGCATGTTGCTGGCAGCGCGCGATGGCCAACCGGCGGGGATTACGCTTGCTGATGCCGTGGTGGGCGTTAACGATATGGAAGCGGCGGCTGGGCGCGGGCCGGTCGAGCGCGAGCTTGTCGCGGGCATTCTGGCCGACCTGGAGCGTGAGGGCTTTTGCCGAGCCGAGGGCGATCGCTGGCTGAGCATTTAGCCCGTGGAAATCTGAAGAACAGGATTGTAAGGTTTAGATTTCCGACATGAGGGCATCCTAAAGACGAGGCCGCTCGAAGCCTACGGGCGGCATGCGTTGAAGGGAAGTACACCTATGGATTTTGAGAATTCCCAAACCAAGAAGAACCTCGAGACCGCTTTTGCCGGTGAGTCCCAGGCACACACCAAGTATCGCTACTATGCCTCCAAGGCAAAGAAGGACGGCTACGTTCAGATCTCGAACATCTTTGCCGAGACGGCTGGCAACGAGTCCGAGCACGCCAAACTGTGGTTTAAGTATCTGCACGATGGCGCCGTCCCCGATACCCTGGACAATCTGCGCGATGCCGCCGCGGGTGAGAACTACGAGTGGACCACGATGTACGACGAGTTTGCCAAGACCGCCGAGGAAGAGGGCTTTGCCGAGATTGCCGCAAAGTTCCGTGGTGTCGCCGCCGTCGAGAAGGCCCACGAGGAGCGCTACAACAAGCTCGTCGAGCGCATCGAGTCGGGCGAGGTGTTTGAGCGCGAGGGCGTGAAGGTGTGGAAGTGCCTGAACTGCGGACATCTGCACGTTGGTGCCGAGGCACCTGAGGTGTGCCCGGTGTGTAACCACCCCAAGGCGTACTTTGAGGAGCAAGTGGTGAACTACTAGCGCTTGGCGCTGGCTGCTGCGGAGCGCGGGGCGGGGAAATACCTTTCCCTCTCGCTCACGGCTCCGCAGGGTCGCGC
>UREC01000071.1:0-3204 GCA_900546755.1 uncultured Collinsella sp. | reverse complement strand
CGGCATAGACCTTCTGGTCATGCCGTCCTCTTTGAATGACAAGTTGTCGCTCTGGCGACCGCGCAGCGTCGAGCCATTACGCGGTTTGGTAAAACCGCGTAACCCTTAAGGCCGCTGGCCCATGCCACCCTCGAGGGTGACGGTCTCGCCGTTCATATACTTAAAGTCGGGACCGCAGAGCTGAACGACAACGCGGCCGATTTCCTTCTCGACGTCGCCGTAGTGGCCAGCCGGCGGCATGTGGACGTTGGCCTTGAACGCCTCAGGATAGGCATCCTGGAAGTTCTCGAGCGCGGCGGTCCAAGCAAGCGGGCAAACGATATTGACGTTGATGCCGTCCTTGCCCCACTCGTTGGCGGCAACGCGAGTCAGACCACGGATGCCCTCCTTGGCGGCGGCATAGCTGCACTGACCATAGTTGCCAAACAGGCCGGCGCCCGAGGCAAAATTGACCACGGAGCCCTTGGTTTCCTTCAGGTGCGGATAGGCCTTCTGCATGTACAGATAGGTGGCATACAGACCGGAATAAATGGCCAGGTTAAACTGATCCATGGTGTGGTCGGCGATGGTCACACCCGAGGCGCTGGCCTGAGCATTGTTGACGACGGCGTCGATGCGGCCGAACTCCTCAATGGCCTTGTCGATGACGTTCTGGACGACGGCCTCGTTGTCCTGACCAGCCGAGACATCGGCCTGAACAGGCAGAACCTTGACACCGTACTCGGCCTCGAGGGATTCCTTGGCAGCCTCGAGCTTGGCAACGTTGCGGCCGGTAATGACGAGGTTTGCGCCCTCCTTGGCAAAAGCGATATCGATACCGTAGCCGATGGAGCCAGCGGAGCCGTCCTTGAGCGTGGCCTTGCCGCCGCCGGTGACGATCACGGTCTTACCAGTGAAAAGTCCCATATAAAGTCCTTTCAAATCGCGACGGGCCTGCCCGTCGACTGCGCGCATCCAACTTCACGCGCCAAAAGCTGAAATGCAACTTTAGCGGGTTCAAGTGAAAAATAAAGCCCATGGCAGGCGAACGGCGCAACGTCTTTCGGCGAAGGGAATGTCAAGTACAAACTGGATAAAGTGGCCGAGTTTTTGCTATCGACGCGAGCCATCGAACACGTTTTGAAACTTTGCTGCAGCGCGCGGGATGTCGGCGCGAGACTTTATCATAGGGTGACAAACAACGATGAGGAGCACATGCCTATGACAGACGAGCTGGACCCCCAGACTCAACAGCATATTGATGATTCCGCAGACGTCACCGCAGATGCTGACGCTGTGACCTGCGATGATATTGGCCTCGACGACCCCATCTTAGACGAAAGCGCTACGGCGGAAACCCCTGGCGCCGAAGATGCAGACGAGCAAAACGACGATGCGCCCGCTCAGGACGACCACCCCGTACAGGATGCTGCTCCGCAAGCTGCGGGCCCTATCGAGGTTTCTTCGGAAGAAGAGCTCGACGCCGTCATGGACTCCATGATGGATGCCGTCAAAGCGATGAAAGACGCCGTGGCCGACGCTGACGTTGACGCCGAGGAAGAGGAGGCCGCCGAGGCAGCCTCGACCTTCGTACCCGGCGAGACTCCGGTTGCCGACCAGGGCAGCACCATGCCCTCGTTTCTGCAGCTCGAGCATCCCACGATTGGCACCGATGCGGTCGACCCGCACGCAGCAGGCTTTTCTGTGATCGAAGGCGGTACCGGCAATATCGCCGTGCCGCAGACTGCCGATGCGGACGCTGCCGACACCGCTCGCCCGACTGCCCCGCACTCCCCCGCCGCGAGCCGCGATCTGGGGACCGCTGTCTCGAACACTGCGAACGCCGTGGGTACCTTTATCGCCCAGGGCGCCTCGGCCATGCGCGAGATGAACGCCGCGAAAAAGGCACTTGCCGATGCCCGCGCCCACCTGGCCGAACTTGAGCAGCGCATTGCCGATCAGGCCGAGGAACTCGAGACGCGCCAGGATATCGCAGGCCGCTACGACCAGATCGTCGCCGACCAGCGCCAGGCGATTGCCACGGCCCAAAAGACTGCAGCGGCCGCCGAGATTGACCGTGATGCCCACGCCTCCAAAGCGACAGAGCTCAAGGGTCAGCTCGAACAAATGAAGACAGAGGATGACGCGACTGAGCTCCGCCTGAAGGCCGCGCTCGACGCCGTGGAGGCCCGCGAGGCGAGCTCACGCGAGACCGGCAACCGCCTCGTTCGACGTCTTGAGGATTCCAAGCGCATCCGCGACAAGGTGAAGGCAGAGCGAGACGCCGGCATTGCCGCCGCACAACAAACCGTCGACGCCACGCGCGCCCAGCTCGAGACGCTGCGTCATGAGTATGCCGAGCTGCAACGCAATCCCTCGGCAAATCCCGCCAACTATACGGTGCGCACCAGCGAGCTCTCGATGCAGATTTCCGACACGGCAGATGCCCTGCGTAAAGCCGAAGAAGATGTCCCGCGCATCACCGCCGACCTTGAGCACTCGCTTGCCGCAGCCGAGCAGGCCGTCGAGCAGGCTCAAGCCCCTATCGCCGACGCAAAACGCGCGCACCAAGCCGTGACGACCGAAGCCGATGCCGCGCGCGACGAGCTGCAGACGGCGAAGACCGCCGCCGCGACTCGTCAGCGCGAACTGCGCGAGAAGATCGCTGCCGAGGACAAGGCTCGCCGCGACCAGGAGCAGACCATCGCCAACGCCCAAACAGATGCCGCACATGCGCAGTCGATCATCGAACAGGCGACCGAGGTGCACGACCACCCAGAGATCACTGAGTCGCTTGCAGGATCCTTGGCCCGAGACAAAGCCGAACACGCCGAAACCGAGCGCGAAGTGGCCCAGCTCGAGGCTACCGAGGATGACGTACGAGAGCGCACCCGCGACTCACGCATCAAATTCACCGGTGCCATCGTCTGCATCGTCGCCGTGATTCTAGCGATCATCCTGGTCTGGCTCTTCGCGAGCAAGTAAACCAGTTGCCAAAAAACGTTCAACGCAGTTGCGGTGAGATAGTTCCTGTTTAGTCCTCAATAAGGCCAATTCAAGAACTATCTCACCGCAACCTATTTAGATCGACGCAAGGCAACCTATCCCTCTTGCACCAATCTCTTGACATAAGGACTGTCCCCAAGTGCCGACACAAAAGGAACGTCCCCAAGTGCCAACAAAGGCGACGCCGATGCCTTGGCAAAGTCAGCGAAAACCCGCCAG
>UREC01000070.1:0-3682 GCA_900546755.1 uncultured Collinsella sp. | reverse complement strand
CGTGGCGGCAGGGACCCTACAGGGTAAAGCTCTGAAAACATTCCGCAGGACGCATGAAGCCCCCGCCGCACGTAGTGCGCAGCGGGGGCTTCATGCATGTCCGAGGACGTTTTCAGAGCTTTACCCTGTAGGGTCCCGAGGGGATACGTCCGCTACTCAGCCATCTGAGCCTGGACGGCGGTGATGGCTACGACACCCACGATGTCGTCGGCAGAGCAGCCGCGCGAAAGGTCGTTAACCGGCTTGGCGATGCCCTGCAGGATGGGGCCGTAAGCGTCGGCGCCAGCGAAGCGCTGAACCAGCTTGTAGCCGATGTTGCCGGCCTCGAGGTCGGGGAACACGAGCACGTTGGCCTTGCCGGCAACGGAGGAGCCGGGAGCCTTGAGCTGGGCGACGGTGGGGACGATAGCGGCATCGAGCTGCAGGTCGCCGTCGATGGCGAGCTCGGGTGCCTTCTCCTTGCAGAACTTCACGGCCTCCTGGACCTTCTTGGCGACCTCGCCACCGGCGGAGCCCATGGTGGAGTAGGAGAGCATGGCCACGTGCGGCTCAACATTGCCCATGAAGGTGGACCAGGAGTGAGCGGAGGCGATGGCGATCTCGGAGAGCTCGTCGGAGGACGGGTTGATGTTGAGGCCGCAGTCGGCGAAGATCAGCGTGCCGTCGGTGCCGAACTGCGGGGTGTCGGTGCACATCACGAAGAAGGCCGAGACCAGCTTGGTGCCCGGGGCGGTCTTGAGAATCTGAAGCGCGGGGCGCAGGGTGTCGGCGGTGGAGTGGCAGGCGCCGGAGACCAGGCCGTCGGCGTCGCCCATCTTGACCATCATGGTGCCAAAGTAGGTGGCGTCCATCACCTGGGCGCGAGCCTGCTCGATGGTAACGCCCTTCTTGGCGCGGAGCTCGGCAAACTTCTGTGCGTACTCCTCGTGCTTCTCGGCATTGCGCGGGTCGATGACGGTGGCGCCGGGAACGTTGATCTCGTTGGGATCGCCCAGGATGACGATGTTGGCCAGGCCTTCTTCGATGATCTTGTTGGCCGCGACGATGGTGCGCGGATCCTCGCCCTCGGGCAGGACGATGGTCTTAAGGTCGGCCTTGGCGGCAGACTTCATACGGTTTAGGAAATCGCTCATGTTACTCCTTGCAAGCGTTTCGCTAAGCTCCAGGCGCCCGGCTGTTCACGAATAAACCCGCTGCTAGCGGGTTTACCTTTCAATTATGTACGCCGCGGTGCTTGAGCTTTCCTTGTGTGGCAAGCTCATTATAGGACGCATTAGCGCTATAATCGCTCTGATAAATATGTCTCGAAGAATGTTCGAGAAAAGCCCAGCTAACGAGCCCGTGGCTTTTGACAAGGAGTATCGATGCAGATTACCTCAGGCCTGCCTGAAGGCTTTAACGCCGGCGCGTACGACATGATTGTCGTCGGTGCTGGATATGCCGGTGCCGTTTGCGCCCGCCGTCTTGCCGAGACCATCGGCTATCGTGTTGCCGTTTTGGAGCGCCGTAGCCACATTGCGGGCAATGCCTATGATTGCACTGACGAGGCCGGAATCCTGATCCACGAGTACGGTCCGCATATCTATCACACCTTTAACGAGCGCGTGCACAATTTCCTGTCGCGCTTTACCAAGTGGACGGATTATCAGCACAAGGTGCTCGCCAACATCAACGGCACCCTTATGCCCGTGCCCTTCAACCATGCGAGTCTCAAGCTCGCCTTTGGTGATGAGCGCGGCGAGGAGCTGTATCAGAAGCTCGTGGAGACCTTTGGCAAGGATGTCAAGGTGCCCATTATGGAGCTGCGTAAGAAGAACGACCCCGACTTGGCCGAGGTCGCCGATTACGTCTACGAGAACGTCTTTTTGCATTACACCATGAAGCAGTGGGGCCAGACGCCCGACCAGATCGATCCCTCGATCACCGGTCGTGTTCCCGTCTTTGTGGGCGACGATGACCGCTATTTCCCGCAGGCTCCCTTCCAGGGTATGCCGCAGGACGGCTACACGGCGCTGTTCGAGCATATGCTCGACCACGACCTGATCGACGTGTTCTGCGACGTGGACGCCCGCGATCTCTTTGAGATCGACGAGACCACCGTCAAGATCGGTGGCAAGGTCTACGGCGGCGAGATTGTCTATACCGGTCCGCTCGATGAGCTGTTCAACCTCGACCTGGGCGCGCTGCCGTACCGCACGCTCGACATGAAGTTCGAGACGCTCGATATGGACCAGTTCCAGCCCGTGGGCACCGTCAACTACACCACGAGCGAGGATTACACGCGCATCACCGAGTTCAAGAACATGACCGGTCAGGTCCTGCCCGGCAAGACCACCATCATGAAGGAGTACTCCAAGGCCTATACGCCCGGCTCGGGCGAGACGCCGTATTACGCCATTCTTGAGCCCGAGAACCGCGAGCTCTATGAGCGCTATCTTGAGCGCGTCCAGAACCTGACAAACTTCCACCCGGTGGGTCGTCTGGCCGAGTATCGTTACTACGATATGGATGCCGTGACCAATTCCGCCCTCGATCTTTCGGATGAGATTATCGCCTGCCATGCATAAAGTCATAACATTCGGTATTCCCTCGTATAACGCCGCTAAGGACATGGACCATTGCATCACCTCCATCTTGGAGGGGAGCAATTATGCCACCGATATCGAGATTATCATCGTCGATGACGGTTCCAAGGACGAGACGGCCGCTAAGGCCGACGAGTGGGAGGCGCGTTACCCCGGCATTATCCGCGCGGTGCATCAGGAGAACGGCGGCCACGGTATCGCCGTCCTTTCGGGCTTGCGCGAGGCGCAGGGCACCTACTACAAGGTTGTCGACTCGGACGACTGGCTTGACGGCGCTGCCCTTTCGACCATGCTGTCGATTCTGCGTGGCTTTGAGGAGCGCGACCAGCGCGTTGACCTGTTTATCTCGAACTACGTGTATGAGAAGGTTTACGAGGGCACGCATACCGCTATCGGTTACAAATTTGCCCTGCCGCGCAAAAAGATCTTTTCCTGGGATCAGATCGGTCATTTCCGCCTGGACCAGAACCTACTCATGCACAGCCTGTGCTATCGCACGGATGTGCTGCGCGAGTCCAACCTTCCCATGCCGCCGCACACGTTCTATGTGGACAACATCTACGCCTACGTGCCGCTGCCGCGTTGCAAGACCATGTACTACGCCGACATCGACCTCTACCGCTACTTTATCGGTCGCGAAGGCCAGAGCGTCAACGAGGCAACGATGGTCAAGCGTCTGGACCAGCAGTTCCGAGTTACGCGTATCATGATGGAGTCGTACCACCTGAACAGCGATGTTGAGTCGTCGCGTCTGCGCTCGTACATGATGGGTTATTTCACTATGATGATGGCGATCTGCTCGGTGCTCACCAAGCTTTCCGACGAGGATTGCGCCGACGAGCGCCTGAAGACGCTGTGGGCGGACCTGAAGGCCTATGACGAGCGTATGTATCGTCGTGCACGTTACGGTGTGGTCGGCTTCTTCACTAACCTCCGCGGTCGTGCCGGAGACAAAACCACACTTGGCCTATACCGTCTTGCCTCAAAGATCTTCAAATTCAACTAGGGCAGAAACGCTCGGGTAACGGGGACCCCTGGTCCTTAACTTGCTACTTCGAACAGTCCTGCGCAAGACGGAGGCGCCACTGGCGCCTCCT
>UREC01000069.1:0-4548 GCA_900546755.1 uncultured Collinsella sp. | reverse complement strand
GGACTTGCAGCGACGGACCTCGGGACGCTCTTACACCACGTCTGCGCGCGCCACCGAATCCGCAACTAAAGTTCACCAAAATGGGGCAGCCGACAGAAACCTCCCCAGCCGAAGCTGCCCCCCTCAATACGACAGCTCAAAAACCCACCGTTCGCAGAAGATAAGCCGCGCCCCAATACCGTTGCCCGAAGTTTCGAGCGTATATGGCGTCCGCTATGCCATCATGCGCGTATGGGAATCGTTCTGTCACATACCACGGCACGCGCTGTATACCAAACAGTCAACTCGCTCGCAAGCCACGCGACCGATCCCATATCTATGGAAAAGATCAAGGTGTCTGCGCCGACCACGTCCAACCTGGAAGCGGCGCGAGCATGGCTCAACAGAAAGAATGTCGATTCTGAAAGCATCCATGTGCTGACGTTTTCCAATAATGCCAAAAGGCACCGCAAGGGCTGCATCTGCCACTGCACGCGCTATGCGTTTGATGCAGAAAGCTACCTAGAACTCGAGCCGAACGTCTACATCGTCGATATCAAGCCGTGCGCGTTAGAAGCAGCAGCCGACCTCAACCTTTCGGAGCTCGTTGAGTATTACTTTGAAATCTGCGGCTCCTACGCGCTTGGAACGTCCGACGAAACTCAATATCGCGAGCGCCCAGCCCTAACCAGCGTTGAAGAGCTCAGAGCCTTCTTTTCAGAGGCATCGGGGTATCGTGGATCTAATAAAGCACTTAAGGCACTTTCTTATGTACGCGAAGGCTGTCGCTCCCCACTCGAAACGGCGTTTGTCATGATGCTGACAATGCCCAAGTCAATGGGTGGCTTAGCCATACGCGCTATCAAAACGGACTATCCGATCCCAGTCCCCAAAAGATACGCCGCCCTAACGCGACGGACGGTTTTCTACCTCGACGCGCTGCTCGAAAATTCGATGACCGATATCGAATACAACGGCTTTTACCACGACGAGCCCGAACAGCAATCAATTGACGAGGAACGCCGAAACACGCTGCGAAACATGGGATATGCCGTTATCACAGTTAGTCGTCATTCGTTTTTCAAGCAGTCCGCTTTTAGGCGGGTCATGGAAGCGATTCGCATTCGCGAGAAGATATGGCCCGGTCGACTCCCGGATAACTTCGCCATCCTGCAAGAAACTCTTCGTCAATTTGTCTTGCGGCGCTACTTCGAATACGGTCGCCGCGTCCTGGAGACACTCAAAGAAGAAGAGGCCGCCAAGCGCGAAATTGCAAGCCAATATCCGCAAGCTGATGACCCGAGCATCAACGATGTACCAGAACCCGACGACATGCAACACGTCGGGGCCCTTGCTGAGGAAATCAATGGGCCTTGGGAATGCGACATATTCGCAAAAATCGATGAAAACCGCACGGAAGACGACACGATTATTGATCTAATTGAGAATTCGCTCTTCTAAAGGCGATCTCTGCGGATGTCCACCTACATTTTTCGACTTATTCGGCCACCGATGTGCCAGATTGGCTGCAGCAATGCTCAATATAACTTTAGATAAAACTGATTCTGCAGGAACTCCCGTAGAGGAAGAACTGATTCTCGCGGTATTCAACACGATAAAGTACAAATATGAACAGTTCTAATGCTTCTCAAGGTGGCTTTCTTAGCATGCTGGCCGAACATCTCAAAATATGTTGGCGAGCATTGCGTCGATGTCTCCCAACCCGCAGAAAATCGCAGAGGCGGCAAGCAGTCATCGAAATTAACGTAAATTGTATTGACATATGAACATGCGCTCATATAATCGGAAGTAAGTTATATGAGCGCATGTTCATATGAAAGGATGTTGCAATGAGCAGCCACGCTGATGAAACAAAGACTGGCATCGAGGCCACCGAGCCGATCGTCCCCACCACCTGCTCGCCCGAGGACCTTCCCGACGAGGAGCTGTTGTACGACCTGGCCGACCTGTTCAAGGTCTTCAGCGACACCACACGCATCAAGATCCTCTATGCCCTCATGGGCCGCGAGCTCTGCGTGGCTGACATCGCCGAAGCGACCGCAACCTCGCAGTCGGCAGTATCGCACCAGCTGCGCACGCTTAAGCAGTCGCACCTGGTCAAGTTCCGCCGCGACGGCCGCAACATTCTCTACTCGCTCGCCGACGATCACGTCTACACCATGCTTAACCAGGGCATGAGCCATATCTGCGAATAGCAATCAACCACGGTATCAGCGCGGCCGGCACCCAGACCGCTAACACAGGGAAAGGAACCCACCATGAAAAAGCAGTTCAAGCTCGACGAGATCGATTGCGCCAACTGCGCGCGCGAGCTTCAGGACGAACTTGCCAAGCTCGAGGGCGTCAAGTCCGTTTCGGTCAACTTTATGACCCAGAAGCTGACGCTCGAGGCCGACGACGCCAAGTTCGACGAGGTCCTGGACCGCGTCGTTGAGTTCACCGCCGACGCCGAGCCGGACTGCGAGATCATTCTCTAACCCGCGCATACGTTGACCTGCGAGGCCGCGCTTGCCGCGGCCTTTGCTCGCGAAATTATATGAGCGAGTGTTCATAAACTCAAATGAGAGGTTTGAATCATGACAGCCGCCGATCCCAAAAAGAAAAAGAAGAAGCGCAAGAAGAAAGAGTCCCTTGAGCATAAGCGCAACCGCATCCTGGTAGCACTGGGCATTTTTGCCGTTGTTTATGCCCTCGACGAGCTCGGCGCCCTCACTATCGCATTTGGGGAGCCCGGCAACATCTACGCCAGCTTTGTGCTGTTCCTCGTGCCGTTTTTGATTGCCGGCTACGACGTACTGCAAAAGGCATTCAATAACATCCGCCGCGGCAAGGCCTTCGACGAGAGCTTCCTCATGGCCGTCGCGACCATCGGCGCGTTTGCCATGGTGCTCTTCCCCGACACCGACCCGCACATGGCCGAAGGCGCCGCTGTCATGCTGTTCTACCAGGTCGGCGAGTTGTTCCAGGCATACGCCGTGGGCAAGAGCCGCAAGTCGATCAGTGCCATGATGAACATCGCGCCCGACTACGCTAACGTCGAGCAAGCCGACGGCACACTCGAACAGGTCTTTCCCGATGACATCGCCGTCGGCACCGTGATCGTGGTCAAGCCCGGCGAGCGCGTGCCTATCGACGGCGTCATCGTCGAGGGCGAGACGCAGCTCGACACCGCCGCACTCACGGGCGAGTCGGTCCCCCGCCCGGCCAAGACCGGCGACGATATCATCAGCGGTTGCATCAACATGACGGGCCTCATCCACGTGCGCACCACCAAGCCCTTTGGCGAGTCAACCGTCGCGCGTGTTCTGGAGCTCGTGGAGAATGCCAGCGAAAAGAAGGCGCGCACCGAGAACTTCATCACGCGCTTTGCCCGCGTCTACACCCCCGCCGTCACTGGCGCTGCCGCGGTGCTCGCGCTTGGCGGCGGCCTGGTGACTGGCGCTTGGTCCGATTGGATCCTGCGCGGCCTGACCTTCCTGGTCGTCAGCTGCCCGTGCGCCCTCGTGATCAGCGTACCGTTGAGTTTCTTTGGCGGCATCGGCGGCGCGTCCAAGCTGGGCGTTCTCATCAAGGGTTCCAACTACCTCGAGACGCTCGCCGATGTGGACACCGTCGTCTTTGACAAGACGGGCACCCTCACCAACGGCACGTTCTCGGTCGTCGCGGTGCACCCCGAGGCAGGCTATACCGAGCAGTCGCTACTCGAGGTCGCAGCCCTCGCCGAGTCGTTCTCCGACCATCCCATCGCGCAGTCCGTGCGCGACGCCTACCAGGGCGAGGTCGACCCCAAGCGCGTGAGCGACTCCGCCAACGACGCGGGCCACGGCGTGACGGCAACCATCGACGGCAAGCACGTCGTCGTCGGCAACGCCAAGATGCTCGCCGCGGCCGGCGTTGAAGCACCGGACTGTGAGGTTGCCGGCACAATCCTCCACGTGCTCGTGAACGGCGTGTATGTCGGCCACATCGTGATTGCAGACACCGTTAAGGCCGATGCCGAGCAAACGATTCGCGACCTGCATGCCGCCGGTATCAACCGAACCGTCATGCTCACGGGCGACCGCGAGGAGGTTGCAGCGTCTGTGGTCAAGCAACTCGGTCTCGACGAGTTCCACGCGCAGCTCCTGCCGGGCGACAAGGTCGAGCGCGTTGAGGCGTTGCTCGCGGCCGAAAGTGGCAAGGGCAAGCTCGCCTTTGTCGGTGACGGCATCAACGACGCGCCTGTGCTTACGCGCGCCGATGTGGGCATTGCCATGGGCGCCATGGGCTCCGACGCCGCGATCGAGGCCGCCGACGTGGTGCTGATGGACGACAAGCCGTCCAACATTTCCCGCGCGATCCGCGTGGCGCGCAAGACCATGTCGATTGTTTGGCAGAACATAATCTTTGCGCTGGGCATTAAGCTGCTGATCCTTGTGCTGGCAGCGCTGGGTATCGCCAATATGTGGCTTGCCGTCTTTGGCGACGTAGGCGTGGCGATCATCGCTATCCTGAACGCCATGCGCGCGATGGGTGTCAAGAACCTGTAGCGCCTGTGGTCCCTCCGGC
>UREC01000068.1:0-4607 GCA_900546755.1 uncultured Collinsella sp. | reverse complement strand
AAGCCCTCGCCGCACGAAGTGCGCAGCGAGGGCTTCTTGCATGTCCGAGGACGCGCCGGAAAGCAAACATACGGCGGCCCCGGACAGCGACAACAGGGCTATCGATTACCCCGTGTTCTGCAATCCTGCCGAGACGCCGGTCACAGTCGAAAGAATCAGGCTCATGTACTCGGCCTTCTTCTCCTCTGCCATCTCGTCCTGGTTCATACGCACCTCGCGAAGGGCGCGGACCTGAGCGATGGACAGGGCGTCGACGTAGGGATTACGCACACGGACGGCGCAGCCGAGCACACGGCGGCGCTGCAGCGGCCATTCGTCACCGACGATGGCAAGAACCCACTTACGCGTGAGCTGCATCTCGGTGAAGACCTTCTCGGACAAATCCTGGCGATCGCCCAGGTGCAGGTACATCTTGGCGATGCGCTGGTCGGTCTTGGCGATCGACATCTCGATGTTGTCGATAAAGGTGCGGAAGAACGGCCACTCCTGGTAGGCAGCCTTAAGCTGGTCCAGATCGCCCAGCTGCTCGCAAGCGGTGCCCAGGCCGTACCAAGCGGCCAGATTGATGCGCGCCTGGCTCCAGCTGAAGATCCACGGAATGGTACGCAGGTCATCAAGCGACTTGGCGCCCAGGCCGCGCTTGGCGGGACGCGAGCCAATCGGCAGCAGACCGACCTCGGTCAGCGGCGTCACGGTCGAGAACCACGGTGTAAAGTCCTCGGTGTTCAGCAGGTCCAGATAGCGCTCGTGGCTTGCGGCGTTGAGCTTCTCGGCCATATCCCAGAACTTCTGCGTGGTCTCGGTGTTGGTCTTCTCGACACTCGGGGCCGACTGCAAAAGCGTTGCGGCGGCAACGGACTCAACATGACGCTGAGCCAGCGTGCGGTTGCCGTAACGGGCAAAGATGACCTCGCCCTGCTCGGTGAGCTTAAAGAAGCAGTTGACCGAACCCTTGGGCTGCGCCAGCACGGCCTTGTTGGCCGGACCGCCGCCACGGCCCACGGCACCGCCGCGACCGTGCATGAGCACCAGGTCGATATCGTTCTTCTCGGCCCACTTGGCAATGCGCTCCTGCGCGGAGTGCAGCGCGAGCATGGCCGTGGTAGGACCGGCATCCTTGGAGGAGTCGGAATAGCCCAGCATGACCTCCATGCGACGGTTGGTCTGGGCAAGGCGCTTTTGCACCACGGGCAGCGTAAGCATCTGGTCGAGCACGTCGACGCAGCCCTCGAGGTCCTCGAGCTGCTCAAACAGCGGGATCACATCGAGCTCGGGAACGTCTTCCTCGTGTGCAAAGGACAGGTGGGCAAGCTCAAAGACGTCGGCCACATGCTGGGCGCTCTTGGTGAACGAGATGATGTAGCGATGCGCCATCTTCTTGCCGTAGCGCTTCTGGATGGAGCCGATAGCGCGGAAGGTGTCGATGACCTCGCGTGTCATGGGCTGCAGATCGCCATGGATACCGTTCTCGTGGATATCCTTGAGGGCGCGGGCGTGCACCACGGAGTGCTGACGGAACTCCATCTCGACCATGTGGAAGCCGAAGGACTCAACCTGCCAGATGATGGTCTGGACCGGGCCGTAGGCAGCACGGACGGCACCGCAGGCAGCCAGCGAGCGCTGGACGACGCGCAAGTCCTCCAGGAACTCATCGGCGCTGTGGTACATGGTGTCGGTGATACGGCGCACGGTGGCGTTCAGACGGTCGGCCATGACGAGCATGACGGCGCGATGCGGCTCGTGCTCGGAAATCAGCTCGGCGCGAGCCGTGTACTGAGCGCTCATCTCGACCTGATGGTTCCACAGGTTCATGAGCTCTGCCGACGGCTTGCTGTAGGCGGCCTCGAGCGTAAGGTTGCGGCCGATGCGGCGGCACTTGTCCTCGAGCTTGAGCACCATGTGCGTGAAGTACTTGGCGGCGACCTCGCGGCTCACCTTGGCGGTAACGTTGGGGTTACCGTCGCGGTCGGAACCGATCCAGCTGCCGGGATGGAAGAACGCCGGGCACAGCGGCGGCACGGTACCGGCCTTGTCGCCCAGCACCCAGTCGTCAAAACGACGGTAGATGACGGGGATCACATCGAACAGTGTGTTATCGAAGATGTCGATGATGGTATCGGCTTCCTCGACCGGCGTGGGCTTCTTGAGCGCGATGGGGCTCGTGCGCACCAGAGCGTCAATCTCCTGCAGCATATGGCGCTCGTTCTCCACCAGGTCGGAGCCGCCCAGGCGCGGACGCTCCTCCAGCAGGTTGGAGATACGGCGAATCTTGCCCTCGACGGCCTTACGACGGGCCTCGGTGGGATGTGCGGTAAAGACAGGGTGGAACTCGAGCTTGTCGAGCAGCTCGTTGGCGCCCTCGACACCCATCTCGTTTACCAACTGGTGATAGGCGACGGTGAGTTCGTTGGCGGGATCGACCTCGGTATCGGTCGACGCACCTGCCTCGCGCTCGCGCAGCTGCGCCACGCGGTAGTTCTCCTCCGACAGGTTTGCCAGATGGAAGAAGCTCGTAAAGGCGCGGACGATAACCTGCTGCTTATCGAGCGGCAGGCTGTCAATCAGATCGACGACCTCACGAAACGCCACAGCAGTAGGCTCGTCGGCGGTGGGCACGCCCTGCTCGTCGACGGACTCGTCGGCAGCACGGGCGCCGGGATTTCCGGCATTGGCCACAATCTCGGCCGTCAGGATCTTGTCGAACAGGTCCGCGATCTCGGGATCATACTCGCTAAGCACACGGCGCTCCAGGCGCAGGAACAGCGCCAAGTTGTCGCGCAGCTCCTCGGGGATCTCGATCTCGGCGAGACGCTCCCTGGACTCGGCATTCGAGCCGATTCGGTTAACGAGGCGGTTGACCACGGCAGCGACGCGCGCCGCGGCTTCGGGTACAGACTGGTTGCTTAGGTTCTCAGCCACGTTTCCTCCCATTCCTCCTTCTATGCACGTAACATGCGGTATTCATTATAGGCGCTTGCGAAATACTTTCGACACTGATTGCGCTTTACCACACAAAAGTATTTTCTGCATTGCAAGGGTTTTTGCCCTAAATGGTCGTATTTCTCGGTGGGCGGCATACGTAAATGGGGGCATTCCGCATAAAAGCGAAACACCCCCGTAACAATCGCTCTCAATGAGCTGAGCGCTTTAGTGAGTCCACAGCTCAAAAATCATGCGCTACAGGCGCTCACGAACCGCCTCGACCACGTTGGCCAGATCGACGAGGGCCTCGTCATGGCTCTCCATGTCGCGCACCTTGACCTTGCCGGCGGCAAGCTCGTCGCCGCCCAAGACCAAAATGAGCTTAGCGCCCACCTTGTCGGCCTGCTTAAACTGAGCCTTAAGCGAACGACCCTGATAGTCTGCCTCGGTCACGATACCTGCGGCGCGAAGCTCCTGCGTAATGGCAAAGACGTTCTGGCGCAACTCCTTGCCGGCATTGGCGACGTAGACACACGGGGTCTCCTCGGCGCCCAGGTCGCTGCCAAAGGCCTGCAGGGCCAGCAGGGCGCGCTCAAAACCGACGGCGAAGCCGACGCCGGCCGTGGGCTTGCCGCCCTCGAGCTCGACCAGGCCATCGTAGCGGCCGCCGCCACCGATGGAGCCGACGCCGGCGCCAGGGGCCTCGACCTCAAAGACGGTACGGGTGTAGTAGTCCAGGCCGCGCACCAGGGTGGGATCCTCGACGTACTCGATACCGGCGACGTCCAGATAGCGCTTGACCTGCTCGTAGTGCTCGCGGCACTCATCGCACAGGTTGTCGCCCATCAGCGGGGCGTCGGCCATGATCTCGCGGCAGTGGTCGTTCTTGCAGTCGAAGGCGCGCAGCGGGTTAAGCTCGGCGCGCTCGCGGCACTCGTCGCACATCTCATCGGCGTGGTCGAGAATGAACTGCTTAACCTGCTCGCGATAGGCCGGACGGCATTGGGCATCGCCCATCGAGTTAATGAGCAGACGGAGCTTGGACAGATCGAAGCCCAGGCGCTTGTAAAACTCCATGAGCATAATGATGCACTCGGCGTCTGCCGCCGGATCGGGAGCGCCGAGCCACTCGATGCCCACCTGATGGAACTGGCGCAGGCGGCCCTTCTGGGGACGCTCGCCACGGAACATGGCCTCGGCGTAGTAAGCCTTAAACGGCGTGGAGCCCTGGGGCACCAAGTTGTTCTCCACGACGGCGCGCACCACGCCAGCCGTGCCCTCGGGACGAAGCGCCAGGCGCTGCTTGGGCTTGAGCTTGGTATCGGTGCCCTCGGTAAAGACGCGCTCCAGGTTGGCGCCGCTAAACACGCGGAACATCTCCTTGCGCACGACGTCGGTCGACTGGCCGATGCCGTGGACAAACACGTCCACCTGCTCGATGGCGGGCGTCTCGATGGGCTTAAAGCCAAACGGCTCGAACACGCCAGCAGCGATCTGCTGCATCTTTTGCCAGGCGCGCATCTCAGCGCCGATAAGGTCGCGGGTTCCCTCCGCCTTCTGTGCCTGCATGGGCAAACACCTTTCTTTTGTATCGCGTCATAGGTAGTGGTCATTATACGGCACAAACACAAACAGCGGCGGTGCATCTGACCGAACGAGGGTATGGGGACTCGTTCGGCCAGATG
>UREC01000067.1:0-5448 GCA_900546755.1 uncultured Collinsella sp. | reverse complement strand
CGCACATGTACGGATGAATGTGGGAGGTGTTCGGATAAAGTTGATAATCAAGGGTTCGCGTCGAAGTGCCAAAGAAGTAAAAATTTCTCTAGCACACGACGGAAATCTTTGTTACTATAGTCGAGCTAACGGGTTGTGGCTCAGTTTGGTAGAGCACTGCGTTCGGGACGCAGGGGTCGCTGGTTCAAATCCAGTCAACCCGACCAGAGCATGAGGAGGGACCGCTTCTTGCGGTCCCTTTTTTTAGCTATTGTTGTGATACCGCGATACCCGCGGTATACTCATTCGAGCTTGTCTCGCTGTATTGTGGAGGTCTACATGTTTGGACTGAGGGCTCCTGAGCTCATCATTATTCTCGTCGTTGTCCTGATTATCTTCGGGCCCAAGAACCTGCCGAAGCTCGGCAAGTCCCTCGGCTCTACCGTCAAGAATATCCGCGAGGGTATGGAGGGCGACGATAAGGCCGAGACCAAACAGGCCGAGGAGGTCGTGGTCGAGCAGTCCGAGGAGGACAAGGAGATCGCTGAGCTCGAGGCCAAGCTCGCTGCTGCCAAGAAGAAGCAGGCAGAGGACAGCGACGCGGACGCAGAGTAGTCCCATCCCTTTGGGGTGAGCACCTGACCGGCTTGCCCGCAGGCTAGCCGGTCTTTTTCGTTTTGTTGACAGTTGATTGTTTGATCAGAGTTGGGGAGATATCCGTATGGACGCAAGCCAGATCGTACTGACCGCTGAGGGCCGCCAGAAGCTCGTCGAGGAGCTCGCTTGGCGTGAGGGCGATTACGCCAAGGAGATCGTCGAGGACATCAAGGAAGCCCGCGCGTTCGGCGACCTTTCGGAGAACTCCGAGTATGACGCCGCCAAGGACAAGCAGGCCCAGAACGCCGCTCGTATTGCCGAGATCCAGGCCATCCTCGCCAACGCTCAGGTTGCTGCCACCGCGGGCGATCTGACCGTCTCCATCGGTTCCACCGTTTCTCTGATTGATCCCAACGGTGAGGTCATGGAAGTCACGCTCGTCGGTACCACCGAGACCAACTCGCTCGAGCACAAGATTTCCAACGAGTCTCCGGTCGGTCACGCCATCATCGGTCACGGCGAGGGCGACTCCGTCGAGGTCGTTACGCCTTCCGGCAAGACTCGCGTCTACACCATCGCCAAGATCGCACGCTAGACCACGGTCCCGCGTAAAGGTATGTTTTCGCTCCCTGGGACCGAATCCTGGGGAGCGTTTTAGTTTGAGGAGCTAACTTATGGCAGAGAACCAGAACGCCGCCGATCAGGCATCGACGCTCAACGACGAGCGCGCCACCCGCCTGGCCAAGCGCGCCGCCCTGTTCGAGGCGGGCCAGAACCCCTATCCCGAGCACTCTGAGCTTGAGGACTACGTCGCCGATATCGAGACTAAGTACGCCGAGCTTGCCGATGGCGAGGACACCGAGGACGTCGTGAAGATCGCCGGCCGCGTGGTCGCCAAGCGCGGTCAGGGCAAGATCATGTTCATCGTCGTGCGCGATGCGACTGCCGAGATTCAGCTGTTCTGCCGCATCAACGACATGGACGAGGCTGCCTGGAGTACGCTCAAGGCCCTCGACCTGGGCGACATCCTGGGTGTGACCGGCGTGGTCGTGCGCACCCAGCGTGGCCAGCTTTCCGTTGCCCCTAAGAGCGCGACCCTGCTTGCCAAGGCCGTTCGTCCGCTGCCCGAGAAGTTCCACGGTCTTTCCGACAAGGAGACCCGCTATCGCCAGCGCTATGTCGACCTGATCGCCAACGACGACGTTCGCGAGACCTTCCGTAAGCGTTCGCAGATTCTCTCCACCTTCCGCCGCTTTATGGAGTCCGACGGCTACATGGAGGTTGAGACCCCTATCCTGCAGACCATCCAGGGTGGTGCCACGGCCAAGCCGTTCATCACGCACTTTAACGCGCTCGATCAGGAGTGCTACCTGCGTATTGCCACCGAGCTTCACCTCAAGCGCTGCATCGTCGGTGGTTTTGAGCGCGTGTTCGAGATCGGCCGCATCTTCCGTAACGAGGGCATGGACCTTACCCACAACCCCGAGTTCACCACGATGGAGGCCTACCGTGCCTTCTCCGACCTCGAGGGCATGAAGGCGCTCGCCCAGGGCGTCATCAAGGCTGCGAACAAGGCCATCGGCAACCCCGAGGTCATCGAGTACCAGGGCCAGACCATCGACCTTTCTGGTGAGTGGGCCAGCCGTCCCATGACCGACATCGTCTCCGACGTGCTCGGCAAGCAGGTCACCATCGATACGCCGGTCGAGGAGCTTGCTGCCGCTGCGCGCGAGAAGGGCCTGGAGATTAAGCCCGAGTGGACCGCCGGCAAGATTATCGCCGAGATCTACGATGAGCTGGGCGAGGACACCATCGTCAACCCCACGTTCGTGTGCGATTACCCCATCGAGGTCAGCCCGCTTGCCAAGCGCTTTGAGGACGACCCGCGCCTGACGCACCGCTTTGAGCTGGTTATTGCCGGTCACGAGTACGCCAACGCGTTCTCCGAGCTCAACGACCCGGTCGACCAGGCTGAGCGCTTTGCTGCCCAGATGGCCGAGAAGGCCGGCGGCGACGATGAGGCCATGGAGTATGACGAAGACTACGTGCGCGCCCTCGAGTACGGTATGCCTCCCGCGGGCGGCATCGGCATCGGTATCGACCGCGTGGTCATGCTGCTCACCAACCAGGCTTCCATCCGCGACGTGCTGCTGTTCCCGCACATGAAGCCCGAGAAGGGTTTCCAGTCCGGTGCCGCTGCTGCCAAGGCTGCCGAGGCCGGCAACGCCGCGAGCCCGTTCGTTAAGTCGCTCAAGCCCACGGTTGATTATTCCAAGATTGCCGTTGAGCCGCTGTTTGAGGAGTTCGTCGACTTTGATACCTTCTCCAAGAGCGACTTCCGCGCCGTGAAGGTCAAGGCATGCGAGGCCGTCAAGAAGTCCAAGAAGCTGCTGAACTTTACGCTCGACGACGGCACCGGCACCGACCGTACCATCCTCTCCGGCATTCATGGCTACTATGAGCCCGAGGACCTGGTCGGTAAGACGCTGCTCGCCATCACCAACCTGCCTCCGCGCAAGATGATGGGTATTCCCAGCTGCGGCATGCTGATCAGCGCTGTCCACGAGGAGGAGGGCGAGGAGCGCCTCAACCTGATCCAGCTCGACGCTTCCATCCCCGCCGGCGCAAAGATGTACTAACTAGTTACGCGGTTCTACGAACCGCGTAACGGCTCGACGCTGCGCGGGCCGCATTTGGACAATCTGACGTTCAACTTCAAGGGCGCGACCAGAAGGTCAGCGCCCTTTCGTTTCACGTCACCTTGTCTCAAATGCGACCCGCTCGCTGACTTATGCTCAACCTATGGTGGCATCTCGTTTCAAAGCACCTTGCTCGCTCTGGCGGGCTTTCGCTGTCGTTGCCAGGGCATCGACGTTGCCTTGGCTGTCAATAGTCATTGGGGACGTTCTTAAACGACTACCCAACGGCTATTGCGCGCATGGCTCGCATGACAGTCGTCTCTTTTATGTTTCCTTTAGCCGTCGCTGCCTAGGATGGGGGTTAGTCGGTAGGAAGGGAGCGTCTATATGGACGACGCGAGCGAGCGTGCAATCGAAGAGGACATGCTCGATCAGTTCAATTACTTTGACGATGAGGATGAGGAGCTAATCGATCGTCGCGAGCCGGCATCGCTTGACTCATTTGATCTGGTCGATGAAGAGACTGATGAGGTTGAGGACGAATCAACGGAGTCCCCACAGTCTTCGCGCCTTGACTCGCTGCTTTCGAGAGCCCCCATGCACCACGGTGTTCGTGCCGGCGCACTCCATATGAAAACTGACTGGCACCAGATCGTGACGGCAGGCGATGAGCTTGCCGTCGATGCGCCGCTCACCGATAAGTCATCCATCATCTGCCGCACCGGTATGCTTATGCTCGCGAGCGGAACGGGTGCCTGGCGTGTACGCGATACCATGAATCGCGTCGCCGCCGTACTCGGTGTCACCGTCCACGTTGACTTAAGTCTTCTGTCGTTTGAGTGCACCTGCATCGAAGATGGCCACTGCTTTAACGAGGTTGTCAGCCTGCCCACAACGGGAGTCAATACCCATCGCATTTGGATGATGGAGAGCTTCCTAAAGGAAATCGAGACGTATGGGCGCCGGTTTACCGTGCACGAATACCACGAGATGCTCAAGACCGTTGAGAGTTCAAAACCCGATTACTCTCCCTGGCAACAGGGCCTTGCGGCAGCTTGTGCTTGCGGCGCCTTCGTCTTTTTGCTCGGCGGCGGCCCTATCGAGATGGCCTGCGCATTCGTAGGCGCTGGTGTTGGCAACTTTGCTCGCTCTCATATTCTCAAGCAGGGTCTTGGCCAGTTTAGCGCGCTGACGATTGGCGTTGCGCTCGCTTGCGTCTCGTATCTGCTGGCATTGCTCGGCCTTGGCCAGGTCGTACCGGGGGCAATGTCGCACCAAGAAGGCTATATCGGCGCCATGCTCTTTGTGATTCCCGGCTTTCCCCTCATTACGGCAGGCCTCGACATCGCTAAGCTCGATATGCGAAGCGGCATTGAGCGTCTTTCGTATGCCGTGTCGATTATTGTGATGGCGACCCTTGTGGGCTGGATGGTTGCCGAGTGTGTGGGGCTGGCACCGGATGATTTTGCCCCGCTCGGCCTTTCGCCGTTGGCTCTTACGCTCTTGCGCATACTGATGAGCTTTATCGGCGTATTTGGCTTCTCGGTTATGTTCAACAGCCCGGTAAAGATGGCAGCAGCGGCAGGGCTCATCGGCGCCGTGTCTAATACCTTGCGCCTTACGCTCGTCGATGCGCCGACGCTGCTTCCCTTCTTGGGCCTGAGTGCGGGCATGCCTCCCGAGGCGGCTGCGTTTACTGGTGCGTTGGTATCGGGGCTGCTCGCGAGCTTAGCCGAAATCAAGCTCACCTACCCACGTATCGCCCTCACGGTGCCATCGATTGTCATTATGGTGCCGGGCTTGTATCTGTATCGCTCGATGTATTACATGTGCACCTTCGACACGGTCAATATGCTCGGCTGGTTTGTGCGTGCAGTGCTCATCGTGGCGTTTTTGCCCGTTGGCCTGGGTGTGGCGCGTACGCTCACCGACCCTCGCTGGCGCCACACCAGCTAATTGGTGCAAATGAAACTGATCCGCAAAACATGAACGTGGATAATCTCCCGTTTTTGGCCTGTTTACGGGCTCAAAACGGGAGATTATCCACGCTCGTGGAATGGGTGTCCGAAAATCCACGCTCGTTGGGCCGATGCAGAGGCACCTGGCAATTCCTTTTTTGTAGACGTTGTCGCGCGGCTACGGGCGGGAAAGGTCCCAACGGTTAACATATACTCCATATGGGTAAAGAGACCAAAGCGCTGCCGCGGGGCGGCGCTTTGCGTTTGAAAAAAAC
>UREC01000066.1:0-6191 GCA_900546755.1 uncultured Collinsella sp. | reverse complement strand
ATCTCCGCCTTGAGAGGGCGGCGTCCTAAACCGCTAGACGAACGGGCCACATGACATCTGCACTGCCGTGCTGCGAGGAAATATATTACGGGACAAAAAACATCAGCGCAAGAAGAAATTCCAAATTGCCGAAAAAATTGTCGGCAGGTTATGGAACGCGCAGGTCAACTGGTTAGCTAGTTCAAGTTGAGATGAGCCAGGAGGGCTTCGCGGTTGTTGGGGATGTTGTCCTCGATCACGGCGTCGAGGGCGGCGTTGAGAAGCTGTCCCAGCTCCGGCCCCGGCTTGACGCCGGCGCGGATCAGGTCGCCACCATTGATGGCAAGCATCTTGAGTGTATAGGGCTCCCCCGCCTGCAGCAGATCGTGGGCGAGCGTACGCATCTCCTCGATCGTCTCGACGTAATAGAAGCACGAGGGCGCCTTGCCGAGCGTGTCGGCACGCTTAAGGTCCATGAGCTCGTCCATCAGACGCGGCGTATCGACACCCTCGCCCGAAAGCGCGCGCATCATATTGAGCAGGCAGGAGCGCTCGGGGCGCAGCGGCTTGTCATGGTATTTGATCAGCAGGCACACATCGCGCACCAAATCGTGCGAGAGCGCCAGGCGATCCATGATGACACGCGCCTTCTTGGCGCCGAGCTCGGGATGACCGTAGAAGTGGCCGCTGCCGTCGTGATCGACCGTAAAGCACTCGGGTTTGGAAACGTCGTGCAAAAACGCCGCCCACATAAGGCTCGACGAGGGCGCGACGCCGTCGCACAGCGCCAGCTCCCCTGCCACCGTCAGCACGCGGGCGATATGCTCGTAGACGTTAAACGCATGATAGACACTGCGCTGATCAAACCCGCGAGCGGACGCGAGCTCGGGCACGGCGGCGCAAACAAGCTCGGGGTAGCGCAGCATCGCGTCTCCCCCGTGGCCCGTCGAAAGGATGCCCTCAAGCTCAATGCCCACGCGCTCGTGCGCCACGGCATCGAGCAACGGCGCACATTCGGCCAGGGCCTGCTTGGTCGCAGGCTCAATCATAAAGTCCAAGCGGCAGGCAAACCGCACCGCGCGCAGCATGCGAAGCGCGTCCTCGTTAAAACGACGCATGGGATCTCCAACGGCGCGGATAAGCTTGCGCTCCAGGTCGCCCTGGCCGTCGTAACGGTCGACAAGGCCGCGCTCGGGATGCCACGCCATGGCATTGACGGTAAAGTCGCGGCGCGCCAGGTCGTCCTCAAGCGACGCCGCACGCTCCACGCTCTGGGGATGACGACCGTCGGTATAAAAACCATCCAGGCGGTACGTGGTGACCTCAATACGCTCGCCATCGCAAATAGCCGTGATGCCGCCAAATTTGATGCCTGATTCAACCACGGAGATACCCGCTGACTCGAGCGCCGCTTTGGACTCCTGCCACAGGCCGCTACAGCACATGTCAACATCGTGGCTGGGGCGCCCCATCAGGGCATCACGTACCCAACCGCCTACGTACCAGGCCTCAAGACCGGCTGCCTCGAGCGCACGCAGAACACGGATGGAGGCATCGGTCGGCTGCGTACCGTTGAGCGAAACATTGCACATGCCTATGGCCTCCTGCGACTATCAAATTGGCTATCGATTGCGTCTGCAAGAAGTCTAGCAAGAAACAGCCTCCACTGCACACGCAAGTCCGATAAACAAAAACGCATCCGTCCTGGTCTGAGACGGATGCGAAATAATCGAACTATTCAGGCAAGGTGCCGGAACTAGCAGACCTGACGAATGGCGATACCCTTCTGATACTCATCGACCTTGGCAAAGTCGCCCAGACCAGGGCACTCGACCACGTTGGCGCCGGTGGCCATCGAGAGGCGCAGGGCGTCCTCGACGCGCTCGGGGGCGTCGTGCCACACGGACAGGAAGGCGGCCAACGAAGAGTCACCGGCGCAGACGGTCGACAGCAGCTTGACCTCAAAGGTACGGTTGGCAAACCAGATGTGCTCACCGTTGGAGAAGTACGCTCCGGCGCCACCAAGGGTCAGCAGCACGTTCTTGGCGCCCTTGGCATGAAGCTCGGCCATCGCGCCCTTGACAGACTCGTCGTCGCCACCGCTCACCTTAATGCCAAAGATGTCGAGCAGCTCGTCGTCGTTAGGCTTAATGAGGAGCGGCTCCATAGCAATGAGGTCGGCCAACTGATGGCTCGAGATATCGAGCACGAACTCGGCGCCTTTCGCCTTCACGCGACGCAGGACCTCGGCCAGGAAGCCCTCGGAGGTGTTGGGGGGCAGCGAGCCGCTAATGACCAGGCAGGTCATGTCGTCGAGTGAATCGATGAGCTCAAACATCTCCTGCTCGTTGGCAGCGTTGATGGCGGCACCGGCATTGACCATGTTGTACTCGGTGTCGGGACCGGCGTTGAGGAACACGTTGATACGAGTGATGCCGTCAGTCCACACGGGCTTGACGGGCACGCCCAGGGCCTCGGCGCCCTTAACGATGAACTCGCCCGAGAAGCCGGCGAAGAAGCCCAGGATCGTGGTGTCGACGCCGTAGTGGTCGAGCGTAAACGAGACGTTGAGACCCTTGCCGTTGGGGGTGTAGACCGCGTTACGGGTGCGCGTAACGGTATTGGCGGACAGGCCATCGCAGGAGATGTTGTAGTCAATGGCGGGATTTGCAGTGAGCGTGTAAATCATGAATGTTCCTTTCACGAAGCAACGTGTTAATGAAAGTATATTCCACGCTTCGGCAAAAGGCTACAACAACTCGGCGAACGGTGTGGAAGCGGTGAAGGGCGGTTTCATCTCACTTTTCCTACGAAAAAACGGCGCCCCGATCAAAACCGGGACGCCGCATGCGCACGAATATGTCGCGTTTCGCTTACTTGCGATCGAGCTTACGGACGGCAACGCGCTTGCTGTACTCGTCAACGTGACCGAAGTCGCCGATGCCGACGGACTCGGCAACGTTGGCGCCGGTGGCCATAGCGAGCTTCATGGCCTCCTCGACGTTGTCGCGATCCCTGTACCACTTGTGCAGGAACGCAGCGAGGGTGCAGTCGCCGGCGCAGACGGAAGAAACCAGCTTGATGTTGAACTCACGCTTGGCGTACCAGATGTCCTCGCCGTTGGAGAAGTAAGCGTCGCCGCGGCTACCACGGGTGAGCAGCACGTTCTGGACGCCGGCCTCGTGAGCCAGCTTCATGGCAACTCGGACCTCGTCGTCGGTGTCGACCGGCACGCCGAAGATGGCCTTCATCTCATGATGGTTCGGCTTGATGAGCAGCGGCTTCTTGTGAGCGAGCTCCTTGAGCTTGTCGGAAGAAAGGTCCAGGACGACGTCGGCGCCACGGGCCTGAGCGTGCTCCATGACCTGAGCCAGGAAGTCGGGCGTAGCTTTGGGAGGCACGGAGCCAGAGACGATCAGGCACTCAAGATCGCCCGCGGTGTCCAGGATGTTGTAGAGCTCCTCCTGGTGCTGCGGCGTAATAGGAGCACCAGGGTTGAGGATGCCGTACTCGTGCTGGCCATCGTTGACGTAGGTGTTGATACGCGTGATGCCGTCGGTCCAGACCGGGCGGCACAGGCAACCCAGGTTCATGACTTCCTCGACGATGAACTTGCCCGTGAAGCCGGCGAAGAAGCCGAGCGCGACAGTGTCGACGCCCATCTTCTTAAAGGCGAAGGACACGTCGAGGCCCTTGCCGTTGGCGGTGTAGCTGGCCGAGCCGGTGCGGACGTTCTCGTCGGGCTCGAGCGGAGAGCTCGAAACCGTCATGTCGACAGCCGGGTTAGCGGTTAGCGTGTAGAACATTTACAGTACCCCCTGTATATGTGAGGGCCGCGTGGCCGGCCCATTCCAACCACGCGGTTACCTCTGATACCAAATTAACGAGCTGCGGACTCGAGCAGTGCCTTGACCTCGGCGGCGGTGTTGCAGGCGAGCGCCTTTTCGGCGAGCTCGTCGCACTCGGCCTTGGTCCACTGGCTGATGGTCTTGCGGGCGCGCAGGATGGACGGAGCGCTCATTGAGAACTCCTCCAGGCCCCAGCTGATCAGCAGCGGCTCAAGCAGCGGATCGGCAGCGGCCTCGCCGCACATACCGACCATGATGCCGGCCTTCACGCCGCTCTCGATGATGTTCTTGAGCGAGCGGAGCACGGCGGGATAGTACACCTGGTACAGGTTGGAGATGGTGTCGTTGCCACGGTCGGCGCACATGGTGTAGCCGATCAGGTCGTTGGTGCCGATGGAGAAGAAGTCGGCCACCTCGGCCAGGCGGTCAGCGAGCAGCGAAGCGGCAGGCGTCTCGACCATGATGCCGACCTCGATGTTCTCGTTGAACTTGCGGCCCTCTTCGGTCAGCTCGGCCTTGCACTGCTCGACGAGCTCCTTGACGGCCACGACCTCCTCGACGCAGGTGACGAGCGGGATCATGATCTTGACGTCACCAAAGGCGCTGGCGCGCAGAAGGGCGCGGAGCTGGACCTTGTACTGATCGGGGTTGGCCAGGCAGTAACGCACGGCGCGGAAGCCCATGAAGGGGTTGTCTTCCTTGACCATGTGCAGGTACGGAATCTCCTTGTCGCCGCCCACGTCGAGCGTACGGATGATGACCGGAGCGCCCTTGAGCGCGCTGGCGACCTTGCGGTAGGCGTTGAACTGCTCCTCCTCGGAAGGAAGCTCAGCGGAGTCCATGAACAGGAACTCGGAGCGGAACAGACCGATGGCCTCGGCATCGTGATCGAGCGCGTTGGGCACGTCATCGGGGTTACCGATGTTGCAGGCGATGATCTTCTTGATGCCGTCGGCAGTCACAGAAGGCTTGCCGCGGAAGGCCTCGAGGGCTGCCTTCTCGGCAGCAAAGGCCTCGGCCTTGGCGGTGTAGGCAGCGAGCGTCTCCTCGTCGGGATCGGCCTCGACAACACCCTTGCCACCGTCGACGACGACGGTCATGCCGTTGCGAAGGGCGGTGCAGCTGTTAGAGACCGAAAGGACGGCCGGAATCTCGAGGGCGCGCGCGATGATCGCGGAGTGCGACGTGCGGCCACCGGTCTCGGTGACGATACCGGCAACGTGGGCCTTATCGATCGTGGCGGTCATGGACGGCGTAAGGTCGTGCACGACAACGACGGTGTTCTCGGGCAGGACGGAGAGGTCGACGACCTCCTTGCCCAGCAGCTCGGCCAGAATACCGGTGCGGATGTCGGCGATGTCGGCCGCGCGCAGACGGAACATCTCGTCGTCCATGGACAGGAACATGTTCTCGAACATGGTCGAGGTGTCCATGAGCGCCTGCTCGGCGCAGGTGCCGCCGTCGATGGCGGCGTTGATGGCGTCGGTCATGCCCGGGTCCTGAGCCAGGACAATGTGTCCGCTCATGATCTCGGCCTCGGCCTCGCCCACCGTCTCCTTCATGTGGTCGGCCTGAGCCTGGGTCTTCTCGCAGAAGACCGAAAGAGCGGTCTGATAGCGCTCCTTCTCTGCTGCCGAATCAGCGACCTCGTGCGGTTCAAACGTCAAGTCGGGATCGACGGCGACCATGACGGTGCCGATTCCGATGCCCTCGGATGCGTTGACTCCCTGATACATTCCCATTCCTCTCTCCGTGCCATGTGATAAAGCGTTTTGCCATATCCATGACAAAAGAGCGCAGCTACCTTGATGCAGGTCACTGCGCCCCCAAGTATGAACTTAATTGTTCAACATGCGACCCGTTTGAGTTCTACTCGCCAAGACCGCTCTTGATGAGCTCGATGGCAGCAGCCAGAGCCTCGGCCTCGTCGGCGCCGTCGCACTTGACCTCGACCTCGGTACCGCAGGGGATACCAGCAGCCATGAGGGCCATCGGGGACTTGCCGTTGACCTCCTTCTCGGGGGTGACGACCGTCACGTCGCAGGCGTACTTGCCCATGGTGGAGGCGAAGAGGCCAGCCGGACGCATGTGAAGACCCTGCGGATTGACGAGGGTAGCCTTCTCAGAAACCATAATTGACTCCTTTTTGTGTTTAACCCCTGTCGTGTATGCGGCAGGAGTCAGATTCACGACGTTGTTTATATTAACTCACATCAAACGGTTTTTCATTGTGTTTCGCACGAATTGTTGGACAGATGTGTTTGTCGTCCGCTTGCTCGCCCACAGGGGGCCGGGCGCGGGCTGTGAGATTTCCTGCTCTACAGTCCTGCTCGCACGAAGAGCACATTAAGTGCTCTTCGGCTC
>UREC01000065.1:0-6788 GCA_900546755.1 uncultured Collinsella sp. | reverse complement strand
AATGCCCAAGCGGCCCTCTCGGTTCAGCCCCGGAGCGGTATTAGAGATGCAGAACGCGGTCGCGGATCTCCTCGGTTCGGCCCTGGTTCCAGAACTGGGTACCGATGTAGCCGCACGTGCGACGGGCGACATTCATCTTCTCCTGGTCGCGGTTGCCGCAGCTGGGGCACTCCCACACCAGCTTGCCGTCATCCTCGACAATCTTGATCTCGCCATCGTAGCCGCACACCTGGCAGTAGTCGCTCTTGGTGTTGAGCTCGGCGTACATGATGTTGTCGTAGATGTACTGCATCACGCGGATGACAGCCTTGAGGTTGTCCTGCATGTTGGGAACCTCGACGTAGGAGATGGCACCGCCCGGCGAAAGCTGCTGGAACATGCCCTCGAACTTAAGCTTGTCGAAAGCATCAATCTCCTCGGACACGTGGACGTGATAGCTGTTGGTAATGTAGCCCTTGTCCGTCACGCCCGGAATAATGCCAAAACGACGCTGCAGGCACTTGGCGAACTTGTAGGTCGTCGACTCCAACGGCGTACCGTACAGCGAGAAATCGATATCGCTTTCGGCCTTCCACTCGGCGCACTTGTCGTTCATGCGCTGCATGACGGCCATGGCAAACGGCGTGCCTTCCTTCTCGGTGTGGCTGTGGCCCGTCATGTACTTGACGCACTCATACAGGCCAGCATAGCCCAGGCTGATGGTAGAGTATCCGCCCACGAGCAGTTTGTCGATCGTCTCGCCCTTCTTCAGACGAGCGAGGGCGCCGTACTGCCACAAAATCGGTGCGGCATCCGAAAGCGTACCCATCAGGCGCTCATGACGGCACAGCAGGGCACGGTGGCACAGCTCAAGGCGCTCGTCGAAGATCTTCCAGAACTTGTCCATGTCCTGATGCGAGCTCAGCGCGACATCGGGCAGGTTGATGGTCACAACACCCTGGTTAAAGCGGCCATAGTACTTAGGTTTGGTCGGGTCATAGTTCAGCGCGTTGGCGACATTGTTAAAGCCGTTGCCCGAGCGGTCGGGCGTCAAGAAGCTGCGGCAACCCATGCAGGTGTAGCAATCGCCGTTGCCGGCGGTCTCGCCCTTAGACAGCTTGAGCTCGCGCATCTTCTTCTCGGAGATGTAGTCGGGCACCATGCGCTTGGCGGTGCACTTGGCAGCCAGCTGGGTCAGGTAGAAGTACGGGGAATTCTCGTGAACGTTATCGTCCTCGAGTACATAGATAAGCTTGGGGAATGCCGGGGTAATCCACACGCCGGCTTCGTTCTTAACGCCCTCGTAGCGCTGACGAAGCGTCTCCTCCACGATCATGGCAAGGTCGTGCTTCTCCTGCGCTGAGCGAGCCTCGTTGAGATACATGAAGACCGTCACGAACGGCGCTTGGCCGTTGGTGGTCATAAGGGTCACGACCTGATACTGAATCGTCTGGACGCCGCGACGGATCTCGTCACGCAGGCGGTCCTCAACAACCTCGCGGACCTTTTCGGGAGATGCGGAAACGCCGAGCTCCTCGAGCTCGCGGGCGACCTCGCCGCGAATCTTTTGACGGCTCACCTCGACGAACGGGGCAAGATGGGTCAGCGAAATCGACTGGCCACCGTACTGGGAGGAAGCAACCTGGGCGATGATCTGCGTCGCGATGTTGCAAGCCGTCGAGAAGCTGTGCGGCTTCTCAATCAGCGTACCCGAGATAACAGTACCGTTCTGGAGCATATCCTCCAGGTTCACCAGGTCGCAGTTATGCATGTGCTGGGCAAAGTAGTCCGAATCATGGAAGTGGATCAGACCCTCATTGTGAGCATCCACGATCTCCTGGGGCAGCAGCACACGCTGAGTCAGGTCCTTGGAAATCTCGCCGGCCATGTAGTCACGCTGAACGGAATTGACGGTCGGGTTCTTGTTGGAGTTCTCCTGCTTGACCTCTTCGTTGTTGCACTCGATGAGCGACAGAATCTTGTCGTCGGTCGTGTTCTTCTGGCGCTTCAGGCTCTGAACATAGCGATAGATGATGTAATGGCGAGCGACCTCGTAGCAGTCGAGACGCATGATCTCGTCCTCGACCAGATCCTGAATCTCCTCGACCGACACGGTGTGGCCCGCGTTCTCGCATGCCTCGGCGACGTTTTGCGCCGCATAAACCACCTGGCGGTCGGTAAGACGAGAGCCCTCCTCGACCTCCAAGTTGGCGGCGCGAATCGCATTGACGATCTTATCGATGTCAAAGACAACCTCGGTGCCGCTGCGCTTGATGATCTTCATCCTCTTGCCTCTTTCGCGTCGTAGCCTCATTGCGCTTCAGAGCCAAACGATGCCCGGCAGGGCCTGTCCCTGTCTTGCGGCGCCGTCGCGCAATCTGTGTTCTCGATAAACCATAAGCCTCCATGCGGACATTCCCAGAAGCCGATCAAGCGGCTCAAGGACACGTTCAAAAGAGGCAGTTAAGGTCTTCGTTCTCTGTCCGCCATCTATCATACGACAAAGAGGCATCTATATCCTGTATTCTTTTTTTAGGTCAAACACAACATATAGTGTTTCAGCAGGTCAAAGCAATTAGTCATTTTGCAGACGCATTAAAAATGAAGGGCTCTTGGCAGAGTGCTAAAACGTTATCAGCTCGACTACCTGCACGGCAGTTTTGAAACCCCCTCAACCGCGCCGCTGACAAATCCTACCAAAACCAAGCCGCTCACGCCAAAAGAATCCAAAAGATTATGCTTGACCAACATGTTGCGGTCGTGCCTTGCCGAGCCTCATGCAACCGCGGCACGAATCCTTGAAAGATATGTGTATGCAAACGGAGAAGACGAGAGTTTCCTCGGATGACTACTGAGAAGCATCCCGGAAGATCAAAAACTCGAAATTTGGTGACGTATTTGGCGACCCATTTGGCGACCAAAACAAAACAGCCCAGAGGCGATGCCTCTGAGCTGCGAACATTTGGTGGGCGTTAGAAGATTTGAACTTCTGACCTCTTCCGTGTCAGGGAAGCGCTCTCCCCCTGAGCTAAACGCCCAAATGGAGCGGACAACGGGGCTCGAACCCGCGACCCCAACCTTGGCAAGGTTGTGCTCTACCAACTGAGCCATGTCCGCTTGCGGGTTATTAATTTACGCGAGTTGTCCAAAAGACGCAAGTACTTTTTTCAAAAAACTTGTCTGCCGCATGTTCTTAGTAGCTAAACGCGCTAAAGCGATTGGCTAGGCACACGATTCCAGCGCTCCGCTAAACAGCTTCACCATCTGCACGCGCGTGCCGGCGCCGTCCGTACGATGAGCAACCTCCACGTTATCGACGAGCATACGCATAAGCTTGATACCACGGCCGCGCTCCTCAGATGCGACCGGTTCGCTCGTTTCATCGATAGAATAGCCGGCACCTCGATCAAGCACCTCAACCACAACGCGATCGCCATAGGCCTGAACCGTCAGGACGCACCCGATACCGCCCGCATGGTCATAGGCATTACCCAGCGCCTCCCCCGACGCCAATGCGACATCGTAGCGCTCGTCGCGGCGCAACGGAAGCGATTCAAGGAGTTCGGCGATGCGATGTCGGTAGTATGGAAGATTCTCGATACCCTGACGGACCTCGACGCTCTTACTCCAGCGAGGCAGCTCCCCCACCGGAATGGCGGGAATAGACTCCCGTGCCGGCCCCGCGACATGAAGGATATCGACAAGACGAGCAATCTCCAAAAAGCGAACAACTTCACCCGATGCATTGACGAGCGAAAGCAGGCCTTCTCGCCTCATGAGCTCACGAGCGCGCGTAAGCAGGAATGCCAAGCCCGTCGAATCGATAAAGCTAACAGCCTGACAGTTGATGACGACACGACGCACGCCGCGGCCAATCAAAGCATCCAACCGCCGACGCAGCGCAGGCACCGTGGCGATGTCGATATCGCCTGGTGGCGTCAAAACCGCTATGTCATTCCACTCATTCATACGACCATGGTTCCCCAAAAAAGCCCACTCGATGCATTCGTTTCCCCAACCGTACGGATTCAGCCCGCCCAGCGTCGTCTATGAACGACCCCGTAAAAACTCAAGGGACACCAATGCAATGTCATCGTCCAGCGCCGATTCGGTAAATCGGTCAAGCTCGCCCAAGACCTTGCCGCAAATGCCCGACACGCCCTCACCCGAGACAGAGAGCAGAAGGTCGCGAAGGCGCTGCTCGCCAAAGAAAGCACCCGAGCGGTCACGCGCTTCGATTGTTCCGTCGGTGTACATAAATAGCATGTCACCAGGAGCGAACGTAAACACGCCTGTCTCGTACACCATGCTCTCAAAGGCACCGATTACCCCCGATTGGCATCCAAGCAGCTCGACCTCTCCCCCACGAGCCTCGCCGCCACCCAGCGGCATCGACTCTGGCCTGATGACCATGGTCGGAGGATGGCCCGCCGAACAATACGTTGCGCGTCCGGCTTTAAGGTCAATCTTGGCGATAAAGGCCGTCACGAACGTCTCGACCCTCGAAAAGCCCATGAGCATGCTGTTAAGGGAGCGTGCCATGCGGGCCGGTCCAGCGCCCTCCCAAGCATATGCCGTCAGGGCCGTCTTGACGAGCGCGGACATCGATGCGGCCTCAATGCCTTTGCCAGACACATCACCCAGAATCATGACGGCGCAGTCGTCGGGAAGACGGATGAGCGTATAGAAATCGCCGCCGACCAACGCCGAGTTCGTGGCCGACAGGTACACCGAATCGGTTGCGATACCCGGAACATCCCCCAGGGAATTTCTCATGCCAATCTGAAGGGTCTGAGCGATATGGCGCTCCTCGCGCTTTTGAGATTCGCCTTCGTAGATCAGTTCAAAGTCATGCGCCAAGTGCACCAAGTAGTCATATTCGAGGTCATCAATCGGCTCTTGGCTACCATCACGAAGCAGCAGCGCGCGCGTCGTCGGGCCCTTCGCAACAGAAGCAGGAACAATCGCGTCGTTACTGTGCTTGCCATCGCCCTTAGAGCGCGGACGCCCCGCCTCGATGCCGGCGTCGACGTAGAGACCCTGGCAAGGCAAGCCATGCGCCCTAAGCCAGCCTCCCATAGGCATCGATTCGTCAACGCGAGTTATACGGACGTGTTTAAGGTCCTCGGCACTCGTGCCGCCCAAAACAGATGCCTCAAAGCCATCAGGGCCAGCCCCCAGACGTGCTGCTGGCGCCGTCGTGGAAAAGAAAAGCTTCTCGGGATCGTCCGGCAAAGCAACGCGGCTGCCGCCTTCAAAATCTATGACGTAGGAATCCAGACTGGCGTCATACTCAATAGGGCAAAAATGGCAGTTGAGCATATTGCAGATCTCGGACGATACCGCCTGGGTAGCCGCGGCGGAATCGTCTAGAAAGGTAAACAACTCATCACGCAAGACATTGAGCGAGCGGCCAAGCTCGGCCGTGCGACGGGAGCGAAGGCTCGATGCCATGCCGACCAGCTGGATAGACAGGTAATCGCAAATGACCTCGAGCACATTAACGTCATAGGCGAGCGGTGCCTGGGGGCGTTTCCAACCAACTTCCAGCACGCCGAGGATCTGCGTACCGTAAAAAACGGGAAGACAGATCTCGCTGCGGTACGGAGGCATATCCTGCATGCGCAACAGGTGCTTTGAACGATTATCCAAGTCCATGAACATACCGGAGGCGGCCCTATCGCCCTCAAGGTCCTGTTGAATCGACAAGCGACAGGCACGCGACTCGCGAAGAACATACGTCGGAATGCCAGCGCCATACGGCAAAAACTCGGGCAGGTAGCTATCGTACAGCTCCTTGGAAACACCGCGTAGCTTAAAACCGCCGCTCTCAGAAAAATAGATAGCGGCACCCGAAGCATCGAGCGTTCCTACAAGCTGGTTCAAAACGGTATCAAGCAGGCTGGGCAACTCATCGGAGCCCACAGTGCTCATAATGACCGAGAGCGTGCCAGAGAGACGCTTGTTCGCCACTCTAAGCTCCGATAACGCACGCTTAAGTTGACGGTCGTGAGAATACTGTTCCTCGATACTGTGAAGCGCCACTAGGACACGTGTTGCGCGGCGCCCAAAGATGCGTGGAGGCGTTACGGAGCCCGCGCGAACCAAGACGGGGATAAAAGAGCCATCACTCAGCTTGAGCATCAGTTCGTTCTCTGAGCCATCAGTTTCAAATGGCAGACGATGTTCCGTCGCACGTTCAAAAGCGGACGAGTACAGGACGTCTTTAACGTCTCCACCGATGACATCGGCGCGTTCCTCGCACATCAAGCCAAGTAAGCGATTATTCACATGCAGAATGGTTCCGTCGAGCTCGCAGATGATGACAGCATCGCTCGTGATCTCGACTAGTTGGGCAACGTCTGCCCACTCGTTGCGTTCAAGCGTTTCCATCGTGGACCCCACCGTCTATCGGTAACAAAAAAGCCTCCGAAGAGGCTTCTCAAATGCGATGGTGTCGGAGGCGGGACTTGAACCCGCATGACCAAAAAGCGGTCACTAGCACCTCAAGCTAGCGCGTCTGCCAATTCCGCCACTCCGACATGCTATGTTGTTGATCCGCGCATCGCTTTGTTAGACCCGCGCGTTCAACGAGGAAGATAATAACCTATGATTCGAGAACTGTGCAAGCACTTTTTTGAAAAAAGTTTACGAATTTGTAAAAGCGCAGGTAGATCTGTATGTCCGGCCCCGAATCGGTGTTGCCTCCCGGCGCGTCCTCGGGCATGAGCGATATTTTGCTACGCACTTCGTGCTGCAAAATATCGCTCCCCCTGCGGAATGCGCCGGGAGGCAACACCGATTCGGGG
>UREC01000064.1:0-7805 GCA_900546755.1 uncultured Collinsella sp. | reverse complement strand
GCTTTGTCTGGGGAAGTTCGCGAAGCCCACTTCCCCAGACAAAGCCACCCCGCCGGGCAAGGCCCCAGCGCGAGACCGTCCCGGATGCCTACCTACTCGTTGTCGCCGGCAGTAAGCTGCGTTGCGGAGAGCGCGCCGTCGGCTGCTGTTGCGGCTGCGGCGTCGGGCCAGACCCAGTCGGTGAAGGCCGGGTGATCGTAGCCCTCATCGCACGCGAACTCGAAGGCCTCGGTGCGGAATGCCTCCCACTTATCAATCTGCTCCGCAAACTTATCGGCGTCGACCAGGCGCAGCACGTCGGCGGCCAGTGCCCAGCGGTCCATGTTGTTCAGGCGCAGCATGTCGAACGGCGTTGTCGTGGAGCCTTTCTCCTCGTAGCCGTGGACGCGGAAGGCATCGTGGCCGGGGCGGTTCCAAATCAGACGGCGAATCGTGCCGGCATAAGCGTGGAACGCGAAGAGGACGGGCTTCTCGCCGCAGCCGAACAGCTCAGCCCAGCGCTCGTCGCTGAGAGCCTGGTCGTTCTCGCAGACGTTCTGGATCTTGAGCAGGTCGACCACGTTGACGAACCATACCTTGATGCCCAGCTCGCGCAGCATGTCGGTTGCAGCCAGAGCCTCAAGCGTCGGCACGTCACCGCAGGTGGCGACCACGACGTCGGCCTCGGCGAGCGAATCGGCGGTCGATGCCCACTCCCAGGTCGCAACGCCCTCGGCGAGCTCCGCCTTGGCCTCGTCGACCGTCTGGAAGGTCGGAGCAGGCTGCTTGCCGCAGAAGATGGCGTTGACGCAGTCAGTGGACTGGTAGACGCGCTCGGCCACGGCGAGAGCCATGTTGGCGTCGGCCGGATAGTAGGCGTTTACGATGTGCGTGTCGTTGGCCTTGTTGAGCAGCAGGTCGATAAAGCCGGGGTCCTGATGCGAGAAGCCGTTGTGGTCCTGACGCCAGACGTGGCTCGACAGCAAAATGTTAAGGCCGCTGATGGGGGCACGCCACGGAATCTCGCGCTTGGTAGCCTCGAGCCACTTGCAGTGCTGGTTGACCATGGAGTCGACCACATGGACAAAGCTCTCGTAGGAGCTCCACACGCCGGAACGGCCAGTGAGCACGTAGGCCTCGAGGAAGCCCTCGCATTGGTGCTCGGACAGCTGCTCGACGACCTTACCGGAGCCTGCCAGCAGCTCGTCGTTGGCCTCGTCCTCGTAGAAGCCGGCGTCCCACTGCTTCTTGGTCACCTTGTAGGCAGCCTGCAGACGGTTGGACGCGGTCTCGTCGGGACCAAAGATGCGGAAGTCATCCATGTTATTGGCCAGAACGTCGGCAGTGTACTCACCAAAGACGCGGGCGGCCTCGGTGGAGCCCCAGCCATGACCATTAGTGTCGACGGGGACCTCGTGGGCATGAATATCGGGCAGCTCGAGCTCGCGGCGCACCTTACCGCCGTTCGCGTTGGGGTTGGCGCCGATGCGCAGCTCGCCGGTCGGCATAAAGGCCGTCACCTCGGGGCGCACCTGGCCCTCGGGCGTAAAGAGCTCCTCGGGCTTGTAGGAACGCAGCCACTCGCGCAGCACGCGGAAGTGCTCGTGGGTGTCCTTGGCACTCGCCAGCGGCACCTGATGCGCGCGCCAGGAGTCCTCGGTCTTCTTGCCGTCGATCTGCTTGGGGCAGGTCCAGCCCTTGGGCGTGCGGAACACAATCATGGGGTAGGCCGGGCGGACCACGGTCTCGCCTGCGGCGGCCTGGGCCTGCGCGGTTGCCTTGATGTCACAGATCTCATCGAAGACCTGCTCAAACAGGGCAGCGAAACGCGCATGAATGCTTGCGTGGCTCTCGTCGTCAAAGCCGGCGACAAAGAAGTGCGGCTTATAGCCCATGCCCTCAAAGAACTTGGTGAGCTCTTCGTCGGACACGCGGGCGAGGATGGTGGGGTTGGCGATCTTGTAGCCGTTGAGGTGCAGGATCGGCAAAACGATACCGTCGGTTGCCGGGTTCACGAGCTTGTTGGATTGCCAAGAGGTCGCGAGCGGGCCGGTCTCGGACTCGCCGTCGCCCACCACGGCCACGGCCAACAGGCTCGGGTTGTCCATGACGGCACCGTAAGCGTGGCTGAGCGTGTAGCCGAGCTCGCCGCCCTCGTGGATGGAACCGGGCGTCTCGGGCGCAAAGTGGCTCGGGATGCCGCCGGGATAAGAGAACTGGCGGAAGAACTTCTGCAGGCCGGCCTCGTCATTGGTGATGTCGGGGCGAATCTCGCGGTAGGTGCCGTCGAGCAGCGACTGAGCAGTACCGGCGGGGCCACCGTGACCAGGGCCCATCAAGAAGATAGCATTCTGGTTGTGGTCGGCGATCAGTCGATTGACGTGACCGAACAGGAAGTTGATGCCGGGCGTGGTGCCCCAGTGGCCAACCAGGCGGTGCTTAACGTCCGGACGACCGAAGTCGCGCACCTCACCGGTTTTCTCGTCGACAAAGTCGGGGCGCATTAGCGGGTTAGAGCGAAGGTAGATCTGACCGACGGACAGATAGTTCGATGCGCGCCAATACAGGTCGACGCCCTCGAGCTCGGAAGCCGGCACCTCGTGGCCCAGCTTTTGCCACGGCGTCCCCAGTGTTTTAGCCATTGTTTATGTCCCTTCGCTGTGCGGTCACCCTCCAATACGGCAACCTTTCGTTGGGACCAGTATATTTGCTAAAACGTTTTATCATGGTGAAAAAACGTTTTACCACCCTTATCAATCCCATCGATTAGCAAAACGCGACATTCACCTGCGGCGTTGATTGTCACAGGTGCTCCACATTCGGTCTCTGCAAATTGGTAAACGTGTTTAGTTGTGTTTAGTAAGCTCGAGCACGCTGTCCTTAACGATAAGCTCCGGCTTCAGAACGACCTCTTCGGCACGCCTGCCGCCCCTACCGGCAAGACGCTTGGACATGCAGCCAAAAGCATGCTCCGCAAGGACACCAGGGTCCTGCTCAATCGCGGTCAGCGCCGGCTCAAAGAGAACGTCGGCCGCCGAGTTGTCATAGCTCACCACCGAGATATCGCCCGGGATGCTCTTCCCCATCTCGTGCAAGCGCTTGAGCAAACCGAGGGCAATGTTATCCGAGCTTGCGAACACGGCAGTGGCGTCAGTTGTGAGCACTGCCTCCGAGGCCTCGTATGCGCTCGGAATGTAGTACTCGCTCTCAAACTCCAAACGCGCGTCGATCGGCAGGCCAACCTCGCGCAGCGCGCGCTCATAGCCGGCAAGTCGCTTGCGACCCGTATTGGAACGGCGGGCATTAACCAGACAGGCGATGCGGCGATGACCTTGCTCGATCAGATAGCGGGTGGCCATATAGCCGCCCATCTCGTGGTCGAACATCACCTTGTCGCACTCGAGCCCCTCAATGGCACGGTCGACCATTACGGCCGGGATGGGCAGGTGGCTGACTTCTTCGCGCAGGGCGCGGTCATCGGAGAACTCGTCACCCACCACCAGGAAGACGCCATCAACGCCGCGCGTCACCAGCTGGCGCAGCAGCTCCAGATCGTCATCGGCGCTTCCGCCCGAGCTGGTAATGAAGAGCGCATAGCCGTCCTCGCGGCAGCGCTTTTCCAGGCTACCGGCGAGCGAGGCAAAAAAGCGGCTCTCGATGTTAGGGACGATAAGGCCCAGCGTGCGCGACTCGCGCATGACCAGGCTGCGCGCAATCTGGTTGGGAACATAGTGGTTGCGCGCCGCGACCTCTTTGATGAGCTTGCGGTTTTCTTCCGAGATGCGACAGGGCCGATTATTGAGAACAAGCGAGACCGACGAGGGGGAAAGCCCCACCTCCTGGGCAATCTGCTTGAGAGTAACTTTGTTGCCCATCTCGCTCCTTCCGAGTATTCGCGCAATCTCTTGAAAGTATAGCGACCGTCCCTCTACCTCGATGATAAACACTTTACCAATCCGGTAGACGGCTGTTTTACCGCCGTGATTGGTGCAAAGTAACCTGGCCCCTTTGCACCATGTGATGCATTGGGGTCAGGTTACTTTGCACCAAATCCATCCGGGTGGGGTATATTGCATTCGATTGATGAAAACGACCACCATAAGGCGGATATTCGTATGCACGAGAATGACTTTTTTAACGAGGACCTGCTCTGCGCGCTCGCCGGTGTTGCCGGCGAGGACAACGTGTTGATGAGCGAGCCCATGCGCGACCACACCACGTTTAAGATCGGCGGCCCGGCCGACGTCTTTGTCACGCCCGACACCGAGCAGGGCCTCGTCGCCACGCTTGACACCTGTTATCGCTGCGACCTGCCCCTCACCATCGTGGGCAACGGCTCCGACCTACTCGTCGGCGACAAGGGCATCCGCGGCGTCGTCGTGGCGTTGGGCGAGGGCCTCTCCGACATTACGGTCAACGGCACGCACGTCACGGCAGCAGCCGGCGCCTTGCTTTCCGATGTCGCCGCGACGGCAGCCGAGGCCGGCCTCACCGGCATGGAGCCCATCTCGGGCATCCCCGGATCGGTCGGCGGCGCCTGTTATATGAACGCCGGCGCCTATGGCGCCTGCATGGCCGATGTGCTGGAGTCTGTGCGCGTCTACAAGCCCGCCCGCATGCTCGACGACGGCACCCGCGGCAGCGGCAACATTATTGAGTTCGATGTCGATGAGCTCAACCTGGGCTATCGCAAGAGCCGCATTGCCGACGACGGTTTCGTCGTGCTTTCGGCCACTTTCAATCTCGCCCCGGGCAACGCCGCGATGATCAAGGCCGACATGGACGACTACCACCAGCGCCGCGAGGACAAGCAGCCGCTCGACATGCCGAGTGCCGGCTCCACCTTCAAGCGCCCCGAGGGCTACTTTGCCGGCAAGCTCATCATGGACGCCGGCCTGCGAGGACACGCCATCGGCGGCGCGCAGGTGAGCGAAAAGCACTGCGGCTTCATCGTCAACGCCGACCACGCCACCGCCGCCGATGTCGACGAACTCATCCGCCACATCCAAACAACCGTCAAAGACCAATTCGACGTAGACCTAGAACCCGAAGTCCACCGAGTAGGCGAATTCCTCTAATAAAAAAGAAGGCCCCGAAAGGGGGCTTCGCCATCTTTATATCAGGCAACCAGTCCGGTGTGTCGCGCTTTGAACCCGAAAGGTCCGGGACTGCGGGCGAGGCATAAGGTTGGTCGCGAGTTCCGCACGCAAAGAAGGCCACTTAATGTGGCCTTCGTCTTGCGCAGGACTGTAGAGCAGGCAACCTTATGCCTCGCCCGCAGTCCCGGACCAACCAGCTTCAAGCCGCAGTTACGACAGCGCAATACCGCCAAGCCAGCCCCAACGCACGCCCGACCCAGTGCCATAGAAGCTAATAAACGAATCAAGCGACTTAGACGTAATGGCGCCCTCGTTGCTCATTACGATGCCGCCGCCAACGTAGATACCCACATGACCGTAGATAAGGCCCGGAGCACCCGTGCCGCTGTGCGAGGAATCGGCCACGATCATGCCCACCTGCAGCGCCGAGCGGTCGGAGCTATAGCACCAGGCGTTGAACATGTCACACGCGTTGCCGCCAAAATAGCCCACGCCGGCATTGCGGAAGACATTGGTAACCCACGCCGCGCACCAGTTCTGACCCGGCGAAGGCGTGGAGTAGCACGCGTTGACGACGGCCTGCTGCTTGCCCGAGCCGGCATTCTGCTGCGGAGTTCCGGGCGCATACGATCCACCGCCCGAGCTCGAACCACCCGAGTAGGAATTGTTCTTGTTCGCGGCGGCCGCGGCAGCGGCGGCCTTCCTAGCGGCCTCCTCGGCCTGGGCGGCAGCGAGAATCTCGGAATCGCGCTGAGCCATGAGCTCCTTGACGTCGTCGGAAAGACCGTTCAGCACGGTCTGGACTTCTTGCTGCTTGGCCTGCATATCCTGCATCTGAGCCGTCTGCTGGTCCTTGAGTTTCTCCAGGTTGGCCTTTTGTGCTTCGAGCTCGGTCTTCTGCGCGTCGAGCTCAGCCTGAATCGTCTGGATATCCTCGATGGCATCGCGGTCGCTCTTGTTGATCTTCTCAACGTAATGCGCGTTGGCGACGAGTTCCTCAAACGAGCCAGAGGCCAGCAGCAGCGACAGGATGTTCGTACCGCCGGACTTGTAGCTGGCGGCCACGCGATCGGAAAGGTCGTTGCGCTTCTTCTTGAGCTCGGCCTTCTTTTCATCGATCTGGGCCTGCGTGTCGTCAATCTTGCCCTGGACATTCTCGATGTCGTTGAGGGTCTGGGCATTCTTGTTGGCGAGCGCCGCGTACTCATTGGCAATGCTGTCGAGCTGAGCCTGGACCTCGTCGAGCTGGGCCTGGGCGGCATTCAGTTTGTCGGTGGTTTCTTGACTGGCCTCAGCCGCATGGGCGCGGGCGGGCAGGCCAAAAAGAACAGCCGCAGAAGCGGCGCCGAAAAGAGCCTTAAGGGCAGTGCGGCGCGAAAGCTCCTGCGTAAAGATGGAATCGTTGTTTGGTGACATATGTACTCCGTTACATGCTTATTTATATGTCGCTCAACTCAAACATATTAACGCACATCGCGCTTGTCCCAACTATTTCCACGAACGGCTGGAAAAGCATGGTCAGCGGCTCGCAAATACGTCCCACACCAAAGGTAAGGATTATGCAAATAACACCCTATGAGTACGTTAACATCAATCCTCTGGTTTTCCTGCCCCGCGTGTTTTGGGCGCCCCCAGCTGCGCTATACTCCCCTCAAGAAGTGTTCCTGATTCGATAGGAGACTACATGTCCAAAGCACTCGACCCCAAAGACACCTGCGTCCTCGTTACCGGCGGCGCCGGCTTTATCGGCTCGCACACCGTCGTTCAGCTGCTCGAGGGTGGCTACCAGGTTGTCGTCGTCGATGACCTCTCCAACTCCAGCGCCGTTGCCATCGACCGCGTCAAGACCATCGTGGGCGACGAGGCCGCCAAGAACCTCACCTTCTACGAGGCCAACGTGCTCGACCGCGATGCGATGAACAAGATCTTCGATACCCACCAGATCGACCGCGTCATCCACTTCGCCGGCTTTAAGGCCGTTGGCGAGTCGGTGAGCAAGCCCGTCGAGTACTACCACAACAATATCGAGAACACCCTGGTGCTCATCGATGTCATGCGCAACCACGGCTGTAAGTCCATCATCTTCTCGAGCTCTTCGACCGTCTACGGCGATCCGGACAATCCGCCCGTCACCGAGGAAGACCCCAAGAAGCCCGCGACCAACCCCTATGGTTGGACCAAGTGGATGATTGAGCAGATCCTCATGGACGTCCACACCGCCGACCCCGAGTGGGACGTCGTGCTGCTCCGTTATTTCAATCCCATCGGTGCCCATCCGTCGGGCCTGATCGGCGAGGACCCCAAGGGCATCCCCAACAACCTGGTGCCCTACGTCGCCCAGGTCGCCGTCGGTAAGCTCGAGGCCGTTCAGGTCTTTGGCAACGACTACCCCACCCCCGACGGCACCGGCGTGCGCGACTACATCCACGTGTGCGACCTGGCATCCGGTCACGTTGCCGCCCTCAACTGGATGAACGGCAAGACCGGCGTCGAGATCTTTAACCTGGGCACCGGCACCGGCACCTCGGTACTCGAGGTCGTCGCCGCCTTCTCCAAGGCCTGCGGCAAGGAGCTGCCCTACGTGATTCGCGAGCGCCGTGCCGGCGATATCGCCGCCAACTGGTGCGATGCCTCCAAGGCCGAACGCATGATGGGCTGGAAGGCCCAGTACGACATCGCGGACATGTGCCGCGACAGCTGGAATTGGCAGAGCCATAACCCCAACGG
>UREC01000063.1:0-8811 GCA_900546755.1 uncultured Collinsella sp. | reverse complement strand
GAGCGTCCGGCTGATAACCGGGAGGTCACAAGTTCGAATCTTGTCAGGTCCACCACTTTCTTTCGCAATAAACACCCCAGCGAGAGCCGAGTCGCCGCTGGGGTGTTTATTACTGTCTCCGTGGGGGTTTAGCTCAGCTGGGAGAGCGCGGGCTTTGCAAGCCTGAGGTCAGGGGTTCGATCCCCCTAACCTCCACCATGATGGACCTGTAGCTCAGTTGGTTAGAGCGTCCGGCTGATAACCGGGAGGTCACAAGTTCGAATCTTGTCAGGTCCACCATCAAAACCGTGAAGAGCCCTGGGGCGTTGCCTCGGGGCTTTTTTCTTACCTACTGAAAGTAGTCAAAAAAGCCCCGTCCCAAATTAACTACTTTGATTTTGTGTGCTGTGCGAAAGTTTGGGTAGTATAGCTATTCAATGCGGCGGGCTGCCGCGTGTTAACCGCTACGTACCGGAGGTGTTCCATGGTTCGCGTCGACATAGAGACCATCGTCATGGCCGCCGGTCCCGTGCCATCGCTTATCGTACTTCGTGAGCGCAGCAGCAAATCGGACTCGCCCGCGCCGCTGCGTTCCCTTTCCATTCAGACTGGTTCGTTTGAAGCTGCTGCCATCAGCCGCGGCATCGATAGCGGCCGCGCCGAGCGCCCGATTACCCATGACCTGCTGCTCGATACCGTTGACGCCCTGGGCGCCAAGCTCGAGCGCATCGAGATCGTTCGCGCCGAGCCGCCGGTGTTTTACGCGACGATTGTCGTACTGGCCGATGGTGACGAGCGCAAGATCGATGCCCGCCCCAGCGATGCCATCGCCCTTGCCGTGCGCAGCAATGCTCCCATGTTTGTGGAGGACGACATCATGAATCGCCTGGGCACCGTTTCTGCCCATGCCGAGGAAGTCGACGACGAGCAGGAGTTCGAGAAGTTCGACGAGTTCGTCCATACGCTCTCCCCCGATGACTTCTAAATGCGGGGCGTCCAGGTTGCGGAGCGTTCGCTGATGGCCGGCGGCATGTCGGCTGAGGCGGCCGCCATCGCGCGTGAAGCCCAGATGCGCTCGGAAGCATCCGAGGCGGCCCGCCTCGCCTATGTGACACAGGCCCGCACGCTTCGCGAGCGCCGCGGCTCGTTTATCAAGATGGTTGTCATCTCCGCCCTTGTCGCGGCAATCTGCTCGCGCCTTCGTGGTACAGTTGGTGCGCTTGGGTTTTCGATCTCTACGGGCCTGGTGATCTGGGGCGTGGTCGACGCGGTAATGCTGACCAGTCAGATCAAGGTGCTCGACAAGCGTGCGGTGGATATGATGCACGCCCGCGACGCTGCCGCCAAGATCGCTGCTGAGGCACAAGAACTGTAACGACGCCGGATTCGATGGGAAGGTCTAAAGATGGCACAGGATATGCAGGACGCCGGTAACGTCTCCGCCGAGCTCGACGCCATGGTGTGTGACCTGATTGGTGCGTTCTTGGACGACCTTGCCGCCGGCGAGAATCCGGGCGTAGTTGTGGCGATCGAGGACGCTGCTTCCAACCGTTATCTGGCGGCGCTCGATGAGGATGGCGAAGAGGCGTGCCTCGAGGCTGCCACCAACTTTATCTCCGAGCACAAGATGGGTCTTAAGGACGAGGGGCTGGGCCGCATCGCCCGTTACGCCATCGGCTACACCGGTTGTGTCGAAATTGACGGCGGCTATCACGACGCCCTGCTCGTGAGCTTCTTCGAAACCACGCTCGAGAGCGGTTTTTCGGCATACGTGCTGTATGAGGGCATGGGTGCCGGCGATGGTTTTATGTGGAGCGACCCTGAACCTGCAGGTGAGGAAACCCCTCTCATCTAAAATCGCTAAAATAAACGAGTTTTCGGTAAAAGGCTCAATATTCCCGCTGAGCGTTGTGTCGCTGGGCGGGCCGCATACGCGTGCCGTTTGTATATGGATAGAAGATAGGGGAACTACATGCGCGTAGACAATCTGAGGAACATCGCCATCATCGCCCACGTCGACCACGGCAAGACGACGATGGTCGACAAGCTCCTGCGTGCCACGGACGCCTTCCGTGCCAACCAGCAGGTCGAGGACCGCGTCCTGGACTCTAACGACCAGGAGCGCGAGCGCGGCATCACGATTCTCGCCAAGAACATCTCTATCGAGTACAAGGACGTCAAGATCAACGTCATCGACACCCCGGGCCACGCCGACTTTGGCGGCGAGGTCGAGCGCGTGCTGCGTATGGCCGACGGCGCCCTGCTGCTGGTCGACGCTTTTGAGGGCCCCATGCCCCAGACCCGTTTCGTGCTGCGTCACGCTATCGACACCGGCCTCAAGATCATGATCGTCATCAACAAGATTGATCGTCCGGGTGCTAACCCCGAGAAGGCCTACAACGACTGCCTGGACCTCATGGCCGACTTGGGTGCCACCGACGACCAGCTCGAGTTCGCCATGGAGCACGTGGTCTACGCCAGCGCCATGAATGGCTTTGCCCGCCTTGACCCCAACGACGGCAACATGGACATGTACCCGCTGCTCGACATGATCATCGACGACATGCCCGCACCCGAGGTTGACGAGAACGCCCCGCTCGCCATGCAGTGCGTGACCATCGACCACTCCAACTTCGTCGGCCGTATCGGCATCGGCCGCGTGTACTCCGGCACCATCCACCAGGGCGACCAGATCCTGGTTGTCAAGAACGACGGCTCCAGCGCCACCGCTACCGTCAAACAGCTCTTTACCTTCGACTACCTGGGCCGCACCGAGTGCCAGGAAGTCGGCGCCGGCGACATCGCTGCCGTCGTGGGCATCGACCGCACCGATATCGGCGATGTCTACACCGATCCCGAGAATCCCGTCGAGCTCGAGCCCATCGAGATCGACCCGCCGACCCTGTCCATCGTCTTTGAGGCTTCGACCTCCCCGCTCGTCGGCCGCGACGGCGATATCGTTGGCGCCCGTCAGCTCAAGGAGCGCCTGTTCAACGAGGCCGAGAACAACGTGACCATGAAGATCGAGGAGCTCGAGGACAAGAGCGGCGTCGAGGTCTCGGGCCGCGGCATTCTGCACCTGTCCGTTCTGATGGAGTCCATGCGCCGCGAGGGCTTTGAGTTCCAGGTCGGTCGTCCGCGCGTTCTGTTTAAGAAGGACGAGAACGGCAACAAGATGGAGCCTGTCGAGCAGGCCGTCGTCGAGTGCCCGGACGAGTACTCGGGCAAGGTCGTTGAGGTCTTCGGCACCTCCGGTGGCATCATGACGAGCATGGATACCTCGGGCATCGTGACGCACCTTGAGTTTAAGATTCCGACGCGTGGCATCATGGGCCTTAAGAACCGCATCATGAACGTCACCCACGGCGAGGGCGTGTTCTACCACACCTTCCTGGAGTACGGTCCCTACGCCGGCGAGATCGGCAACCGTCAGAACGGTGCCATGATCTCCATGACCACCGAGAAGGCCGTTGCCTATGCCCTGGGCACGCTGCAGGAGCGCGGCCAGCTGTTTGTTGAGCCGGGCACCGAGTGCTACGAGGGCATGATCGTGGGCGAGCGCAGCAAGGCCGGCGACATGGTCGTCAACATCGCCCGTACCAAGAACCTGGGCAACCAGCGTTCCTCGACCTCCGATATCTCCGTCCAGCTGGTGCCGCCCCGCACCTTCTCGCTGGAGGAGGCGCTGGAGTACATCGCCGACGACGAGCTGGTGGAGATCACTCCCAAGAACATCCGCCTGCGCAAGCGTCTGCTCAACGCCACCGACCGCAAGAAGGCTGCCGTTCGCGCCGGCCAGGTCAACAAATAAGCGCTGGGCTTTATAGCGTCTAACAAGAAAGGGCGTCGACCGCAATGGTCGGCGCCCTTTTTGGTGCATGGGGGCAGATTCGCTTGCACCACGGTGGAGGAGGCTATCCCCCCGAGCGGCTTTTCAGGCAAAGTTAAGTTGTTTAAACATATACACGAATCATTGAAATACAACCGCTTTAATGCAAAACCGTTAACAGGTAAATATCAACTGGTATTAAATTAAAAGACCTCTTTACCTGCGGTTTACATGACTGGTATCTATATTGTATTTTATGCATTGTGGCATAGACGAACCGTCTTAGAAGTTGCTCCCCAGTGGGTTCTTGCAATGCGCTAGGTAGGTTCTCGTTGATGTTGGGGTTGTGTTCAATCCGACGATTCGCCGTATTCCACAACGTGTTGTAGGAATTAGGGGACAACTATGGACACACACCGCTCGCGGTCGCTGGGTATGGCGGCCCTGGTCTTTATTTTAATTAGCCTCACCGCCGCAGTGTTTCACGGCGCAGCCCCCGTGCGCGCCGATGACGTTGCCGCAGCCGACTCGATTGAGATCAACGGTGATACGGCCACGGTCAACATCGGCCTGTACAAAGATGCCGGCCATAACACGCCCCTGGACTCCGACGCCGTGCTCTCAACCGATACGCTCTATGGGGAGTTCAGCGCAATCTTTGAAGCGGGATCTAATCCGACTGCCGATAAATATACGGCTGTTTATACGTTCCTGGACTCTATCGATGTGAAAGATACTGCCGGCGGCGATCTTTTGAGTGGTGAGGGAAGCGCTGCCACCAAAGCCGGTACATGGAGAATAGAGAAGAACAAGTTGTTCTTTGTATTTGACACCGAATGGTTGCAGCAGCATCCATCTGATGTGCATATTGCTGCTGATTTTACCTTTGAGCTGGCAAATAAAAACGTTGGCACTGGTGATTCGACGAAAATCAATTTTCCCGGAACAGGCGGAATCGACATTGCAACTACAGACGGCGATGTGTCGGGAACGAAGGAAGGAAAGTTTTCCCAATCTGGTGGAGAGGGAAGGGTGACTTGGACTCTCAAGCTCCAGGTTGAATCCCATGCGTCAAATGTTCAACTCACGGATGTGCTTGGCGATAATTTTTCGTTCGTTTCTGGGTCATTTAAGCTAAACGACCAGACACTCGACCAGCAGCTAACCATAAATGGGCAGACTGCGACACTAAGTCTGGGCGATTTATCACAAGGAACCCATACGATTACCTATGATTCGGTTTTGAATCCAAATGTGTCTTTAGACAATTATGTTTGGATTAACGAACTTGATGGTTCAAAAAACAACGCTACTTGGACATGGGGCCAAAACGGTGAGAAATCGAATAACTGTGAAGGAGTAGCGAATAAGTTTCGTTACGACATGATCAAGAAGAGTGAGGGCTCAGGAACGCCCTCTGATATCACCTGGACGGTTACGCTTAATAACGGTGATATCAAAACCGACATGAATGGCTATACATTCACCGACACGCTGGACGACAAGCAGACGTATACGGGTAATTACATCGTTTATAAGGGGCTTTACGGCGAGAATAAGATTGCCGACGGCAATCTCGATGGTTCTACCGGCACGACGTTTAGCTATACGTTTTCAAATCTGTCTGAAGAAGATAAGTATCAGCCCTATCGCATTGTCTATCACACCAAGATGAAGGACCCAGACTCGTATGAGCCGGTCCAAAATATGGCAAAGATCGAGCATGAGGGGACGACGCTGCCATCGGGGACAAGCACGGCAACGTTTAGGCGCGGCATTGTCGAGCAGCTGATCACCAAAGAGCTGGAGTCGCATGATGAAAACGGCAATGCCACCTGGATCACCCATGTGAAGATTCCAGAGACGGTCGATGTGTCTCAAGTTAAGATCCTGGACACGTTCAAAAGTACGTACCTGCAGCACCTTAAAGTTAAATCGCTGGCCGTTCAAATCGGTGGTAAAACGCTTGCCGAGGGGACCAGTACGAGTGGAGATTATTATTTCTACACTCGTGATGAGGTAACGAAAGGCAACAAGATTAACTTTAATATCCAGTTGCGTGCCACCGATAGAGTAATGGATGAGCTCAGGGCCAACGGATACCAGATTGATGTTGTGTACACGACTGTGACTGATAACCTTGACGGACAGTACTGGAATCTGGCGGCCGTGCAGTTTCCATTTGCCGGAAAGAACTTTAAGCAGTACTCGTCAGAGCCGTATTACATCATCAATAACTCTGAGACCCCTGACGTTGACAAATCATCGGATGGATATACGTGGGATGGCAAATTTGATTGGTCGCAGGTCGAGCCCGGTTCGACTGAAAAGGGTGCTTGGATTGCAACGTGGACGGTCTACGCCAACCGCTATAAGACTCCTGCTGGTGAATGCTATGGTGCTGGAAAGCTTGACGGTCAGCCCATAACGATTAAGGATACCTTGCCGGCGGACGGAACCATGAGCTTTGTTCCCGGATCGGCCACATATACGCTTTATGCGAATCCCTATGACGAGCGTAAAGAAGCCGAACGTGAAGTGGCGAATCAGAGTGTTGAAGGGAATGTTTCAGGTAATGAAGTCACCTTCTCCATCCCCACGACGGCACTCGGTGAATATGCTGGTTATGCCAAGTTGACGTATAAGACGGCAATAAAGCGCGGAGAGCTCAACACTTCCACGAACTCGACTACGCTTAAAAATTCGGCCAGTGCCGAGTCGGGGAGCAAGACGTTCGACTCCGGTAGTGGAACCGTCACCATTAAGAACAACGTACTGCAAAAGACCGGCGATCAAGTCTCTAACAGCAACCGTATCAAGTACACCATCTTGGTTAACGAATCGGCAGTTGACCTTAAGAGTGACAGCGACTTTCTTGAACTCGTCGATGTCATGGATGCCAAGTGCACGCTGGTGACGGATTCGGTCAAGGTGTCCCAATACGACGGGACAGGCTGGAAGTTGCTTGGCTCTGACAAATGCCCCGTTTCCGCTAGGACCATTGAAGATGAAAACGGCGCGGCGTGTACAAAGATGACGCTCAGCGTGCCCGATAAGGAGTATCTCAAAGTTGAGTATGAAGTGATTCCTGCAGGTAACGAGGGGGAAACGGTTTCTCTGAGCAATAAAGCGTCGCTTACGGGTGTCTACGACGGTGATACGGTCCATTCAAAAGACTGGGTTATTCAAAAGGTGTCCGGTTTGGCTGGTGGTAGCGGTTACGGCGTAACGATTACCAAGGTCGACGAGAGCGATATCACAAAAAAGCTGCCCTTTGCTGAGTTCACGCTCTGCGAGGTTGATATGGACAAGGCATTAAAGTCCGGCCTCGATTCTGCGAAAACGCCGATTCGGAGTGCTGAAACAGATGAAAAGGGCACGGTAACGTTCGGCACTGCTACGCAAAAGATGGAAGCCTACAAGTTGTATTGCCTTGAGGAGACCAAGGCGCCGATTGGATACAACGTTATCTCTAAACCGGTGTGGATTCTGCTCAAAGGCAACAATGAGGACGACTATCGGAAGGCCCTTACTAAGGCAGAAGAGCTGAGGGCAAAGGGCGTCGACATTGACACCCCAACGGCGAGCACCGACATCACGGTCTGTGATGCGCCCTATAGCGGTCAAGCTACAATTTCTGCCACCAAGATGCTCAAAGGCTCGACCTTACAAGAAAGCCAGTTCGGGTTTGTACTCAAGGATTCAAACGGCAAGGTCTTGCAGACCGCCAAGAACGGCGCGGACGGAACTATTAGCTTTAATCTGGATTACAGCAAGGTGAGATCTTACGAATACACCATCTCTGAGGTCATTCCCGAGGGGGCTGAGAACAACGTCAAGGACCATATTGCCTACGACACGACTGAACATAAGGTTAAGGTTGTCGTGACCAATGGCGAGGGGAAACTTGACGCCACCGTCACCTACGATGATGCCTCTTCGACCCCGCCGACCTTTACCAACAGGTATTCCGCCACGCTTCCTGAGGCAGGCGGTGCTGGTTTGACTATGACGTATCTGGCTGGTGCTTCGTTGCTGTGCTTTGCTGCGGCATGGATGCATGCTCGCCGCCATCGCGATCAAGATCGAGGTGGTCGCCGTGAGTAGGCTTTGTCGCCGCTTGTTGGCCGTCGCGACGATAGTTACGGTCGCTATGCTCTCTTTTGCGATGTTGCCTGGGACGGCCCGCGCGGCAGGCATTGGTGCCATTACGGTGGACGTTACAGTTGCGACGCGGTATGACGCGTACCAGCTCTTTTCGGCGACCGTTGTCGACGACGCCGATACTGACCAAAAAATTGCAACTGACGTAACGTGGGCGAAAGATGCCGTTCGCCAGGCTGTTCTTCCCGTTCTTTATGATGCGGGGCTTGATAGCTCGGCATCGACGGCGCAAGCGGCTGCCGAATGGATGAATGCTGACGGGCATATGACGACCGCGCTGGCGACAAAACTCGCCAGAGCAATTTGCAGATCCGGCGTCCCTTCCGTGGCCCTTAACGCGGGCGCGGCGGCCGAGCTGCCCTGCGGCTACTGGTTCATCGTCGCCGACGACGACGCCATCGCCCAGAACGAGGCCGGCACCGCGCCGATCATGGCCCTGGTTGGCGGCAACGCCGTCGCCGTCAAGCCCAAGGCGGCGACTCCCAAGGTCGCCAAGCACGTGCTGGAGGACAGCACCGCCGCATGGCAGAAGGCCGCCGACGCCACGGTCGCCGACGACCTGTACTGGCGCCTCTCTGCCACGGTCCCGGCGGGCCTCACGGCCTACGACACTTATACGGTGCGGTTTGTCGATACCATGGGCGCGGGGCTCGATCCCTCCAAGGTGGCCGCGAGCATGCGCGTGTACGTGGCGGCGGGCGCGGACGGCGGCTTCGACGCCGTCTCGGCCGGTAAGGACGGCCGCGCCGGCACCGAGCTCGCGAAGGGCTGGACCGACATCACAGCCCAGTGCGCCACCAAGGTAGCGGCCGACGGCAAGACCTTCACCGTGCGCACCG
>UREC01000062.1:0-8950 GCA_900546755.1 uncultured Collinsella sp. | reverse complement strand
GGGCTTGCAGCGTCGAGCAGTTACGGCGTTTGGTAAAACGCCGCAACAAACTAGCTCAGCATTGCATCCATCATCTCGGAGTTGACGGAGTCGTCGGCAGACCACTCGCCGTCGTCGTTGCAGGTGTACTTGAAGATAACCGTGGTCTTCCTGGGCTCGGTGGCCTTGGTCACATCGACCATAACCTGACCGGCCATCTTGTACAGCTCGTCATCGGAGGGAACCGTATCAAGCGCGGCGACCTTCTCCTGATACTGGGTGGAGAAGTCCTCGACGATCTTGTTCATGGACTTGCAGGTGATGGAGACCTCGGCGGTCGCGACACCCTTGTCCTCGTCGACCGTCACGTCGCCGATCTCGTAGTCAAAGCCTTCGAGATAGGTCTTGGCATACTCCTTGGGATCGATACCCAACTGCTCGAACTCGTCGCCCGAAGCCTCCTCCAGACCAGAAAGGAACTCGTCGCCACCGTTCTTGACCTCGTCAAACTGAGTCGTAAGATCCTCGGTGATGAGTTCCTCGATCGAAGGGCCTCCACAACCGGAAAGCACGACCACGCATGCAACCAAAACGGCCATGAGGGGCGCAAGCAGCAGCTTCTTTTTCATGTTGTTCCTCCCAATGAGCGGCACCGCGCTTCCCAGACGCGGCGCACGTTGTAATAAGTAAGCCCATACTATCCACTTATGAACATCCTCGGCAACGCGAAGGCGCGGTCGGTTCGTTTTAGCGTCCGAACGGTTTGCAAGCCCGCCCAACGTGCAATAAAACGCTTCCCCGCGGTGCAATAAAAAAGGTGGCCGGAAAACCCGACCACCTTTGCACATCCTTTGGATGTCGCAGTTTACTTGCGGACGACCTTAACGATGGCGTCACCGGCGGCGACAGCGGAGTCGGCCTCGACGGCGAGTTCGACATCGGCAAACTCGGCGGTGTTGGACACGGCCACGACGACGCAGTCCTTGTAACCGGCGGCAGCGATCTTGGCACGGTCGATCTTGAGCATGGGCTGGCCGGCCTTCACGACGTCGTCGGCCTTGACGAAGCCCTCGAAGCCGTCGCCGTTCATGTTGACGGTATCGACGCCAACGTGCACCAGAACCTCGATGCCGCTATCGGACTGCAGACCCACGGCGTGGCCCATGGTGACGGTCACCTTGCCGTCGCAGGGAGCGTAGACCAGATCGTCCTCGGGCCACACGGCGCAGCCCTTGCCCAGAACCTCGCCGCCAAAGACGGGATCGGGCACGTCGGCCATCTTGATGACCTTGCCCTTGACGGGCGAGCACAGCACGTCGGCGCCGGCAGAAGCAGAGATGGAGGACGGAGCAGCGGCAGTCGCGGGCTCAGCCTTCTTCTTGAACATGTCAAACAGACCCATACGTTTTCTCCTCTTGATTAAGCGCAACGTTGTGCGCATGCCTATGGTGATTATAGTGCCAAATGGTTCAAATGCTAAGGTGGGGACTCGAATCGCGAGCCCATCCCAACGCTTTCCCCGGTGGCACTCATATTGTCGATTAATCCAGGCCCTCGGCACCGTTGGACTTGATGATCTTCTGGTAGGCGTAGAAGCTGTCTTTGCGGCGTCGCTCGTAGGTACCGGTGCCGTCGTCGTACTTATCGACGTGGATAAAGCCGTAGCGCTTGCGCATCTCGCCCGTGCCGGCGGAAACCAGGTCGATGGGGCCCCACCAGGTGTAGGCGATCAGGTCGACGCCGTCGGCAATGGCCTCGCCCATGGCCTTGACGTGGCTCTGCAAGTAGGCGATGCGATACGGGTCATGGATGGAGCCGTCCTCCTCGACCTCGTCGTAGGCGCCCATGCCGTTCTCGACCACCATCAGCGGAATCTCGTAGCGGGCGTAAATCTCGTTGAGGGCGATGCGCAGGCCCAGCGGATCGATCTGCCAGCCCCAATCGGTGGACTCCAGATAGGGGTTCTTGCCGCCAAAGGTCATGTTGCCCTCGGTCATCTCGTGATCCTTGTGGGTGCCCACGGTGCCGGACATGTAGTAGCTAAAGGTGTAGAAATCGACCTTGCCGTCGGCGATATCCTGCAGGTCGCCGTCCTCCATCACGAGCTCGACATCGTTCTCGGCCCAGAAGCGCTTGGCATAGAACGGATACTTGCCGCGCACCTGCACGTCGGAGCAGTACCAGTTCATGGTATTCATCTCCTGCTGCGTGGCGAACACGTCGGCCGGATCGCACGTGGCGGCATAGGAGAGGACGAAGCAGTCCATGTTGCCCATCTTAAACTGCGGATAGTGCTCGTGGGCATAGCGCACGACGCGGCCGCTGGCGACAAACTGGTGGTGCAGGGCCTGGTAGCGCTGCTGAGCGGTGGTCTTGATGGCGCTTGCCGGACCCTCAAAGCCCTGGATCAGACCGGTCTCCATCATGGCACCTATGTCCATGGTGCCGCAGTTGATCTCGTTGAAGGTGAGCCAGAACTTGACCTTGTCCTGGTAGCGGTCGAAGACGGTCTGGCAGTACTTCTCAAAGAAGCCGATGAGCTCGCGGCTCGCCCAGCCGTTGTATTTCTCGACCAGGTGATAGGGCATCTCGTAGTGGCTGAGTGTGACGAGCGGCTCGATGTTGTGCGCGCGCAGGCAGTCGAAGACGCGGTCGTAGAAGGCGAGGCCGGCCTCGTTGGGCTCGGCATCGTCACCGTTGGGGAAGATGCGGCTCCAGGAGATGGACATGCGGAACATGGTAAAGCCCATCTCGGCGAACAGCGCGATGTCCTCCTCGTAGTGATGGTAGAAGTCGATGCCGTCGTGGTTGGGGTAGAAGCGGTTGGGGTCGATGTCGATCGTAATCTGGCGCGGCTCCTTGTAGCTGCCGCCCAGGAAATGGTCGTCTACGCTGGGGCCGCGGCCGTCCACGTCCCAAGCGCCCTCAAACTGATTTGCGGCCGTGGCGCCGCCCCAGAAAAATCCCTTGGGAAATCCCATAGGTGCCTCCTCGCAACGGGTTTTATGTGCTGAGTTGAGTATCGCGCGCACTTGGGCGCCCAAGGCGCGGAGGCGCTGCATTGGACACTTCTTTTCGCCCCGGCACGTCCGCCGGCTGACACTTTTTGATACCGAGGCCTAGACGAGGCAAAAATCGACCTGACGGCCACCTTCCAACCCGGATGGATGAAACGAAACATGAGACACAGTATTTAGGTGTGGCATATCGATAGCTAAAAGCCCGTTCCGTCTTGCTCATCCACGGTATTTTGCCGGGGTGCAGCCGTAGGCGGCGCGGAACTTGCGGTAGAAAAAGCTCATGTTCTCGTAGCCAACGGCACGCGCCGCTGCCTCGGCCGTGGCGCCCGCGCGCAAGAGCTCCGCGGCACGCGCGAGCCTGCGCTCCTGGACCAGTTGCCGATAGGTCTTTCCCACCTGCTGCTTGAGCAGCGCCGACGCGTAGTTGGGGCTCACATGAAAGTGTGCCGCCATCTCCTCGAGCGAGCAGGCGGCAAACGAGCGCTCGATGTAGCCGAGCATTCCCGTCACCAGGGCAGTGGGCCCCGCCGCGCCGTCCGCCACGCCGCGCACCAGCTCGCGCTCGTAGCAATCCATGAGCTCAGCCAAAAACAGCTGAAACAGGCACAGAACAATCTCGGCGCTGTTGGGGCTCGGCTCGTAACGCTCGCAGAGCATTTCCTGCATGTAGCGCCGCACGCGCCGGCTCTCCCCGCAACGAAAGTGTACGTGCCCGCGATGGTCCGTCTCACTGTTGAGCGCGTTGAACAAAAACCGCGAGACCACGCTCTCGCGCGAGAGGCTCGACTCCAGGCTCCGGCGCAAAAATGCACGTGAAACGGTCATGCTCAGCATGATGTCGTCCTCGCCGAGCGACGACACCGCGTGTGGACAGGCGACGTCGAGCAGCAGCACCTCGTTGCGGCCCAGCTCGAGCCTCTCCCCCGCCACCGTCTGCGGGCAGTGCCCGCGATACACATAGCTCATCTCAACGTAGTCGTGCACATGCTCGGGCACGGCATTAAAACGCGAGTTTGTCCTTATCGTCAGGCCACGTGGCATGCCGGGCTGGGCGTAGGCAAACCCGACCTGCCCAATCTTTCGCACCGGACGTCCGTCGATTTCGACATGCTCGGTCATAATCGACCAATCAAACGCCAAGCCGTCTCTATACGCAATCTCGCTGGCACTCAGTTCGCTGAGCCTACGCTCGAGCTCGTCGATCTCCATCGCTCACCAATCGTTGATTTGGTCATAGTTCGTTGTGATTCGGATATTAGCAGAGCGCGCTGACACGTCCATAATCTGTGCCATGCAGCTAATCGACCGAGCCGAGGAGGATCCATGACCGCGTACTACCAGCAGGTGCTCAACGGCGCCTACGACAACCACGTGCTTCCGTTTTTGTGGATGAAGGGCGAGAGCCATAAGACCATTGCCGAGTATCTGGAAAAGATCGCCGGCGCCGATATCCACGAGGTCTGCCTCGAGAGCCGCCCGCACCCCGATTTTGCGGCGAGGGTTGGTGGCGCGACCTGCGCTTTGCGATCGACATATGCAAGCAGCTGGGCCTCAAGATCTGGATTCTGGACGACGCACACTTTCCCACCGGATACGCCAACGGCGCCGTCAAGGAAGCCGCGCCCGAGCTCCGCAAGATCGTGCTCACACACCGCACGCTCGACATCGTGGGCCCCACGCCGCAGGCGAACATCGTGCTCACCAACCTGTTCGACAAGACGGAGCGCTTCTATGGCGTAACGTTTATGCAGGAAGGGCACGCCGTCGAGGTAGAGCACCGCGTCATCGAGGACGAGCACGGCATACCCTACCGCCTGGTCTTTGACGCGCCGGCCGGCATCACGCAGGCGTGCGTGATGTTCACGAGCGGCAAGACCTCCTACAACGAGGACTACATCAACATGGTCGACCGCGCCTCGGTGGCACAGCTCATCGACGCTGTGTACGAGCCGCACTTTACGCATCTGGGCGATGAGTTTGGCAAGACCATCCTGGGCTTTTTCTCCGATGAGCCCGGCTTTGCCAACGAGAAGGGCGTCACCGGCGCCGACGGCATCTCCGACACGCTCATCGGCAAGGCCACGGCTCCCCTGCCCTGGTCGGCCGAACTCAAGCGCCGCCTGCGCGCGGCGCTGGGCGAGCGCTACCTGGACGAACTCCCGCACCTGTGGGATCGCGAGCCGGCGGGCGCGCACGTGCGTCATGTGTACATGGACATCGCAAGCACGCTCTACAAGGAATGCTTCTGCGACCAGCTCGGCGGCTGGTGCCGCGCGCACGGCGTGCAGTACATCGGCCACGTGATCGAGGACAAGGACTGCCACGCGCGCTTGGGCGTGGGCGCCGGACACTACTTCCGCGCCGTGGGCGGCCAGGACATGGCGGGCGTGGACATCGTGATCAACCAGCTCGTCCCCGGTATGGACCAGGGGTTCCACTCCTACGGCCGCGGCGTATGGGACCTGGAGTTCTACAATTACGTGCTACCCAAGCTGGGCTCCTCGGCGGCGCATCTCGACCCCAAAAAGCAGGGGCGCTGCATGGCCGAGGTCTTTGGCGCCTTTGGCTGGCACGAGGGCCTGCGCGAGATGAAGTGGATCGCCGACCACTTTATGGTGCGCGGCGTTAACTGGTTTGTGCCGCACGCCTTTAGCATGGCTGCCTTCCCCGACTGGGACTGCCCGCCGCACTTCTACGCGCACGGCCAAAACCCCCAGTTTGCGCACTTTGGCAAGCTCATGAGCTACATGAATCGCACGGCGAGCCTGCTTTCGGGCGGGCGGGCCGCCACACCGGTGGCGCTTCTGTACCACGCCGATGCCGAGTGGGCCGGCGAAGCCTCGTTTATGCAGCACGCCGCCGCCGAGCTCATGCGCGCGCAAATCGACTTTGATATTGTGCCGGCCGAGGCATTTGAGGATGCCGAGCGCTATACCGTGGCGTTTACCGCGGACGGCGGGTTTACTGTAAACGGGCAGGCATACCGCTGTCTGGTCATGCCCGGCGCCGAGTTTGTCGGCGGGGCTGTACTTGACTTTGCCGCGCGCGCCGCGGCCGCAGGCGCTGCCGTGTATGCCCTGGATAAGCTGCCGAGTAAGCGCTATGACGGCGATATTGCAGGACGCGAGGGCTTTGCCTCCGTGGATGCCAGCGAGCTTGCAGGCGTTTGCGTTGTTGCCACTTCCAAGCTTGCGAGCGTGCTTGCCGCGGCCGGCATGCAGACCGTGGCATGCGCCGAGCCGCAGCCGTGGCTGCGCGCGCTGCGCTACGATCGCGCGGGCGAAAGCTACCTCATGCTGGTAAACGAGCATCCCAAGCAGGGCATCTCCACTCAGATTGCGTTTGCCGACGGCACGCCCGTTGCAGGCGCGCGCCTCGACCTGCTCAACGGCAGGGAGCCTGTCGCCTTTGAGGGCACGCTCGAACTTGCGCCCTACGAGAGCTGCATCGTGGTGCTCGGGGCCGCAGGTTCCGCGCGCGCAGCAACAGCAGGAACTGAAGCCGCATGCATCGACGGGCCCTGGACGGTCGCCTTCTCTGCCCCCGGCACCGATGCCTTTGACGAGTCTATTGAGCTTGCAGGCCTGCACGACCTTTCCTTTGCCGAGTTCCCCGGCAAGGCGGGCACCTTCCGCCACCAGGCGAGCCTCAGCGTTGACAAGGGCCTCACCAGCGCCGCGCTCGATCTCGGCGAGGTCTTTGAGACCGCAACCGTCACCCTCGACGGCACGCTCCTCGGCACGCGCATCTGTCCGCCCTACCGCTTTGAGCTCGGCACCCTTGCCGCCGGCGAGCACGGGCTCACGATCGATGTGATCAACACCCTCGACCACGCCATCCCCGACATGTTCGGCATGACCGAGCCCTCCGAGCCCAGCGGCCTGCTCGGTCCCGTCCGCGTGCTCGGGTAGCGACCCCGCGCAACAGCCCCTTACGAGACGCCCGGCTTGCTTTCCCCAGCCAAGCCGGGCGTTTTATTTACCGTTATGATTGATACATCGCGATACGAATGCATGGGAGCCATATGGATATCAAGCGCAAAATCACCCAGGGCAAGGGGCTCACCCCCACCGAGCAGCAGCTCGGGCAGACGGTTCTCGCCATGGGCGAGAACGTTCGCGGGCTCTCCATCAAGGAATTTGCGCGCCAGGCCAATGTCTCCGTTGCGAGCATCCACCGCTTTTGCAAAAAGCTCGGCCTTGAGGGCTTCAAGGAGCTCAAGGTCGAGCTGGTGCGCGCAGCCTCGTACGCAGACTCCGCCCCCGAGGTGGATATCGACTTTCCCTTCGATGCCACTTCCACCCCTGCGCAGGTGATGGAGCGCATGGAGGGGCTCTACCAGACCACCTTGGCCGAAACGCAGGAGCTGCTCGACCCTGCACAGCTCGACCACGCCGCCAAGCTCATCATGCGCGCCGGCACCGTGGACATCTACACGGGCTCGCATAACCTATATCCAGCGGGAATGTTCCGCGATCGCCTGCTTTCCGCCGGCAAAAGCGCGACGTGCCACGACAGCGTCGAGGCGCAGGTGCGCACGGCGCTCGCCTCGGGTCCCGACCATGTGGCAATCATCATCTCCTACAGCGGCCTTGCCCCCAACCTCAAGGAGATCTTGCCGATCCTTAGCAGTCGACATGTCCCGGTCATCGTCATCGGCACGCCGTACTGTGCCCGCATTCACCCCGGCTTTGCCGCCTATCTCACGGTAAGCGACCACGAGAGCATGACGCACCGCATCACGCAGTTCGCCAGCCATATCGCCGTGCAATACGTACTCGATTCGCTCTATAGCAGCTACTTTGCCAAAGATTACGCCCGCTGCTCCGAGTTCTTAGAGCGCTCGTTCCCCTACACCCGCCTCCCCGGACTCAAGTAACAACGAGCGAGGATTATTGGACACTCAAATAACGAGCGTGGATAATCTCCCACTTTGAGCCCGCACACAGGCCAAAACCGGGAGATTATCCACGCTCATTTTGGGTCCCCCGGGAACGCATGAGGAGGGCGGATAGACAGCCGTTATTTGCGAGGCGTCAGCGACGTAAAGAGTCCGTGTTGGTTGCAGTAAAGATATATCCTGCCGCGCCCGGTAATATGGAAGCGCGGCTGCACCGATTGCTCTGGATAGAGCTTCTTAAAGCAGATGCCGTCCATAGTCGCATATGCCACAAAGCTAATGTAGTGATCCTTGGTCATGGGATGATCGAGCGTGACGTACCAATCGTCCTCGATGCGCTCGATGGAAAAGGCGTGGTCCGCGCCCGGCTCTTCGGCCTCCTGGGGAAACATCGTGGAGCCACAGCAGCTAAAGCTGCCTTCTCCGAGCGCGTGCACAACGTTTCCGCAGATAGGGCAAACGTAAAAGACGCCTTTGAGCATATTGCCTGCACGGTTGGCGTTGGCCCGAATGTCACCAGCCAAAAGCTCAGCCACGCTTATGCCGAGTCTCTGGGCCAAAGGCTCAACGAGGGAAATGTCGGGAAGGCCGCGGCCGGATTCCCATTTGCTGACGGCTTTATCGGTCACGCCAAGGCTTTCCGCCAGGGCGCGCTGGGTGAGGCCGCGCTCTTCGCGCAGCTGCTTGATGGCATGCGCTGCCAAAAAAGTATGGGAAGCATTGGTTTGCCGTGTCTGGTTCATGGGCTGTCCAATCAAATTGAAGAAATGGAGTGAACCGGTTCGACAGTCAGTATCCATTTGAAGGCCAGGCTCGACAACCTACGCTGCGTAGACATGCGCCAATCGAACGAGCGCGGATTTTTGGACGCTCATCCTGAGTAGTCATTTAAGAACGTCCCCAATGACTACATCAGGAGTGTCCCAAAGTGCCGGCAAAAAAGGAACGTCCCCAAGTGCCGCATCGCCAGCAACGGGAGTGCCGATGTTTTGGTAGCGACAGCGAAAACCCGCCAGAGCGAGCAAGGTGCCTTGAAACGAGGCGGCATTGA
>UREC01000061.1:0-9501 GCA_900546755.1 uncultured Collinsella sp. | reverse complement strand
GCCGCGGTGTGCAATCTGCAATCCTTCCGCCTCTTCGGATCACAAAATCCGTTGGACGGAAAGACTTCGGGTCATCTCTTGAGCCCGTGGCTGCATGGGAAACCGAATGACGGTACGAGCATCCATTCGGCTTCCAAGGCAGCCACGGACAAAACGGGGCAAAGAGCTACGAGCGACGTCGTCCCTACTCCCCCGCCACGCTCGCGCGCAGCTTAGCCGCGATGGGCTCAGACGCCAGCAGGAACACCAGCATTGCCACCGAGCACGCCAGGCACACGATCCATGTGCTCGTAAAGGAGCCCGTGGCATCGAACAGTATTCCCGAGACGATGGCGCCCACCGTGCCGCCAACCATCTCGAGCGAGGTGATGGTGCCCGTTACCTTGCCCAGGTCGGCCATGCCAAACTGCTTGGACGCGGCAATGGTGGGCGTGATGGTGCCCATGCACGTTCCGATTCCAAAGCTAATGGCAGCCACAATGGGGCCAAGGTCGGTTGCGGGAAAGCACAGGGCGGCGCAGGCGATGATGCACGCGACAGAACCCAGCACATTGCCAAAGCGCAGGCCAAAACGGTCGTAAATGGCGCCGAGCGAAATCTTGGCGATAACGACGGTGACCATGTAGGCCGAAAGAACCGTACCGGCCCACATGGGGTCGTGGCCACCCGTGACGATCTTGGCACCGTTGACGGTAACGCTCGTCATGTTGGTGACCTGGTTGGGCAAAATGGCGCCGTTAACGAGACCCATAAAGAGAAAGGCGACGACGAGCAGCCAAAACGCCGGGCTCTTCTTGATGCGAGACCAGCCAACGTTAACCTCGGGCGCCGTGCGCTCGTCCTTGTCGCCAGCCGTCGAGACGGACGGATCGCCCGGGTTCTCGCCGAGCGGCTTCAGGCCAATCTCGGAAGGTTTGGTGCGGAAGGAATACGCCGTGATGGGCAGCGCCGCCACCATGCAGACGGCGGCAAGCACCAGAAAGGCGGAGCGCCAACCCACGCTCACGATAAGTGAACTCACAATCGGCGAAAGGATGGCACCGCCAAAGCCCGAGCCCGAAAGCGCGATGGAGATGGCAAGACCGCGCTTGGCGGTAAACCAATTAGCGGTCACCAGGCTAATAAGCAGACGGGTCGATGCGACGGCGAAGCAGCCCGAGACGGCAAAGAGCACGTAGACCTGCCACAGCTCACCGACAAAGCTCATGCCCACGAGCACCGCCGAGGTGGCGATGACGGTAAGCGAACCCAAAATACGACCACTAACCTTGTCGGCAACATGGCCAATGACAAGCGATCCGATAACGCTCACCACCGTGGAGATCGCATTGGAGATGTTGTACTGCGCAAGAGATATCCCCAAGTCGCTGACGATGAGCGGCTGGAACAGGCTCATGCAGTTGACGAAAATGGTGTAGCACGTGGCCATGATCACAAAGCCGGAGGCCACCACGAGCCAGCCGGGGAAGAACTTACGTTGCTGAGACATACTGTTCCTTTTTAAGCAAACGAGTAGCAAGATTGGGTGCTACCGGTGGTCGGCGATGTAGCCCAAAGCGACGGCGGCATAAGCCGCGGCGCCAAGGGGAAGCTCGGCATCGCTAAAACGTGCCTTGGGATGATGCTGAGCAAAATGCTCGTCCGTATCAGTCACAGCAGCGCCCACGGTAAAGTACGCGCTCGGGATCTCGCTCGAGATCAACGCGAAGTCCTCGCTCGCCATGGCGTGGAACAGCGGCAGGAAGGCGGACTTGGGCAGCACCGCGCCCACGTAGCCAAGCGACGCCTGCGTCATGCCGTCGTCGAGTACGAGCGGGGGAACATCCGAGAGTGTCTCGATAGTCGCCGGCGTACGATAGGTCGTGGCAACGCCTTTGACGACCTCCGCGATGCGGGTCTTGAGGTGCTCCATGAGCTCGACGTCGAAGCCACGCAGCGTTCCCTCGAGCACACAAGTGTCGGGGATGACATTTGCGGCCTGACCGCCGGCGAACTTGCCAACGGTAAGCGCGACCTCCTTGGCCGCCGGCACCTCGCGAGAGATAAGCTCCTGAAGCGCCAGATGCACATGGACGCCGGCCGTGATGGGGTCGATGCAGATCTCGGGGCTCGAGCCATGGCCGCCCTTGCCCTGAAGCGTGATGCGAAAACCGTACACGCCCGAGAGCGCCGGGCTGCCGTAGAGCACCAGGCCAAGCGGCGACTGGCTATTGACATGCATGGCAAAGGCGGCCTGGGGACGCGGGTTCTGCAGCAGACCGTCGGCGATGGCGGCGCGGGCACCCTCAAAGGTTTCCTCGCCCGGCTGGAACAGCAACTTAACCGTGGCGTTGGCGTCGACAAGCGCAGACTCGCGGGCCTTGAGCAGGCGCGCCGCTCCAAGCAACGCCGTCGCGTGCATATCGTGTCCACATGCGTGCATGCAGCCGTTCGTAGAGGCGAAAGGCTCGCCTGACTCTTCGGCAACGGGCAGGGCATCCATGTCGCCACGGAGCATGATGACCGTACCGGCCTGTTCGTCCGTGCAGACGCCATTGCCCTGGGCCGCGGCGGCACCGGCGCCGACAAGGCCCACGACACAGGAACCATCGACGAGCGTGGCAAATGGGATTTCCATCTCGGTCAGGCGCGCTTGAATATACGCAGAGGTCTGTGGGAGGCTATTACCCAGCTCGGGCATCTGGTGTAAATCGTGTCGCCACGCAGCGAGCTCGTCTGCAAAAGCCTGAGCTTCTGCAACGAGACCGTCACCGATAGCGGCCTGCGCCGCTGCGGTGGCCTTGGGCGCTGATTGCGGTTGAAGATCGGACTGAGCTGGTGCCATAAATGCCCTCCAGTAACGTTTTTGCAGTAAGCACTTTGATAGCGTAAAGTGCAAGGTACAACTTTAAAGGCGAGTCATAAAAAACGCCGCCCCAGGAGGGCGGCGCAACAAGTTGTTTACAATTGCGAGCGCGGCTTTCGACGCAAAAAATCGAAGTGAGTCTCGCTCAAGATAATCGACAGGAAGATAAGCACAAAGCCGGCGAGCAGGCGCGAGGTGAGCGCCTCCCCCATCAGCAGCACCGAAAACAACACGCCCGAAGGCGATTCCATCGAAAGGAGCAGCGAGCCCGTCGAAGCCGGGACATGCGCCAGGCCGACGTTTTGGATGAGCAGAGCCACGCATGTGCAGCCCACCGAGAGAAACGCCATCACACAGATAAAATTCGGCGTCCACACGGACAGAGGCGCCTGGGTCTCGAATAGCAGCGACGAGACCAGGCTTAGGATGCCATTGCCCACAAACATCCAAAACGTGATGACGTTGATGTCCATTTTGCGACCGTACTTGGCGGTCACCGCCATCTGGATGGCGAAGAAGACCGCGCCGCCCAGCGTAATGGCATCGCCGATATTGAACTCGACGCTATCGAGTGCCACCAGGCCAATGCCCGCCAGGCACAGCAGTGCCGCACCCAGGTTATAGCGAGTGAGCTTTTCGCCGCTCAGGAAATAGCTCGCGAACGGCACAAGGATGCAATACGTGCCCGTCAAAAAAGCATTCTTGCCCGCCGTAGTATGTGCCAGACCGACCGTCTGCAGCGCATAGGCCGCCCACATGAGCACGCCCATACTCAGGCCAACGATCAGGTTGCGAGCGTTGAGGTGCGCGATGATGCGCTTGTGGAAGACGGCAAACATGACCAACGCTGCGGGCAGAAAACGTACATAGAGCAGCGCGAACACCGGAATGGTGCCGAGTGCGTCCTTCATAGTGGTAAAGGAGTAGCCCCAGATGACCGCCACCGAAAGGAGCAGAACCTTCCAGAACAGCGGAGAGCGTGCGCCGGCGCCCCGGGGAATACCGCCCGCGCCCAAATCCTCACGGGCTACTGGGCTATCGGGCAAGTTTTCGATTTCGTTGGCAGCGTATTGGGCCATGGAACATCCTCACACTCAATCTGGGCGTGGTGTCCGCACGCGTATGGCTGCGTGCCGCCTCATGGTCAAATAAAAACGGGACGCGCCGGACCCCCGGCACGCCCCGCTACTGTAGCAACAACCGGTGTTGCATCGCAATCCAGCATAATAAAGTATCAAACTGGAAGATCTCGATGTTCCGACGGCGTTTACCTGGCTGAACTAGATCAACTTAGTCGACTCCAGCTTTTCGATGATCCAGTCGTTGGCTTTGATGACCGGGCGGCGGAAGACGACGCCAAGGGCCAGCGACGGAATCAGGTAGCTCGCCAGAATGCCCAGCTCAATCCAGTACTCCATATGGTAGGCACCGGCCATGGCAGCGTGCATGGCGTTGATGCCGTGGGTAAACGGCAGGAACGGGTAGATCGCCTGGAACACGGGGCCGGTCATCTCGATGGGGAACGTACCGCCTGAACCGCCGACCTGCATGACCAACAGCACGACAGCGAGCGCCTTGCCGATATCGCCAAACGAAACCGTGAGCGTGTAGACGATATTGGAGAACACGAGACTCGCGACCCAGCCCGCCAGCACAAACTGCAGCGGGTTGTCGCATTGGATGCCAAAGAACAGGATGTCGCCCGCGCACACGAGTGTCGCCTGCAGCAGGGCCAGACCTCCAAAGAACAGGTAGCGGCCCAGGTAGATCTCGTGCAGGCGCACGGGGATCAGCTCGTTGATGAGCTCATCGTCAACCGATACCTTCATCATGGCCGCCAGCACGATCGAGCCGACCCACAGCGACAGGATCGTATAGAACGGCGCCATGGCCGAACCGTAATTGCGGATCGGATAGACCGGCTTGCGGTCGAGCGCGACGGGGCCGGAAAGCGACACGGCCAAACCCTCGGGATCGTTGCCGATCATCGTCTTGATCGTGGCAAGGTCGTCCGACATCAGGGCGCCATCGAGCTCGTCCTTAAAGGCGCTGATCTTGTCCGATGCCTCACCCAGCTGATCAGAAGCCTTGTTGACCAGCTTTGCAGCCTTGGAGAGGCCCTTTGCCAGCGAACCGGATGCGTCGGTCAGACCGCTCACAGCGCTATCCAAGTCACCCGAGATACCGTTCAGGGAATCCAGAACGCCCGAAATGGTCTTCTTGAGCTCCTTGGCCTTAACCGAGAACGTGGAATCGTAGTCGGACTTGGCTCCCGAGATACCCGCCTTGGCATCGGCGATGGCCTGGTCGACCTCGGCACGCGAGTTGTTGACCTCCGCAATGCCGTCCGAAAGGGACTTTGCGGTCGCCGTCAGGTCCTTCGCATTGTTGCGGTACTCCACGGCAATTCTGCCCAGCGACGTCGCAGCGGACTCGAGACCGTCTTTGAGCTTGTCATCACTCACCTGGTCGGCAAGGTTGCGGAGCTGATCGGCCATCGCATCGATATCCTTGGCGCGCGCATCGAGGGCCGCAGCGGCATCGTTGAGTTGGGACACCGTAAGGTGCACATGCTGGTTTGCGGTGCCCAATGCCTTCGCAAGCTCGGCGGATACGTTGTCGAACGAGCCCGCGCTTCCGTCAATCGCCGCGTCAACGACATCGTTGGCGGCCTTGAGCGCTTCCTTGGAATCATTGATGCCGCTCTTGGCGTGCTCCATCAGCTGCTTCGTCGACTCGTCGACGGTGCCCGTCTGCTTGAGCATGCCGCTCGCCGACGTCAGCGAATCGGACGTGGAGCTCAAAATGCCCGCAAGCGACGTTGCGCTGGCCTGAACGTCCTGCAGGTCCTGGACCGAATCACCGAGCGCCGAGGACAGATTGGCGATAAAGTTGCTCACCTGGTCGGTGCTCATATAGTCGAGCAGGCTGGACACGGTTTTAAGACCGATGGTCGTGATGGTCTTGGTAAAGGTCTCATTCACCTGGCTCTGGACGGCGCTCGAACCCTTTTCGGTCACGATCTGGGCGATGGCGTTGGCCTTCTGGTTCTCGTAGAACTCGATATCGGCGTGCTTCACCTCGGTCGAGAAAAGCGTCATCATGTCGGCGCTAAACGTTTTAGGGATAACGACGGCAGCGTAGTATGCGCCCGACTTAACGCCCTCAATCGCCTTATCGCGGTCGTTGAGGACGACCCAGTCGAAGTTCTCATTGCCGCGCAGGGTGGCGGTTACGTTTTCGCCCACGTTGACCTCGACGGGAATCAGATCACTCTCGTAGCCCTCGTCGGTGTTGACCACTGCAATCTTAAGGTTGCCGGTATTGCCGTAGGGATCCCAGCTGCCGGCGATGTTAAACCATGCATAGAGACACGGAACGATGATCAGGCCCATCACGACGACCATGCCGATCACGGAGCGAGACACGTTTTGGACATCACGCTTAAACAGGTGCAGGATGTTCTTCATTTATGCCTCACCTCCTTTGGAGTGCTTGCCGAGCGGGGTGGTATCCCCGTCGTTTCCGTTTACGTTGTCAACGCCGTCGGCATCATGAGCTTTACGATGCGCACCGATATGCGGCAGACGGCTCGTGGGCTGTTCGCTGTCCTTGGTGCCCCGCTCGCTGGCGTTGAGACCAAACATGCGACGAGCGGCAGGAATGGCAGCCGTGTGCTCGCGCATTTCACGGCGAAGATCCTCGTCCGAAAGCGCCGAGATACGCATCTGGGTATTGAGGCTCGCACGGATGTACTCGATGTTGATGAGCCAGCCACAGATGGCGATAACCGAAATGATCCAGATAACGAGCAGGATGATCTTGCCGTTATTGTCGATATCGAGCACCGTCGAGAGCACAAAGAGCAGAACCTGCACGCCTACCACGGCGGCAAAACCGCCCTTGATGTAGTACGGGTAGCGATGCTCAAACGCCACGGCATGATCGAGCAGCTCGCGACGGTACGAATCCGAATCGAGCATGACGCGCATGGCCGTGCGCAGCGAATAGCGCTGGCGCGGCAGGTCGTTGGACTCGCAGATCATGAGGCCCGTCGTGGAAAGCTGCTTATCAAAGAGCAGATTGAGGTTGAGCAGCAACGGGCGCAGCTGCAGACCGATAAAGAGCGCGATGATAAGGAACACGCCCAGGATGCACAGGTTGAACAGGTAGTTGAACGAATACATGCCACCGACGGTCTCGCGCAGCAGGTTGATGCCATAGGTGAAGGGCAGCAGCGGATGCAGCCATTGGAAGAAGCCGGGCATCATCTCGATGGGATACATGCCCGACGAGCCGGGGATCTGCACAATGACGAGGATGACGCCAATGGCTTTACCGATATGCTTAAAGGTGGTGGACAGCGCATAGATGATATTGACGTAGGTGAACGAGATAGCGATGCCGCCCAGCACAAAGAGCAGCGGATTGACGCACTGAACGCCAATGACTAGGTCGCCTACCGTAACGATGATGGCCTGGAACGCGCCCAGGATCACCAGTAGCAGCCAGCGGCCAAAGTAGCCCTGACGCGCCGTAAAGCTACCGATGCCCTCGCGGTCGACCTCGAGTTTGTAGATAGCGATGAGCACATAGCCGCCTACCCACAGCGCCAGATTGGTGTAGAAGGGCGCGATGCCCGAGCCAAAGCTCTTGACCGGATAGATTGACTTGGATGTCAGCTCAACCGGAGATGCCATGAAATCTGCCACGTCATTGACGTCGACGTCCATGAGGTCGGCTAACTCGCCCATAGACCCAGAGGTCTGCAACGCCGCAATGTCATTGGCGGCGGTCGCGAGCTTGTCCTGAACCTTGGCAAGGGAGGCGTCGGTTTGGGACAGCGTGGTCTTTGCCTGCTTGAGCGTGGCGCCGAGCTGCGCCAGCGTGCCGCGCGCGCTCGCTATCGTGGGGGTCATACCCGATACAATGCCGGTCAAATCGCCCGAAACGGCGGCAAAGGAGTCAAGCGCGCTCGAAGCCTTCGGAAGTGCGTTCTGACCCAGATCGGTCTGAGCCTGACCGAGGTTAGCCGTACCGGTCTGAATTGCCGCGTTGAGTGCGTTGCTCGCGTTCGAGACGGCCGTGGCGTCATTTGCCATGGCGCTCGACTGTGCAGAAAGGCCATCCTTGATGCTCTGCAGCTTCTGGTTTTGCTCGCGAAGCGAATCGATGGTCGATACAATGCGCGCGTCAATTTCCTCGGAACCTGTCGACGTGTCATTAACGAGAATCTCCAAGTGCCCGATAACGGCCTTATTGTGATCGATCGTCGCCTGGAGAGACTCGAGCGAGTTGTCGATGCGGGTGGTCGTAGATGTGACCGTACCCGTTAGCTTGCCAATCGCAGCGTTCGCGGAGGCTGACGTCTTGGTGAGTGCAAGGCTACCTTCCGAGAGTGCCTTGGAGAGCGAGGTGATAGAGTTTCCCGCCGTGGCGCGAGCCTCGCCCAGCAGGTCGTTGCCCTGGGAGATTGCCTGCGTCAGCGACGGTGCCTGACCTTGCAAGCCGGCAAGCGCCGCATCAGCCGAGGCGATAGCGCCACTCGTCTTATCGATGGCGGCATTCATATCGCCAATCGAATCGCGCACCTCACCCAAGGTGTCGGATGCCTCGGACACCGAACTTGTCAGCGAGTCCTGAGTCTGGGTTGCCTTGTCCTTTAAATCGATGCCGGCATCCTTGGCGATGCCCGCTACGGTCTCGCCCACCGTGGAGACAAACTCCGAGTTGATCTGCTCCTCGATGGTGTTGGCACCGGTATCGGTAACCTTGGGCGCAATGGCGCTCTTTTTCTCGTTGACGTAATAGGTCAGCTTAGGCTGATGGTAATTGCCATCGAGCATCGAGACGAGATTGTCGGAGAAGTTCTTGGGGATTACAATCGCCGCGTAGTATTCCCCGCTCTCGACGCCCTCTTTGGCATCGGCAGCCGAGTCGACGAAGGTCCAGCCCAGCCGATCGTTTTCCTTGAGCTGGTCGACCACCTTATCGCCCGCATTGAGCTCGCCCACTAGGTCGTTCTGGGTGCCCTGATCGTTGTTGGCGATAGCGATTTTAATGCCCTGGGTGTTTCCATATGGATCCCAGTTAGCCACGATGTTGTACCAAGCGTACAGCGAGGGGATAACGCACACGCCCAGGGTAACCACCAAGGCGACGGGGTTCACAAGCAGTCGCTTAATGTCGCGCTTGAATATCGCAAAGGAGACCTTTGCATCGGATAGTTTGCTGCCGAGACTCACGCTTGGACCATCCATCCTGTCGTTGAATCAAATCGTACTATCAACAAACATTGTACGTAGGCGCTTTAGCGTCTCGAAGCACAATGGTATTGAGTTTTGCGGGTAGCAATATACTACGAAGATTAGTTAACGTACAGTTGTACAGTATCTCAAATTTCAGCAGGTCGCAAAACCACAACCCGCACAAATTAACAATCCGAATAGTCATCGGGGGCGTTCTTAAACGACCAGTCAAACAAGAACGTCCCCCAACGACCACTTTTTCTCCGTCCCCAAGGGATCATTATTGGACCGTCGATGTTTTGGTAATGCCAGCGAGCGGTCACCAGAGCGAACAAATTGGCATGAAAAGAGGACGGCATAGACCTTCTGGTCATGCCGTCCTCTTTGAATGACAAGTTGTCGCTCTGG
>UREC01000060.1:0-10095 GCA_900546755.1 uncultured Collinsella sp. | reverse complement strand
AAGGGCGGAGGCGGGGCATTCCCCGCCTCTTACACCACATCTCTGCGCGCTACCCAGCAGGTCTCCCTGTCTTAGCAAATCTAAGGCAAAACGGGCTCCAGACCGCTGAATCATGCCACATAGGGCACGCCCGCAGTCCGGAACCCGGTCCAAATTGAGTTATTGCGCCGCGTTAGGCCAAGACACCCGACAGGATCTCGATCAGACTGTCCACGTCGGCTTCTTCGCAGACAAGCGGCGGCAGGAAACGCAGCGTGTGGGCACCAGTAGCGTTAATCACGGCGCCGGCGGCCAGCGCGCGGGCAACAATATCATGCGCATCGCCCGCAGCGTCATCCAGATCGCAGCCGAGCATCAAGCCGCGACCGCGCACCTCGGTTACGTGCGGTAACTTGGCGAGCTTTGCCTCCATATAGGTACCCACCTTGGCGGCATGCTCAGCGTAGTCGCCGCGCACAAGCGCGGAGAGCGTCGCGGCGCACGCCGCGACAGCCAAGCAACTACCGCCAAAGGTCGAGCCGTGGTCGCCCGGCTTAAACACGTCGGCGATCTCCTTCTTTGCCACCACGGCACCCATGGGGACGCCGTCGGCGATCCCCTTGGCAAGGCTCATGATGTCGGGCTCCACGCCATAGGTCTGGAATGCAAACGGCTTGCCGGAGCGGAAGATGCCACACTGGACCTCGTCGGCGATAAGAACGGCACCCACCTCGTGTGCCAAGTCGCGCGCTGCCGCCATAAACTCCTCGGTCATGGGGTGCACACCGCTCTCGCCCTGAATCGGCTCGAGCATGACGGCGCAAATCTCGCTTCCCAGCTGCTTAAAGATTGCACGCAGCTCATCGACATCGTTGGGTGTGCAGGCCACAAAGCCGCCCGGCAGCGGACGGAAGCTGTCCTGTAGCCAATCCTGCATGGTAGCGGCAATGGTCTCGAGCGTACGACCGTGGAAGCCGCCGCGCATGCATACGATGGTGTTGCCGCCGTTACCAGCACGCTTGGCGTACAGACGCGCGAGCTTCATCGAGCCCTCGTTGGCTTCAGCACCAGAATTGGCAAAGAACGTCTCCCACACCTGCTCGCCCGCCGTCGGAGCGCCGAGCGCAGCGGCCGTGGTCTCATCGCCGGCGGCAATCGCATCGGCAATCACGCGTGCACTGTCCACGTCGTCGTTGGCAAGCTTGGACAGCAGCGCCGCGACCTGTCCACGCTGCTCGATGTAGAAGTAGTTAGACACGTGCAGAAGCTTTTTGGTCTGAGCCTCGAGCGCCGAAAGCACTGCAGGATTACCGTGGCCTAGGCTACACACGCCAATACCAGCGAGAAAGTCGAGATACTCACGACCATCGTCACCGATGAGCTTCATGCCGTGGCCTTCGACAAACTCTACCGGCGAGCGACCAAAAGTATGCATAACGTAATGGGATTCGAGCGATTGTTGAGTTGCAAGTGACATGGGATGCCTTTCGTTGGGCGCCGTACGGCGCAGGGCTATGGGTGCAGGGACGCGACGACCGCGGGTCAGCTAGACCGTCTGGAGCTTCTCGACCTCGTCGAGGTTCTCGGTCAGGCGCGCCGCAAACGTCGAAAGCGGGTGCGGATGCGTATCGAATTCGTAGGCTGTCTCGGTGGAATGAATCACGGTGCCGACGCCAGCATCGGTCAACAGCTCCAGCAGCAGCGAGTGCGGCGTCGTGCCATTGATGATGTGGGCTCGGAACACGCCAGCGGTAAGCGCATCGACGGCGGCGCGCAGCTTGGGGATCATGCCCTTGTCGACCTCGCCGCCGTAGAGCATCTCATTGACCTCGTCGAGCGTCAGGTTGGAGATAAGCGAATCCTTGTCGCTAAAGTCCTCGTACAGACCGTCGACATCGGTCAAAAAAATCGCCTTGTGCGCATGAAGCGCCGCCGCAACGGCGCCGGCGGCGGTATCGGCGTTGATGTTGAAGAAGCCACCGTCCTCCCCCGCTGCGACCGTGGCGATAACGGGAATGTACTCGCTGTCGAGCAAACGCTCGATATAGTCGGTGTTGACGTGCGTAACCTTGCCTACGCGGCCGAGCTCTGGGTCGAGTGGCTCGGCGATAAGGGTACCGGCGTCGCTGCCGGACACGCCCACGGCCAGGTTGCCGTGGTGGTTGAGCGCCGCGACCAGCTCCTGATTGACCTTGCCGCCCAGCACCTCGCGCACGATATCCATGGTGGCAGGCGCAGTCACGCGCTGGCCGTTCTTAAACTCGACGGGGATGTCGTAGTGGCTGAGAGCCTCGTTGATGGCCTTGCCGCCACCGTGCACGATAACAGGGCGCATGCCGATAATCTTGAGCAGGACGATGTCGCTCATCACGTCGCGCCGCAGCTGCTCGTCGACCATGGCGGCACCGCCGTACTTGATAACGACCGTCTTACCGGTCAGGTTCTTAATCCACGGCAGCGCCTCGAACAGCAGCTGCGCGGTAACTTCGTTGGATTCGCTCGAGCGACAATCGCGTGCGAACTTCATAGTCTGCCTCGTCTTTCGTTTAGCTATCGCGCCGTACCTCGTTGCCCGAGATTGCAGCGGGATGCACGGCACATCGGGAGTCTAGGAACGGTAGTCACCGTTAATGGAGATGTACTCGTGCGTGAGGTCGCAAGTCCACACGGTGGTCGCCGCGTCCCCTGCGCCCAGGTCGGCCGAGATCACGATCTCGGGCGCCTCAAAACGTCGCAGGGCTTCGTCCTCATCGAAGGGGACCGTCAGGCCATCGCGACAGACGGGCATACCCATCATGTCGATGGACACATCTTCTTGGTTAAACTGCACGCCGCACTTACCGAGCGCCATGGCAACGCGGCCCCAGTTGCAATCGTGGCCGGCAATGCAGGTCTTGACGAGCGGCGAGTTGGCGACGGCACGAGCGGCGATATCGGCCTCCTCGTCGTTCACGGCGCCGGTGACGTTAACCGTCACGAGCTTGGATGCGCCCTCGCCATCTGCGGCGATGTTGCGCGCCAGGCTCTCGCACACCTCATGCACGGCAAAGGCTAGCTCGTCGAAGGCGTCAGAGCCCTCGACAATAGGCTCGGCATCTGCGGCAGCGGCGCCGGAGGCAAGCATGATGCAGGTGTCGTTAGTCGAGGTGTCGGAATCGACCGTTACCTTGTTGAAGGTCTGTTTGACGGTGGAGAGCAACAGGGCATGGAGCGCCTCCGGCTCGACGGGGGCATCGGTAGTGATGACCGCGATCATGGTTGCCATGTTGGGCATGATCATGCCCGAGCCCTTGCACATTCCGCCTACCGTATAGACATTGCCCGCATGACCCGCAGCCTCACTGACGTAGGACACGGCGTACTCCTTGGAGTGCGTGTCGGTCGTCATGATGGCGCGAGCGGCATCGGCGCCACCGTGGGCGGAGAGCGCCTCGTAGGCAGCAGGAACGGCGGTCTCAAACGTGTCGATCGGCAGAATCTGGCCAATCACACCCGTGGAGGCAACCAGGATCTGCTGGGGCTCGCAGCCGATGACCTGCGATGCGATGCTGCACGTCTCGCGCGCGCATGCAAGGCCGGTCTCGCCCGTGGCGGCGTTGGCATTGCCAGAGTTGACCGAAACGCCGGCGATGATACCGTAGCCCTTGTCGGCACCGCCCAGGTTGGCGCGGCTCACCTGCACGGGCGCCGCGCAAAAGCGATTGGTGGTAAACACTCCAGCGCCGGGACAGGGTTTATCGGGCACGACGAGCGCGTAATCCAGGCGCTCGGGATTCTTGCGGAATCCGGCATGGATTCCCGCCGCCTTAAAGCCGGCTGCCGCCGTTACGCCGCCTTCTACGGCACGAATCTTGATATCGAACTGCTCTGTATTCATCGTCTTTATGACTCCTTATGTCAAACAAAAAATGGGCATCGGTTGGTGCGCCATGCCAGCCACAATCATGAGACCAGCTTAAGAGTGGCGCCCCACTCGATGCCCGACTACCAAATCGCTAACAATCGAATGTGCTACACCGGGCACGCCACTGTGGGCAAGCCTCGTCGCTCGTCAAAACCAAAGACGATATTGGCGCACTGGACCGCCTGGCCTGCTGCGCCCTTGCACAGATTGTCGATGGCGCCCGTAGCCACCAGAACGCCCGCGCGCTTGTTGAGCGCGAGACCGATCTGGGCGGCGTTGGTGCCGACGACCGAAGCCGTCTTGGGCTGCTGGCCGGCATCGAGTACGCGCACAAAAGTGCGGCCGGCGTAGAACTGCTTGTAATGGTCGACAACGTCCTCAAGGGTCAAGGTGTCGATAGCCTGCGGCATAAGCGGCATCGTCACCGTAGAGAGCAGACCGCGCTTGAGCGGTGCCAGGTGCGGGGTAAAGACGACGCGATCGGTTAAGCCCAAGATCTGCTCGATTTCGGGCGTGTGACGATGCTTGCCCACGCCATAGGCCTCCAGGTTTTCGTCCGCGCTGCAAAAATGCGTGCGGGCGTTGCAGGACTTACCGGCACCCGTTACACCGCTGATAGCGTCAACGATCACGGGACCGCCCTGGGCAACCCAGCCGGCGCGCACGGCAGGCGCAGCGGCAAGGCTCGTTGCGGTGGGATAGCAACCGGCGCAGGCGACCAGCACGGGCTTGCCGTCGGCGTGGTCGGATGCAGCAGTCTCCAAATCCTGGCAAAACAGCTCGGGCAGACCAAAGGCGCGGCTCTTGAGTAGCTCGGGGCTCGTGTGCTCGGCGGCATACCAGGCCGCAAAGGTGGCCGGATCGCTCAGGCGATAGTCGGCCGAGAGGTCAATGCAGGAGACCCCCGCGGCAAGCAGGGCGGGCACCTGTGCCATGGCAGCCGTGTGCGGCACGGCCAAAAAGACCGTATCGCAGTTCTTGAGCTCGGGGGCATCATGCGTCGTGAAGACAAGATCGCTTACGCCGGCGAAGCTCGGGTACACCGCAGACAACGGCTGGCCGGCATCGGCGTTGGACGTAATGGCAGCAAGTTCAAACTCGGGATGACCGAGGACGAGGCGAATGAGCTCGGCACCGGCATATCCAGCCGCACCGACGATTCCAACCTTTAATGACATATCAGACTCCTTGTCTGCAGTTATGCACCAATGCGCATCCCGCAGCCGTCGTTATGAAGTGGGTTGAAACTTTAGCACCAAAAGATGCATATATACGCAAATCTTTTACATATTCATGCATTGAAACAGTCCCGACACATTCACTCGAAGGAATTGACAAATGAATACGGGCCCCACATTGCCCAATGCACCTTACGGTGACGTTGCAATGTGGGGCCCGCTACATGCGAGAATTTGAATTGTCGAAGCTTGCTGAGAGACTCGTTTAGAGCTCGACCGGCACCCATTCGTCATGGTTGCAGATAAAGGCCTCGGGTTCCTCCACGCTAAAGAAGACGAGCGTGGGATCGTCTGCGCCCTCGTAGTGCTCGCCTAGGCGCTCCAGGTGCTTCCAGCCTGCCTCGCGCATATCGGGAGCGGCTTGGTCATCCAGACCCGCACGCCCGCGCAAGATGAGCCAACCATGGCCCGGCCACCAACTCGTGGCCTCAAAGCGTTGATTTTGCAGCAGCTCTTGCCACACGTCTTTGGTGCGCGCCGTTACAAACCACAGCTTGCCGTCCTGGATCTGCGCAAACGAAAACGGACGCACATGCGGCTGTCCGTCAACGCTCGTCGCCAAATACCATGCCGGCACCGACGTCAGATACTCCAACACCGTATTCAATCCGTCCATGTGTCCTCCTGGCACTAGTCTTTTTGGGTCGGGGCTGTTTTAGCTACCCTAGGGCTAAAGCTCCAGGCGCTCCTCGCTGCCGTCGATATCACAGAAACGGGCGGCGATATTTCGCACCGAGAAAAACGCAAGGCGACCGTCGTTGGCACTATCGTGTTGCTCGCCGATGCCCACCATGTGCTTAAAGCCGGCTTGGCGCACCCGGTCGCTCACGACCGCGTCGTCCTCGAGCGCGGCCTCGCCAGTTAACACGATCCAGCACTCCCCCGGCTTCCAGCCCGAGAGCTCAAACTTGGGATTCGCGCTCAACTCCGCCCACACGTCCTTATCGCGCGAGGTGCAAAACCACAGCTTGCCATCATCGACCATGGCAAACGAGAACGGCCTCACGCGCGGCTGATGTCCGTCCGTCACGTCGATCGTGGCAAGATACCACGCCGGAATACGCCTAAGATACGAACAGGCGCGCTCGAGCTGCGCCGTGCGATCGTTGTCGGTCATAGGGACCCCTTTCCTGCGCTCGAATCGCGCCTAAACAAGTTGAAGATTGATGACAATGACGCAGATGAGCAGCAACGCCGTCACCACCGCCGCCAACGCGTCGCCGCGGCCAAATGCAAGCGCATGCAGACGTGTGCGGCCCTGCTCGCCATGATAGCAACGGGCATCCATGGCGGCAGACAGCGTTTCGGCATGACGGAACACGCCCGTGAACAGCGGAATCGCCACACTGCCGAGCATACGCACGCCGCCGAGCGGGCCTCCCGTCACGCGCGCACCGCGGCTCGCCTGCGCATCGGCCGTCTGCTTCATCTCGGTGGCAAACTGCGGCATAAAGCGCAGCGCGATACCCATGATCATGCCGAGCTCGTGCGCAGGAAGTCCCACACGCGCAAACGGCGCGAGCAGGCGCTCAAAGCCCGCGGTGAGGTCGAGCGTCGGTGTGGTGAGCGTGATAGCGCTCATACCGGCCATCATCAAGGTCAGGCGGCACGCCATAAAGGCGGCGGAATGCAGCGAGCCCTCGCTTATCTGCAAAAAGCCGAGCTGCCACAGAATGCGCCCGCTCTGGTCGGAAAACAGGTTGAGCACCGCGACCACCACGACGATCGCCAGCAGCGGCGCCATCGATGACAGGACACGGCGAAGCGGCACCCGGGACACGGCATAGATCAGGACAACGAAGATTGCGACCGGGACCAGTCCGCGGAAGCTACTGACCGTGAGCGTCGTGATCAGAAACACAAAGCCCAAGAGCAACTTGGTTCGCGGGTCCAGGCGGTGGATTGTACTATCGCCGGGATAGTAGCTGCCAAACGAAAACGCCTCCATTAGCAGCCCTCCTCTCGCGCGACCGTCTTGGATTCGGCCTCGTCCGAAACGTTAGAAGAACCGTCTGAGCAACCGATCAGCAAATCTGCCAACTCGTCGGCCAACGACTCAACCGTATAGAGGCCGTCCAAGCGTAGCGGCACGTCTGCCCTCGCAAGCGCCAGCGCCATGCGCTGGGCAGCGGGAACACCCAAGCCGATCGACTTGAGCTCATCGGCATACGCAAAAACCTGAGCGGGCGTACCCTCGGCAAACACCGTGCCCTCGTTCATCACGACAATACGGTCGCAGCAATTGGCAAGGTCATCCATACTGTGTGAGACCATGACGACGGTCAGGCCATCGCGGTGAAGTCGATCGATGAGCTCCAGGAAATCACTGCGCGCCGCCGGATCGAGCCCCGCCATGGGCTCATCGAGTACCAGGACCTCGGGCTCCATGGCAAGCACGCCAGCAAACGCCACGCGGCGCCGCTGCCCGCCCGAGAGCTCAAAGGGGCTCTTGTCGCCCACCGTGGCCAGGTCGAGGCCCGCGCGCGCGAGCGATGACTCAACGCGGCGGGCAACCTCGGCCTGCGACAAGCCAAGGTTATGCGGACCAAATGCCACGTCCTGTGCCACGGTCTCGGCAAACAGCTGACGCTCTGGATACTGAAACACCACGCCGACCTTTGCCTTAACCGCGGCGGCATCTTTCTTGTTTGCCAGGTCGAGCCCCAACGCATAAACGGAACCCTCCTGGGGACGAATCAGGCCGTTGAGATGCTGAACCAGCGTCGACTTACCCGAACCGGTATGGCCCGCAAGGCCCAGGAACTCGCCACGACGCACCGTCAGCGATACATCACGCAGTGCCCACGGACTGCTGGGGTCGTTGCCCCAGAGAGCCTGTTTGTTCGATGCGCCCTCGACGGCTGAGCGCTTTTGCCAGCGACGGCGCTCGCGGGCGCTCAGCGAATAGCTATACGAAAGGTGCGAAATCTCGATGACGGGCTCCAGCGCGTCTGCGCCATCGATTGCAGAGGAGACGTTGTCGGGAATACGAGGATCGGATGCGAAAGGCCGCCCGGCGATGCCTGTCCCACTCCGCTCGGCATAAGTCTGCGCAATCTCGGCGACCATATCCGCCTCGCGCACCCGTGCGCAAATGGGCACGCCCTTCGCGCGAAGCGCCCTGCCAAGACAGCACGATGCCGGCATATCCAGATTCAGCCGCGCGAGTTCGTCCGCCCGCGTCAAGATCTCCTCGGGCGTGCCGAGCATGGCAACGCGCCCCGCTTGGAAGACAGCAACGCGATCGGCCTCAGCGGCCTCTTCCATAAAGTGCGTAATCATCACGATGGTCATGCCGCGTTCGTGCAGCGCGTGACAGGCCTTCATAAGGCCCTTGCGCCCGCGCGGATCGAGCATCGAGGACGCTTCGTCCAAAATGAGCACGCGTGGCTCCATGGCGAGCACGCCGGCAAGCGCCACGCGCTGCTTTTGTCCGCCCGAGAGAGCGTGGGTCTCGTGGCGCTCAAAGCCCACCAGACCCACGGCCTTCAGTGCCTCGCGCACGCGCTGCGCGATCTGGGCCGATTCGACCCCTAAGTTCTCGGGACCAAACGCAACATCGTCCTCGACAAGCGTCGCCACAAGCTGGTCATCGGGATTCTGGAACACCATGCCCGCAGTCGAGCGGATGTCGTAGACCAGCTCGGGATCGGACGCGTCCATGCCGTTGACGCACACCGTTCCCGTATCGGGATGCAGCAGCGCGTTCAGGTGCTTGGCAAACGTCGACTTGCCCGACCCATTGCCGCCGAGGATGCAGAAAAACTCGCCATCCTCGATGTTCAGATCGATGCCATCGAGCGCTTTCGCAGCGCCGTCGTAGCTAAAGGAAACGCTCCGACACTCAATCATGCGCGGCCTTTGACCTGGTCCTTCTTGGGCGTGATGAGATTAGAGACCGCCTTGTACACTGCCAGCGTCAACACCGAGTTGAGCACGGTCTTGATGAGGTTGAACGGCAAAACGGCGGGAATCATGAGCGGGGCGATCGCATCGACCGAGCCATACCAGAACCAAACGCCAATGGTAAGGTTTGCGACCATAGACAACGCCGTAGCGGCAATGACGCCGAGCACCAGGCCAATCACGGCACCCTTATAGGTATGCATCTTCTGGTAGACGATAGCCGCGGGCAGAATGTAGCCCAGCGTGGCAGCCAGGTTCATAAGCGCGCCGACCCAGTCACCCGTGGTGAGCGCATGGATAACGATCGCCATGGCGGCAACAGCAGTGCCGGCACCAGGACCATACGCAAACCCGCACACCATCGCCGGCACCAGCGACGGGTCATACGTCAAAAACGGCGCCGAGGGAAGAATGGGCAGCTGCACATACATAAACAGGGCGCCCAAGGCGCACATCAGCGCCATGGTAACGAGCTGTTTGGTGCTCCACCTATTCGTGTTCTCAAAATGGATATGCTGCGACTGTTCAGACATTAAGATCACCTGCCTCTTTCATCCGGACTCTAACCGTTGGTACTGGGATCTCACCAGTTCAGCCGGCATGCGAACCAACGCACACACGGGTCGCGGACTCATCGGCTCGGTCGCAAACGCCTCGTCTGCGCCACGGCACCCCTTTGGCACCGCCCGATTTACCGCCAGTGGGGAATTCCACCCCGCCCTGAAACAGCAATTGCAAGTGTAGCACGAGCAATCGTTCGCGCAAGTATGCCAAGGGTAATTTGTGGTGGGGAAACGCTCCAGAAATGCGGTAGGGACAAGTTAGCGCAACAACCACGTCCTCCATCCGCCCCAAAGTAGCGCGCCTTTCGCGGCAGAGCCGCGAAACAGCGACCGGGACACGCATCCCCCACAACCACGTCCTCCCCCGCCCGCCGACCTCAAGGCCGTAAACGCAGGGAATCCGGGGGCGTGACGGGGGCTTCCCTCCGGAACATTCCGCAGGACGCAAAGAGGCTCCGCAGCGCGAAGCGCGATGCGGAGCCTCTTTGCATGTCCGAGGACGTTC
>UREC01000059.1:0-10423 GCA_900546755.1 uncultured Collinsella sp. | reverse complement strand
AAGCGAGAATGTTTGAGCATGGGATGATATATAGGGGCCTCCCGCAGGTAAGCGGACATAAAGACGCTAGCGGATATGCGCGGGTTTTCCGCCCCAGTAGAAGCGGCAAAAGGCTCTTTTGCGCTTTTGGGGTTTGCCTACGAGCTCCATGGTTGCGATGGCTATGTCTTCGGCTGCGTGGGGGCGGCGTAGTACTTCGCCGTTGATGAGCAGTGCCTTGAGCGACTCAGGATGATCGTGGAGATGACGCAACGTCACGATGAGCTCTCGTGCGGTGGTGACATGCATGCTGGCGCCCATGCCGGTGAGCATGGTGGTGTTGGCCTTTTCCTGGCCATAGGACTTGCCCAGCAGGATCATCGGCAGGTGTGCGCACAGGCATTCGGTGACGGTGAGTCCGCCCGATTTGAGAATTGCCAGGTCGCAGCCGTGCATAAGCGCTGCCATATCATCGACATAGTCCAGAACCGTGACGTTTTCGAGCTTCATGGCGTCGAAGAGCGTTTTGAGGCGGGTGGCATATTCGGTGTCTTTGCCCGGCAAAAAGACAAAGTGCATGTCTTCGAAGCTGCGTAGGAAGGGGAGGGTGCGGTCCATCTCCGCGCGAAAGCGAACGTACGGTTGAGGCAAGCTGGCACCGGCCATTACCAGCACGACGGTCTTGTCGGTGGGGAGGTTGAACTTAGCTAGCTCTTCCTCGCGATCGTAATCCGTGTCGAATCCGGCGCGAATAGGAATGCCGGTTATGCGAATCTTTGTCTCGAGCACCTTGCGCGGACGCAGTGTTTCGGCCATAAATTCGTTGGCAACACAGAATAAATCGGTGTCCTTGTGGGGCCACCATCCCTCGACTTCGTAGTCGGTCGGTACGCAGATGACCGGATAATCGATACCCGTAATTACGCGGGCGCCCACGGCAACATTGGCTGCTGTGATGTGCGTTGCAACCACGGCTATGGGCCTGCGGCTACGAATATATTCGTTGAAGGCGGGGAACATAATTCGCGACCATGCCGTTCCGCCACCCCAGAGAAGATGTCCCGTAAGCGTATATCGCCAGGTCAGGTCGTAAATGGGGCGCGTGGCTCCCGTAAAAGAAGCCGCGGTCTTATTGCCGTCGAATTTAATACGTCCAAAATCAAGGATATCGAGCACTTCAATCTCAATATCCTCGGGGATGCCATTGGTGCCGCGGATGAGGTCGAATGCCTGCGCTATCGCATTTGCGGCGGCCTTGTGGCCCGAGCCAACGGAGGCGTGCACGATGGTCACGAGAGGTTTTTGTTGAGCCAGGAGCGTGGTTTGCTCCGATTGGGGAGTGCTGTGCGTGAGCAGGGGAGCGTCGTCACTCGTCTGCGCCTGGTCCATCGATAACTCCCCTTCAGCTTTGTAATACGGATTTATCATTGTAGTGCATGAGTGTCACGTTCACGTAAATTTGGGTATGAGCGCAAAGAACGTCAATGTTTCGACGAGAGGATGTTCCATGACTACCGATCAGCCGATCGATGTTGCGATTATCGGTGGCGGCCCCGCGGGCTATGCTGCCGCCATTTATGCTGCGCGTGCCAACCTGACGACGACCGTGATTGAGCAGGGCATGTCGGGAGGGCAGATCGCCACAACCAATGAGGTCGAGAACTATCCGGGTTTCCCGCTCCTGAGTGGCGCCGAACTCGGCGAGCGTTTTCAGCAGCATGCAGAGGGCTTGGGAGCACAGGTTACATGGAGCATGGTTACGGGTATCGATTACGATGCCGATGCAGCGTTGTTTACGGTGCATCACGATATGGGCGATACGCTGGCCTCGAGCGTTATCGCTTGCATGGGTGCCACGCCGCGTCCGGCAGGTTTCGCAGGCGAGGATACGTATCGCGGTCGTGGCGTTTCGTATTGCGCGACGTGTGACGGCATGTTCTTCCGTGGCAAGCGGGTCTTTGTTATCGGAGGCGGCAATTCGGCATGCGAGGAGGCGCTGTTCCTGGCCGACATTGCCAGCAGCGTGACCATCGTGCTGCGTCGCGATCAGTTCCGTGCGCCTGGTGGTGTTGTTCAGAAAGTACTCGAAAAGGATAATGTTACAGTTAGGTACCAAACTAGTATTGTGGAGCTATCGGGCGAAGCCATGCCAACGACGATCACCTTTAAGGATAATGCATCCGGGGAAACTCATACCGAGTCATTTGAGCCCGGCTCATTCGGCATCTTTGTTTTTACGGGGACGCAGCCACATACCGAGCTTGTTGAGCATCTAGTCGACCTGGCTCCCGACGGCGGCATTGTCACCGACGATTCGATGGCCACCCGTACACCTGGTCTATTTGCCGCTGGCGACATCCGTTCCAAGCGCTTACGCCAGGTTGTGACCGCCGTTTCTGATGGAGCCATAGCGGCAACCAGCGCATACGCTTTCCTTCGCGCATAAGTACGATAATATATCTTATGTAAGGTTGTCTTATTTGTTTAATATGCGCCCCTGGATCGATGAGCAAATGCTTTTAGATCCAGGGGCGTTTTGGTATTGATTTTGAGTTTCTCTTCGTAAGAGCTATATGAATCGCCGTTATTACGTGGTATGCAAAACCACATCATCTAGAATAGAAAATAGATATGAACGGAGGCCTCTTATGAACCACGCTAAACATGTTATCCCGATGTCCGATACATCGGTCAGCATTAAGCCCGAGGATATTCAACCAACGGTGCTGCCCGATGCATTTATCCAATCAGATATCGTGCGTAAGCTCAACTCGTTGAGCCTATCGCGCTATGACCAACTGCCCAATGTGACGCTTTACCGCGATCAGGTCATTGAGTATGTTGCACTGTGGATGGAGCCGCTTTCCATTTGTGTGGAGCAGCCTGTTATAACGCCATCGATGATCAATAACTATGTGAAGGTCGGTCTCGTTCCTGCTCCCGTTAAAAAGCAGTATGGTCGTGAGCAGATCGCGCGCTTGATCGCCATCTGCATCTTTAAGCAGGTGCTTCCCATCGCGGCAGTCCAGGCGCTCTTTACTATTCAGCGTTTGAGCTACGATGCGCCGACCGCTTTCGATTATGTGGTCGACCAGCTCGAGGCATCGATTCGAGCGGCATTTTCCGTCGAGCAGACGCCGGTTCCCGATACGGCGCGTCAGGCTACGCGCGAGTCGCTGCTCGTGCGCAGCGCGGTTTCGTCCTTTGTTTCGAAGGCGTATCTGATGAGCTATCTTAAGTTCAACGGGTTTAATAGTTAACCGAGGTATAAGACGGGCGGGATAAGAGTCATTGGCCCCTTATCCCGCCCGTGCGTTTATCTAGTTGGACATTATCGGCCCGAAGCCACGCCCATGCCGTAGCCGATAATGAGCCCGTGCATCTCGGCATAGTATGAATCCAGGCCGTTGCAGGGCATGATAATCGTCTTGGAGCTGGGCCAGTGCTCGACAATGCGGTCAGCAAGCGCCTGGGCACCCGCCTCATTCTCAACATGGTCGATAACGACCTCGCCACCTGTAAAGCCCTCTGCCTCAATGGTGTCGACAATCTTGGCGAGCATCTTTTTCTCGCCACGCGTGTGGCCGACGAGTTTAATCTCGCCTTCCTCGCTCGCCGTGCCCAAAATGCGGATATTGAGCTTGTTGGCAATGACGCCGGCTGCCTTAGGAATGCGTCCGGCCTTTGCAAGGTTCTCGTAATTACACAGGCTAAAGAGAATCTTGCTGTTTTGCTCGAGACTGTCGAAGTAAGCGCAGGCGTCCTCAAAGGAAACGTCCGGGTTACTTGCAAGATAACGATCAAACAGCAAGAAGATCAGATCCATCTTGCCGCCTGCTGCCCGCGAATTGACCAGGTGAATCTGACGATTGGGCTCCTCGGCAAGTACCATATCGCGTGCCGTAGCGGCAGCGTTATAGCTTCCAGAGACACCCTCCGAGATTGGCATGCAGATCGTCTTGTCGGCGAGCTTAAAGAGCTCAGCCCACTCCCCCACGCTTGGGCAGGCGCTCGATGATGCGCTGGCTTCCGACTGAATGGCAACATTAAGCTCGTGAACATCGAGCAAAAGGTCGTCGACAAATTCGCGCTCCCCTACTCGAATTTTGAGAGGAGCGAATGCAAAAGTGGTACGGGGTGCAGTCGGTTGCCAATCGCGAAGATTGCAGCTCGAATCTGAGATAAGTGCCCAGCTCATTGAGGGTCCTTTCTAGTTGTTCCTCAACAATTATAGCTATCTTTTGGACAGATGCTGCGCATATCTAGTATTCAAAACTAGATTGTTGCTTACATGCAAAACGGGCGCTCGAGATAAAACAATGGACCTCGCTCCCCAAGGATACGAGGTCCATCTTTGCTTGCTGAGCTAAACCACTTAGTAGCGAACGAAAATATAATTGTTGTTCATGCCGGCGGCAACGGAGCTGATGATGACGCCCGTTTTGTAGTCGGAAGCATGGATCATCTGACCATTACCGATATAAATGCCGGTATGGTAGGAGTTAACCACAACATCGCCGGGTTGCGGATCGGACACACGGGTCCAACCCATGAAGTCGACCGTGGTGCCCAGACGGCAGTAGCGTCCCGTGAGGCAATAGCTTACAAAACCGGAGCAGTCAAAGCTGTTCGGTCCAATGCCGCCCCAAGAATACGCATAGCCGAGCTTGCTGTAGGCGCGCGAAACAACGGAGCCACCATCAACAGACTGACTCGGTGCCGAAGGCGTGGGAGCCGGAGCGGGCGTGGGGGCAGGCTGCGGTGCGGGAGCCGGCGTGTTGCCGCCCTGGTTGTTGTTATTGTTGGTCTGGCCGCCATTGTTGGTGTTCTCGGTCGTACCGGCGGTGTCGTTGCTCACCGTGGCCTTTTCGGCGGTGCTAGCATTAATGCCAGCCTGCAGCGCAGCGTTGGCCTCGGCCTCGGCAGCGAGCTCGGCCTGCAGCTGCGAATCCAGGGAGTTCACGACACTCTGAGCCTCAGCCTGCTGGGCATTGAGCTCGTCGACCTTCTTTTGCGTCGCGGCGACGTTCTTCTCCTGCTCGGCCTGCTTATCGGTGAGCTGCTGCTTAAGCTCCTTGACCTCTTGAATGGTCTGAGCTTGCTTATCGGAAACTTTGCCGTAGTAGAACAGACGGTTGAGCATATCGCTCAGATCATCGACACCCGTCAAAACCTGAAGCAGGCTCAGACCGCCGGTTTTGTACTCGCCGGCGACATAGGTCGAGAGCTTGGCCTGACCATCGGCGATCTCCTGCTGCTTTTGCGTGATCTCGCCGGCAGTCTGATCGAGCGCCTGCGTCTGCGTGGCAAGCTCATCGTAAATCTGCTGGGTTTGGGTGCCGATCTGCTCGAGTTTCGTACGAGCAGCGGCAAGGTCGGATGCGGTATCGGCGTAGGCAGGAGCCGCGAGGCCCAAGCCCAAAACACAAGCGAGGGTTGCCGTAGCAGCGCAGCGTGCCATATTTTTGTGCGTGTTTGCTGTGCGCATGTAGCTTCCTTTCCAGTAACTAAGGGTAACGGCTAGCCTACCGTCACCAGGCTAAAGAGCTCCACATCGTCATCAGACGGCGTGAGCTTCTCGCGCGGGTTGAGAAACGCAAGCTCAAGTATACAACCGTAACCGATAAGCTTTGCGCCCATATCTCGCACCAGTTTACCTGTTGCCTCGACGGTTCCGCCCGTCGCGACCAAGTCGTCCAGAATCAACACGGTATCTTTAGAGCTGATAGCGTCGGCATGGATCTCAATTGAATCGGTGCCGTACTCGAGCTCGTAGCTCTGGCTTACGGTCTCGCGCGGCAGCTTGCCCGGTTTACGTGCGGGAACAAAGCCGGCGCCAAGGGCTACAGCCACCGGTACGCCAACCATAAAGCCGCGAGCCTCTGGGCCCACGACCTTGGTGATTCCCATGCCGGCAAAGTGCTCGGCGAGGGCATCGGTCATGGCTTTGAGCGCCTCGGGATTGCCAAAGAGCGGCGTGATGTCTTTAAAGATGACTCCGGGCTCGGGATAGTCGGGGATGTCGACGATTTGAGATTCGAAGTCGTACATTGCATGACCTTTCAATGGGTTGCCGGATAAGCGGCAGCTGTTATTTGCCCGCGGTGGCGGTGCCGGTTTGCGAAGGGGCGACGACCTTGAGCGGCTTTACGAGAGAATCCTCGTGCGAAGCCGGCGCGACAGTATCTTCGTTTTTTGCTTTGGTGAACTCGGAGCGAGTGATTTCCTCATCGAGTGCATCGATGTCGGCGTCCTCGACCACGGCGTTGAGCGACTCAAAAACGCGGTTCTTGAGCAGCGCAGTGTGCACACCTTCCGTCAGGTCGTGAAGCTTCTTAAACGCACGCTCGAGCTTGGCGTCGCGCTCGTCATCGGAGGTGTCCATGCCGAGCATGCTTACGAGCACTTGCTCAAACATCGAGGATTCGCGGTTGGCGGAAGACACGTACTGACGCAGGTTGCGCGGCTCGATATGGAAGCGTGACAGCTCGGAGCAGTAGCGGATGATCGGAAAATCGCGACCATCGACGAGCTCACGGTTCTGCGGACTCTTGATGATGCGAATGAGGTCGTTCTCGGCGAGCGAGCGGATAAACGAGATCTCGACGCCCAGCATATCGGGAATGGTCTCGATGGGATGCAGCTTTTGTTTGGTCTCCTTGGGCTCCGTCTTAAGCGGAACATCGGACAGCAAGCCCACCTCGTAGGCGAGCGTTGACAGGTCCGTGGCGTTTTCCAAGCGCTGCTTAATCACGTTGAGCGGCATGTAGCGGGTCTTCTGCAAGTGCAGAATGACCTCCAGGCGATCAACGTCCTCCTTGGAGTACTGACGGTATCCCTTAGGCGTACGATGAGGGGTAATGAGCCCCTCATCTTCTAGAAATCTAATTTTTGAGTTCGAAAGATCGGGGTATGCGCCTCGAAGAAGGTTGACGACTTGGCCGATACTCAGATAGTTGCGTTCGGCCATGCCCTACTCACCGGTTTCGATGCGCTCCGGCGTGCTCTCGTGGTAGATGAGCGTAAACGTACCGATCTGGACGGAAGAACCATCGTGCAGCGGGGCCGCATTGACAATGGCGCCGTCGACCCAGGTGCCATTGAGCGAGCCCAGGTCCTCAATGCGAGCGCCGAGGCCCTCGCGAATAATGCGCGCGTGGCTACGCGAAACGGTCATGTCATTGAGGAAGATGCCGTTCGCAGGATCGCGGCCGATGGTGGTCACGTCGTCCTCGAGCTCAAAGGCGGCACCAGTCTGCGGACCCTTGACGATGGACAGAACGGGGGCGGTGATGCGCACGTTGGCCATGAGGTCGGGAACGGTGACGTCGCTTGAAGGCACGCGGAATACGCAGGTAGCGTCAGCAGTCTTATCATTGTGAGGCATATTGTTAACCATGTTGTCCATGACAACCCCTAACTTATCGCGGACGTGCCGCAAATAATGAACCGTACGTAATCATACCCCAACGAATCAGTCTTCGATTTCAGGGTTCAGAAAGTCGATGTCCTCGTCCTCGGGATGCGTGAGAGCTTGTTTAATGGCCGCTCCGCCCTTAATGGAGTAGATGACAGCCGTGAGCATGGAGAAGATCACGCCGCCGTACACAAAGAAGATGCCGAGGGGCACCGAGCTTCCGTTGAGGCCCGGGAAGGCCGTAAGGGTTGAAGGTAAAAGATGCAGGCCGTCAATAACGGGGAACCCGAGCAGCATGAGCGAGAAGCCAGTCATGAGCAGTGCAGTGGCAATCTTTCCGGGAAAGACGACATCGATGGGGCGACGGTGATAATGACGCACGATAAGCGTGCCGATGCCCAGATAGATGTCGCGGCCAATAATGAGCACGCAGACCCAGATGGGCAGCTCTCCGCGGACCACCAGCCCAAGTACGCCGGTGAACAGCAGCGCACGGTCGCAGATGGGATCCATGACCTTGCCGAGCCACGAGACCGTCTTGGTCATGCGGGCGATCTGACCGTCCATCCAGTCGGTAGAGGCGGCAACGGCGTAGATAACGATGGCGATGACGCGGTTGTTATCCGTCACAAACAGGTACAGAAATACCAGGGTGAGGATCAGGCGCGTAAAGGTGATGAAATTGGAGATCGTAAAGATCTTATTCGACGGGTAATCGGAAGTGCCGATAAGCTCCTTTTTGATCTTCTTTTTGATGCCCACAGGACTCCCCCGCTGGTTAACGACAAAACTTTCGCTACTATACCCGTTCCGGCGATGTCTATCCAGCGTAAGCATAGAGAGTCCAGACATATGGAGGATGCTACTGGGTTGTGCGGGATTCTGCATTTGTGTACATCAGCCTCCAAATATGACATTTTTCGGCATCTTTGATGGCTGACGTACACGTTTTGATTCGGTGATTACATCGATCGGGAAAGTTGTTGCTTTAAGCAAATTAATCATGATGTGCGGGTCGAGAAGGGTTGGCGCCAAAAGAACCCAACGGCCGTTACGGCTTCGTTAGAAACGCGCCCCACCATGGATGGTGAACCCGAAAGGTGAGGCGCGCGGGCACGGCGACTCGGCCCGCGCGCCCGGAAGAGAAAGGACGAACCCATGGGTTACATGCTCGAGACGCGCGGGCTCACCAAGCGCTTCGGCCGCGGCGACCAGGCGCAGGACGCCGTGGCCGACGTGAGCCTTCATATCCGCGAGGGCGAGGTGTACGGGCTGCTCGGCCCCAACGGTGCCGGCAAGTCGACAACGCTCAAGATGATCTGCGGGATGCTGCGGCCGACGGCCGGGGAGATCCTCTTTGCCGGGCACGCCTGGCGCCGCGAGGACCTCTACGCAATCGGCAGCCTCATCGAGGAGGCGCCGCTCTACCCCAACCTCACCGCGCGCGAGAACCTGCGCGTGCGCACCACGCTGCTGGGCCTTCCCGAGAGCCGCATAGATGAGGTGCTCGCCGCCGTGGACCTCGCGGACACCGGGAAGAAGCGCGCCGGGCGCTTCTCGATGGGTATGCGGCAGCGCCTGGGGCTCGCGCTGGCGCTGATCGCCCGGCCACGCCTGCTCGTGCTCGACGAGCCCACCAACGGCCTCGACCCCATCGGCATCGAGGAGCTGCGCGACCAGATCCGCGGCTTCGCGGCGGCGGGTACGACGGTGATCGTCTCGAGCCACATCCTTTCCGAGGTGCAGCAGATGGCGGACACCATCGGCATCATCTGCGGGGGGCGCCTCGCCTACGAGGATGCGCTTCGTCCCGGGCAGGACCTCGAGGAACTCTTCATGAGCTTCTGCCGGGAAGGGCGACGAGCGCGCGGGGAGGTGGCGGCATGACGGGCGAGAAAGGCGGCCTGCTTGCGGCCCTGCGCGCCGAGGTCCTGAAGTCGCGCCACGCGGCACCGGTTCGCCTGGCCGTGCTCATGGCGCTGCCGATGCCGCTGCTCGGCGCGATGCCCTACCGGGGCGTGCAGATCTTCAGCGCGTGGAACTACTGGTACGCGCTCTTCCTGCCCGTGTCTCTCTCGCTCGTGGTGGCGTGCGTCGCGCGGGCGGACGCGCGCACGCGGATGCGGGGGCTTCTGGGCCTGGGCTTCCCGCTCGGGCGCGCCTGGTGGGCCAAGGCGCTCTGGTGCCTCGCGCTCTGCACGCTCTCGAACCTCGTGGTCTTCGGCATCTACCTCGCGGGATCGGCGTTCTCCTCGCAGGGTCTCACGGCCGCGGGCACGCTCACGATGCTCCTCTGCGCACTCGCCAACACGGTGACCGCGGCGTGGATGATCCCCGCAGGGCTCTTCCTCACGGCGAGGCTCGGCATGCTCGCGGGCATCTTCTGCCCGCTCGCCGCGCAGCTCGTGGGTGGGTTCGCCTGGTCGCTGATGCCGCTGCCGCAGCTCTTTCCGCCGTCGGCGAGCATGGTCATCCCCACGAGCTTCATTCCCGTGCTGCCGAGCGGCGAGCCGCTCGCGGCGGACATGGCGCTCGGCGGGGCGCTCACGGCGGACGGCGTGCTCACGCTGGCGGGTCTTGCGGTCTGTGCGCTCGCGTTCGCCGCGCTCACGGCGGCGGGCGCGGCCTGGTTCGCGCGCTCCGAGGAGAGGTGATGGCCATGACACGACTCTCCGACCCGACGCCGCGCATGACTCTCCCGCGGGCCCTGCTCTCCGAGGCCCTGCGCCTGGCGCGCTCCCCGCTCTCGGCGGTGCACCTCGCCTGCGGCCTGGCAGCCGGTCTTGCCTGCGGCGAGTACTTCTCCGTAACCCGATGGGACCCGGCGCTGGGCGCGGACGCCTATGCCCAGTTCCTCGGCGCCCTCATGCCGCTCATGTGCGCCATCGTCTGCGGGCTCGCCGTGGACGAGGAGCGCGCTGCCGGGCGCCTCGCCAACCTCACGGCGGTCCCCTCGCGCGGGCGCGCCGTCGCGGCGAAGCTGCTCGCCCTTGCGGCGCTCGGCGCGGGCGCGCTCACGCTGCTTGG
>UREC01000058.1:0-10678 GCA_900546755.1 uncultured Collinsella sp. | reverse complement strand
GATGACTTGAAGAAGGGGGAGGCCTCGCGGCCTCCCCCTTTTTTGCGTTTACGGGGTGTAAATGACTCAATTACACCAGACGATCTTGTTGTTTTTGGTATTGAGCCTTTATTTAAAGAAAATAAATCGTATAACAAGGGCAACTGCTATGGCCGCAATGATCAAAAGCAGAATTGTCAGCTGATGCTGCTTGCGTCGTTTACTTGACGAAACGAAGATTGATTTTCCCTGTTTTGGCGTTTCGAGATAGCGAGCCGAATGCGTCAAGGTTTGCTTGGGTCGAGGCCCTCTTTGTTGATGAGCGGCGGATGCTTTCATCGGCTCATCGCTAGCTGCGCTGTTTTTAGATAATGGTGCGTCTTTCAGATATACAGGGTCTCCCGAGGCAACGCCCATATGTTTGCGCCCCGTTTGCGCTTCTTCGAGTGTTTGATATCGGTTTCTTGTCACATATTTGGGCTCTGGGTCATTGATGGGCTCTTGCGAGATGTGGGGGCGATGGAATCGAATCGGTTGCGGGCTGGATGCTTCGTCCTGCTCCGGCATAAACGTGTTGTCCTGTTTTTGATCGTCCATGATGCCCTTAGTTCGTCATCAATATCGTGTATGCGCCCATTGTAAGCCAGCCGTCTAGTTTTGATGGGATTGCATACATTATTTAAGCCTTCGTTCAAATTCCGTTTATTAGACAAAACCTTAGTGAAACAGACTCAGATATGCTTATATCAATAGACTCAAAAAACTTTATAGTCGATGTATATATAAGAAGCGGTTGGGCATATATATGAGCGTCAAAAGAAGTCCCAGTCACCTAGAAGATGACTCGGCAGTCCTTAAAAGGAGTGGTAAACATGGCAAGCATGGTTCCTTATCGTTCGGTTTTTGGCGTTCGTCCTTCTGCTAGCTCGCTGTTCGATCTGTTTGATGATATGACCGACCTTGCAAACAACTCGATTGCCTCTAAGGCGTTCCCCGTTGACGTTGAGGATAAGGGCGATGGCTATGAGGTCAAGGCCTATCTGACCGGCGTCGCCAAGGACGATATCGATGTCGAGCTTAACGAGGGCCGTTTGTCCATTAGCGTGAATGTCGAAGAGAACGAGGAGAACGAGGGCAAGAACTTCCTGCAGAAGGAGTTTAGCTCGTACAGCGCGACGCGTGGCGTATATCTGAAGGACGCTTCGAGCGAGGGCCTCTCGGCTAAGTACGCTGACGGCATCCTGACCGTTACGGTTCCCAAGATCGTCGAGAAGAAGAACGTTACGAAGATCTCCATCGACTAACTTCGTTGGTGTTCTGCGCTATTAAAAGACAGCAAAAGGGGCTGGGAAGCGATTCCCGGCCCCTTTTGCTGTTTAGGACAGTTATTGAATAGTTGCTGGCCGATGCTGGCTTGCGGGGCGTATCGAGAGTTTTCGCGATCCTTGGAGAAGGGTGGCGGAGCTGCCGACCTCGTCATCCAAGGTTGCGGCTAGAGCTTTGGCATAGCTTTTGACGGTAAGGCTCGGGCGATTATTATCTTGGCTGATATGCATGGCAATGAGCTGTTCGGTGCGATCGGTAACGAGTTCGCGCGCGGCTTCGGCGGCTTGGTCGTTGGAGAGGTGCCCCCTTGCAGACAGGATGCGCTCCTGAAGAAAGCGGGGATATTCTCCCTCGCGCAGCATGGTCACATCGTGGTTGCTTTCGAGTGCGAGGACTCGACAATCTTTGAGGGTGTTCATGGCTTGGCTCGATAGCTCTCCGGTGTCGGTGGCAAAGCCGATGGAATTATCGAGGGTGTCGAATCGATAGCCGACTGGATTGATGACATCGTGTGACGTTGAGTAGGTTTGCACGTGGATGCCGGCAATGGATAGGGTGTCACCGGGATCGAATTCCTCGACAGGCAGATGCGAAAGATTTTCTTTGCTCGAAAGTGTGCCCCTGCTGGCATAGAGGGGGCCGTGCCAGTGCTTGCACCAGACATCGAGACCTTTGATGTGGTCGCTGTGCTCATGAGTGATGAGAAGAGCCGAGACGTTATCTGCCGAGAGCCCCAGTTCTGCCATGCGCTTTAATGTCTCGCGGCGAGAAAGACCGTCGTCAATCATGATGAGCCCTCGGGGGCCTTCGATGAGCGCGCAGTTGCCTTTTGAGCCACTGCCGAGGATATGAAGGTGCAGACGAGACATAAGATTCCAAAGGATACAATGGGTGCGAACGAATAGAGGAGGAAGCAAATGCCAACGGTATCTCAGCATTATGGACACCATGCTGCATCGTGGGCTGATGATAAAGCCTTGGCAACGCGGCAGCAGGCTGCTCCTGTCGTGCTCATGGTATCAGGCGGCGCGGACTCGACGGCTTTGCTCCTTATGGCGTGCACATCAAAGCTGGATATCCAAGACGGACGCGGTGTTGCCCCCATCGCGCGCGAGCGACTGCACGTGCTGCATGTGAACCATCATCTGCGTGGTGAGGCGTCCGATGGCGACGAGGCCTTTGTGCGTGAGCTCTGCGCGCAATATGGCTTGCCGCTGTGTGTTGAACATGCCTATTTTGATGATGAATCGGGCAATATCGAGGCGGCGGCGCGCGAGGTGCGTTATGCCGCGGCGCGAAGATATGTTCGCGAGCTCTGCGCCCAGACGGGGGCACCGCGAACGGCGGCTCGTATCTGCACCGCGCACACGTCTTCGGATCGCGCGGAAACGTTTTTGATGAACGCGATTAAGGGTTCGGGGCCCGCTGGTCTATCGAGCATTCCTCGCCGGAGGAATATCGTGGTGCGTCCCTTGCTCGACCTGACTCATGATGAGCTCGTGGGCTATCTGCAGGTGCATGGTCAACCGTGGCGTGAAGATGAAAGCAACGAGGACGTTTCGTACTTGCGCAACTATGTGCGCCATCGGGTGATGCCGGTGGTGGCGCAGCGCAACGCGAGCGTCTGTAAGACGATTGGCGCCGCCTGCGAGATCTTAGGCGATGAGGATGCCTTTCTTTCCCAGCTTTCCGCGCAGGCGTTCCGAAACTGCCTGCGTAAGGAGGCGGCGGGTGCACTGGTCCTTGACGCTCGTCGACTGGCCGCGGCTGAGGTGGTAATCGCGCGGCGCATCGTGAGGCTGGCGATCAAACGCATCGATCCGGACGCTCGTCCAGAGATGCGACATGTGGAGCGCGTGCTCGCCTGTGTCGCCGAAGACTCGGGTTCGGTCACACTGCCGGCGGGAATTGACGCACGCGTTGAGTTTGGCATGCTGGCGTTTAAGGCGCCGGTGGCTCGCGAGGGCCTGGTCGCGGACTGGGTTACCGTACCCGGTCGCTTGCCGTTGGGCGGGGGACGTATGCTGGTCACAGAACCGATGGCCGTTGAGCCGGGATGCGATATCGTGCGCCGCGCCCGTGAGCTTGCGGCTGCCGGGGAAGCGACAGCTTTGGTAGACGCGGCTGCCCTGGGTTTTGCCGACAGCGATAGCGAGCGGATCCTGGCGGGCTCGCGTGGGGAGATTCCCGCCGAGGCGCGATTGGCGCGCCTGTGGGTGGACGGTCCCACACCGGGAGACGTGATGTGCCCGTTAGGGATGAGTGGCCGAAGCAAGAAGGTATCCGACTTGCTAGGAGAGGCCCGCATTCCCGTTTCCGAGCGCGCCGGCGTGCCCATGGTGAGGACGGCGCCGGGGGGTGCCGTGGTGTGGGTCGCCGGAGTTCGCGCGGACGAGCGCTTTAAGTGTACGGCGGCGACGCGTGTGGCTTATCTGCTTCGCGTGGTTGATGCGGATTAGCCCCTCGCACCAGCTTTTCTGTGCGGCGTTGACGGTATTCCCGCGCTGATGGTGCGCGGGCTGGAAAATATACCCCGTGCGCTGCTAGAATGTGTAGTTCGCGTCCATGCGGCGGTGCGTGGGCGATAAGCACAAGAAAGGGTTGTCATGGCTTCTCAACATCCGGATATCGAGAAGGTTCTGTTTACGCAGGAGGATATCGACGGTATCGTCTCTCGCCTAGGCGAGCAGATTACTCGCGACTACGCGGGTAAGGATCTGGTGCTGATTGCGGTCCTGCGCGGCGCCGTGGTCTTTATGGGCGACCTGATGCGCAAGATCGAGCTGCCGACCAACATCGATTTCATGGCTGTTTCGAGCTATGGCGACGGTGTGAAGTCCTCGGGCATCGTGCGTATCATTAAGGACCTGGATATCGACATCCGTGGTCGCGACGTGCTGATTGTCGAGGACATTCTGGACTCGGGCCTGACCCTCAAGTACCTGATGAAGAACCTCGAGAGCCGCAAGCCCGCCTCGCTGGAGGTTGCCGCCTTCCTGTGGAAGGACGTTGAGGACCGTACCTCGGCCGTCACGCCCAAGTATGTTGGAACCCATTGCCCCGATGCCTTTGTGGTGGGCTACGGCCTCGACTATGCCGAGCGCTATCGTAACCTTCCGTATCTGGGCATTTTGAAACCGGAGGTTTATTCGTAAGATGCCCGACGACCGTAACGATAACAATTCCCAGACTCCCCGGGAGCCTAAGATCCCGGGGATGCCCGGAGGCAAGAAGCCCACGCGTACGGGCTGGCTGTATTTTATTTTGGCTTGCGCGCTTCTGGGCTACGCCTTCTTTAACATGGGCTCCGGCTTCGCCAATTCCAGCAATACCGTAAAGCTCGCGACGAGCGAGATGGTCAACGCCATTAAGCAGGATCGCGTCGAAGATTTGACCTATACGGTTCAAGACGGAAGCGTGGCGGGTCATTACTGGAAGACGAAAAAGGACAAGGGTGACACGAGCGAGCTCAAGAGCTTCTCCTCGACCTATGTCGGCTCCGATTCGCTTGCCGAGCTTATGGCGGAGCACCCCGATACCAAGTACATCGTCAACACCAATGACCCCGATTTTTGGGGCGACTTGGCGATGAGCGTGCTTCCGACGATCGCCCTGATCGCCATCATGTTCTACTTTATGCGCCAGATGATGGGCGCCAACAACAGGAACATGCAGTTTGGCAAGACCAACGCCAAGACCAACGAGGCAACGCGCCCCAAGGTCAAGTTTGAGGATGTTGCCGGTGTGGACGAGGCAGTCGAGGAGCTCGAGGAGATTCGCGACTTTTTGAGCGATCCGGACCGCTATCGCAAGCTGGGCGCCAAGATTCCGCGCGGCGTGCTGCTGGTTGGCCCTCCGGGTACCGGTAAAACCCTGCTGGCCAAGGCCGTTGCCGGCGAGGCGGGCGTGCCGTTCTTTAGCATCTCGGGTTCCGACTTTGTCGAGATGTTCGTGGGTGTCGGCGCCAGCCGCGTGCGCGACCTTTTTAAGGAGGCCAAGTCTCAGGCTCCGTCGATCATCTTTATTGACGAGATCGATGCCGTGGGACGTCAGCGCGGAGCTGGCTTGGGCGGCGGTCACGACGAGCGCGAGCAGACGCTCAACCAGCTGCTGGTCGAGATGGACGGCTTTGAGGAAAGCGAGTCGGTCATCCTGATCGCTGCGACCAACCGTCCTGACATCCTGGATCCGGCATTGCTGCGTCCCGGCCGTTTTGACCGTCAGGTTACGGTCGACCGTCCGGATGTGAAGGGCCGCGAGCAGATCTTGCGCGTGCATGCCGAGAACAAGCCGATGGACGAGGACGTTAAGTTTGAGAAGCTCGCCCAGATGACCGTTGGCTTTACTGGTGCCGATTTGGCGAACCTGCTCAACGAGTCTGCGTTGCTGGCCGCTCGCCGTCATCGTTCTGTGATCTCGATGGACGAGGTCGAGGAGTCGATGGAGCGCGTGATTGCCGGACCGCAACGCAAGGGTCGCGTGATGACCGAAGCTGAGCGCACCACGATTGCCTACCACGAGAGCGGCCACGCTTTGGTGGGTCACATCCTGGAGCACTCCGATCCGGTCCACAAGATCTCGATTGTCAGCCGCGGCCAGGCTTTGGGTTACACACTGCAGCTTCCGCAGGAGGATCACTTCCTCAAGACCAAGAACGAGATGCTCGACGAGCTCGCCGTGTTCTTGGGTGGTCGCGTTGCCGAGGAGCTCATGTGCGACGACATCACGTCGGGCGCGAGCAACGATCTGGAGCGCGCGACTAAGATGGCGCGCGAGATGGTCACGCGCTTGGGCATGAGCGAGGAGTTGGGCACGCAAGTGTTTGGCGAGGCGCAGCATCAGGTGTTCCTGGGTCGCGACTATGCCGATCACCAGGATTACTCCGAGGAGACGGCGCGTCGCATCGACATCGAGGTCCAGCGCATTATGCGTGAGGCCCATCGTCGTGCGGTCGAGATTCTGGATGCCCGTCGCGATCAGCTCGATCTGATGGCGACGGTGCTGCTCGAGCGCGAGACCGTCGAAGGCGACGCCGTGAATGCCCTGCTCGACAACGAGTGGGACGCTTACCTTGAGCGCGAGGGCGATATCCTGGCGGCCAAGGAGGAGCGCAACGCCAAGGCTGCCGGTATGCCGACCAAGAAGCGCACGCCTCGCATGAGCGAGGAGGAGCTTGCGGCAGACGCCGCGGCTTTTGCGCAGGCGGCCATGCAGGAGGACGCCGGCGTCGCGTCTGAGGATGCTGACGATGCCGAGAGCGCTGACGAAAAGAAGGCCGGCGGCAATACTGACGTCGACGAGTAATCTTTGTAGCAAAAGCCTCCGCGGGGAAACCTGCGGAGGCTCTTTCTTTTGAGCGATATGGGGCCATCTGTTGATTGGGGACAGACTTAAATGAGCGTTTTCACGCATTTAAGTCTGTCCCCAATCAACATTGCTGCGGCGCTTTGCTCGGCTAAAGCGTACAATAGCGCCTATGCGAAAGGGGAACAGATGATCAACGAAAGTATGTATGCTCGCGGTGCGGAGAGCTCCATCATCCGTGAGATCTTTAGCTATGGCCTTGAACGCAAGGCGCAGATCGGTGCAGAGAACGTGTTCGATTTCTCACTGGGTAACCCGAGCGTTCCGGCGCCTGCTGCCGTGGCGGAGTCCATTAAGAAGGCCTTGGAGCTGCCGAGCGACCAGCTGCACGGCTATACGCCCGCGCCTGGCCAGCCACAATGTCGTGCAGCCGTCGCCGAATCGCTCAACCGCCGTTTTGGCACGAGCTATGAGGGCAAGGATGTCTTTATGACGGTGGGTGCGGCAGCTTCGCTCACCTGTACGCTCAACGCGATTACCAATCCGGGCGACGAGGTCATCGTTATCGCTCCGTACTTCCCGGAGTATCGTGTGTGGATTGAGAAGGCCGGCTGTACGTGTGTCGAGGCGCTCGCCGATGAAGATACGTTCCAGCTGAGCGTGGATAACGTGCTCAAGGCGATTACCGATAAGACGGCTGCCGTCATTATCGACTCGCCCAATAACCCGACCGGCGCTGTGTATACGCGCGATACCTTGACGCGCCTGGCTAAAGTTTTGTGCGAGGTCAACGCCAAGCGCGATCCCGAGAACCCGATTATGCTTATCTCGGATGAACCGTATCGCGAGATTGTATACGGCGCCGAGGTGCCTTGGGTGCCCTCGATTTACGAGCACGCCGTCGTGTGCTATTCGTACTCCAAGTCGCTGTCGCTGCCGGGCGAGCGCGTGGGCTGGATTTTGGTTCCCAACACCAACCCGCAGGCGGCGCGTCTGATGCCGGCTGTTGCGGGTGCCGCCCGTACGCTGGGCTTTGTGTGCGCACCGGCGCTCTTCCAGCGCGTGATCATCGACTGTATCGATGAGCCGAGTGATGTCGAGGCCTATGCGCGCAACCGCACGGCGCTCACCGACGCACTAGCGGAGTACGGCTACACCTATGTCGAGCCGGAAGGCGCGTTCTACCTGTGGGTGAAAGCGCTGGAGCCCGATGCGAATGCGTTCTGCGCGCGCGCGAAGAAGTACGAACTGCTCGCGGTTCCCTCGGACAGCTTTGGCATGCCGGGCTGGTTCCGCCTTGGCTATTGCGTGAGTTACGAGACGATTATCAAATCGCTACCCGCTTGGAAACAGTTGGCAGACGAGTATCGTTAAAAGTAAAGCGCTCTGCTTACAATGTTTTACGTGAAACGGGGTTTGGTTTTAAGCCAGACCCCGTTGTCTATGCCGTTGTGTGATTGGGATGAAGCAGTTTTACGACTGCCGAAAGCTATGCGTACAATGAATATACGCGACGGCCATGCCGGATAAGGAGATCCGATGCCCTACCTGCTTTCTTGTGATATCCATACCCATACGATGTTCTCTGCGCATGCATATTCGACCATTGAGGAGAATGTGTACTGGGCGGCAGAGCGTGGCCTGCAGGTGCTCGGATCTGCCGACCATCTGAGCTCTATGGTTTCACCTTGCCCCAATGACCTGCGCAGTTACCAGTTCTTTATTAACCAGGATATCTGGCCGCGCATTTGGAGCGGCGTGCTGGTGCTCCGCGGCGCCGAGGCCGATATCGTTTCGCTGGACGGAAGCTTGTTTGGCGAGGACATTCCCGTTTCGCTCAATATCGCCGGCGATTCGTATAGTCGTGAGCATTCGCTGTTCGATTTGGTGACGCGTAATTTGGATTATTTGGTGGCAAGCGTGCATAACCCGCAGTTTGCCGAAGGCGCGACGCTCGCCGAGACGACCGAGATGTACATCAATGCCCTGGAGCACCCCAAGGTGTTCATGCTGGGGCATGCGGGGCGCTCGGGCGTGCCGTTCGATATCGACGAGGTGCTGTTGGCGGCTAAGACCAAGCACAAGATTATCGAGATCAACAACCATAGTCTTGAGCACGGTGCCGACACTGAGCATTGGGCCGTATGCCGCAAGATCGCCGAGCGTTGCGCCGAGCTGGGCGTGGGTATTGGCGTGTCGACCGATGCCCACATTGGCATGGCCATTGGCAAGCTCGATCACGCGCGCAAGATGCTCGACGAGATTCACTTCCCGCTGGATTTGATCGTGACGCGCGACCGCGAGACGCTGCTGCGCGAGATGGCGGCAGCCGGCGTGTGTGACCTGCGCAAGGGGATGTAGCGGAGTTCATAAACCAAGCGAAGGGGGCGGTCCAGACGGGCCGCCCCCTTTCTTGTCTCGAAAATCTACCGGGGTGGATTAGCGGCGCTCGAGGACCGCTACGGTTTCGGTGTGGTCGGTATGGGGGAACATGTCGACGGGCGTGATCTTGAGCAGGCGATAGCCTCCGTCGAGGAGCTGGTGCAGGTCGCGCTCTTGGGTCACAGGGTTGCAGCTGATATAGGTGATGCGGCGCGGCTTGAGTGCGCAGGCGGCTTCGAGGAACTCGGGGGTGGAGCCGGCGCGCGGCGGGTCGATGGAAAGGACATCGATCCGCTCGTTGTTGTCGGCGGCGTCCAGGATGTAATCGGTGGCGTCGTCGGCCATAAACCAAGCGCTGCGGGTGAGGCCGTTGAGCTCGGCATTGCGACGTGCGTCGGCAATGCCCGCCGGGTTGCGCTCCACGCCGAGCAGCATAATGCCGATGCCCTTGTCCTGGGCATCCTTCGCGGCGCACAGACCGATGGTGCCGCTACCACAGTAAGCGTCCATAAGAATGTCACCCTGCTGCAGGTCCATGCCGTCAATCGCGAGCTGATAGAGCAACTCGGTCTGCTGCGGATTGGTCTGGTAGAACGCGGTGGGGGAGATATCGAACTCGCAGCCGAGCAGCTGGTCGCGCATGCATTCGGCGCCATAGACGATACGAGTCTCCTCACCCAAGATGGCATTGCCGGGGCGACCGTTGATGTTCTGAGCGACGGTGACGATATGCGGATCAAGCGCCGCGACGGCTTCAAAGAACTCCTGCGCATGCGGCAGGTCGCGCTGAGCGGTCACGAGGGTGACCATAATCTGGTCGGTGCGCCAGCCGCAGCGAACGACGGCATAGCGAAGCAGCCCCAGATGCTTGTCTTCGTTAAAGGCTGGAATATGCAGACGTTCGGCCTCGCGAGCGATGCCGTTGAGAATCTGACGAGCGCCCGGCGCCTCGACAGGGCATTCAGGAACAGCAACGATTCTGTGTGTCCCACGTTCAAAAAAGCCGCAGCGGACAGCGCCCTCTTTGCCGGGAGCAAACGGAGTGGCAGCCTTATGACGAAAACCACGCGGCGCAGGATATTTGCCCGGGTCTCCCAGGGTGACTCCCATACCGCGAATGGGGTCGACGCTAATGCCCTCGCGCTCGCAGAGCTCAGCAAACAGCTCCTCCATAGCAGCCTGCTTGGCCGCCAACTGCTTCTTATAAGGACGATTGAGCGCCGTACACCCACCGCAAGCTTTCATGATCGAACAGGGAGACTTGGGGTCCACAGCCTTACGCGCAGACGAAACCGGATCTTTATGCGAGCGCTTGGAGCGAGTCTGAGATGCCTTGTCCTCGTTCCGACGAGAACTGGGGCGCTTGGCCTTAGCCTTGCCCTTGGCTGACTTACCCTTCGCATCCTGAGACGACTTGGATTTCGTAGAAGATTTTATCCCCTCCGACCCCTCAGCCGCCTCCGCCAAAGCACGACGAGCCCTACGCTCCGCACGAGATTCTGCCATCAATAACTCCACTAATTCATGAATTAAAAGCTGCAAGCATTGTACCGTGCCAAGCCAACGGGCGATATGCAAGCGCCCATTTCCTGTCAGTGATAAGCCCAACGACGTTTGCCCGGCGCGGGCGGGGAGCGGCGCGTAATTAAGTTTATCGCGAGTTCCGCACGCAAAGGAAAGCACTTAA
>UREC01000057.1:0-10755 GCA_900546755.1 uncultured Collinsella sp. | reverse complement strand
GGGCCTGTTCCTGTTTTTCGGGGGAGTGCAATGGGCAGAGCCGAACCGGTCGGGCACCAAAAAAGGCGGACGCACTAGCGCCCGCCCTATAGCAATCGAAAGTTCTAGCCAGCAGATCGATCTAGTACACCATGCCCATGGCGTCCTGAACCTCGGCCAGGGTCTGCTCGGCAATCTCGTTGGCGCGACGGTTGCCCTCGTGCAGCACGTCCTTCACATAGTCCAGGTCGTTTTCGTAGCGCTGACGACGCTCGCGGATCGGCGCGAAGTACTCGTTGACGGCCTCGGTCACGTACTTCTTGAGCTGGCCGGAGCCGCCCATGCCGATCTCTTCGGCAATCTCGACCTCGGAACGGCCAGTGCAGATGGCGGCCGTCGAAAGCAGACCGGACACGCCGGGGCGGTTCTCGGGATCGAATGTGATCATGCGCTCGGAGTCGGTCTGGCTTTTCTTGATGCGCTTGGCCGTCTCCTCGGCGGTCATCGAAATATTGATGGCGTTGCCGTAGCTCTTGCTCATCTTGCGACCGTCCAGGCCCGGCAGCAGCGGGGTCTCGGACAGCAGCGCGTCGACCTCGGGGAACACCTTGCCGTAGCGGTTGTTAAAGCGGCGGGCGATGGTGCGGGTAAGCTCGATGTGCGGCAGCTGGTCGCGACCGACGGGCACCACGTTGCCCTTGCAGAACAGGATGTCGCAGGCCTGATGTACCGGGTAGGTGAGCAGAAGGCCGGTGAGCTCGTGGCCCGAGGCCTCCATCTCGGCCTTTACCGTGGGGTTGCGCGCCAGCTCGGCCTCGGACACCAGCGACAGGAACGGCAGCATGAGCTGGTTGGCGGCGGGCACGGCGGAGTGCGCGTAGATCATGGTCTTGTCGGGATCGATACCGCAGGCAAGGTAGTCCATGACCATGTTGTACACGTTGTCCTGGATGTGCTCGGTGGTGTCACGGTCGGTGATGACCTGGTAGTCGGCGATGAGCACGTTGGTCTTGGCGCCCATGTTCTGCAGCTCAACACGGCCCTTGAGGGTACCGAAGTAGTGGCCCAGGTGTAGACGGCCGGTGGGGCGGTCGCCGGTGAGCATGGTGAACTTCTCGGGCGTTTTGGTCAGGCCCTCGCGAATGGCGTTGCTCTTTTGCAGCGCGACTTCGTAGCTGTTCTCGTTTGGCATGATTGCTCCTAACGTATGTTCATGGGTCAAGATGATAGCGTGTTTATTGGAGGGTCGGGGCGTAAGTACGCGAGGGGCGGGAGAGCGGCGGCATGTGCGATGGGCGCGGCGTGGCTGCGCGTTTGGCCGGCGGCGCCTGGGCGCATCCTCGGCAGCTTACCCTAGCGCCTGTGGTGGCGCTCCTCCCTGCGTTCTTCTGCCGCCTGCTCCTCCTGCTTAAAGGCGGGATCGTCGGGGGTGACGAGCTCGTCCTCGTGCGTGCGCTTGTTGTAATGGTGGCGCAGCACGGGCTCAAACAGGTGCAGGTGCTTGGCAAAGGCCGCCGAGCCAATGGCGAGTACGGTAAAGATGAGCACGCGCATGGGCACCTCGACCTGGTTAATCGCGGCGGCGCCGGCCGAAAGCATGATGCACCAGGCGTAGATGAGGAGCACTGCCTGCTTTTGGTTGTAGCCCTCTTGGATCAGGCGGTGGTGGATGTGGCCCTTGTCGGCCTGCCCGATGCTAATGTGGGCGCGCTTGCGGCGCACGATGGCGCTAAACGTGTCGATGATGGGCACGCCGGCAACGATGAGCGGGATGATAAGCGAGGTGAGCGCGGCGGTGCGGCTCACGTTGAGCAGCGAGATGGAGCCCAGTGCAAAGCCCAGAAGCAACGACCCCGAGTCGCCCAAGAAGATGCTTGCGGGGTTGAAGTTGTAGCGCAAAAAGGCCAGACAAGCGCCAAAGAGCGCAATGGAGAGCGCGGCGGCGTCGATGCGGCCCGAGAGAACGGCCATCGAAAACATGGTGAACGACGCGATGCCGCAGATGCCCGTGGCCAAGCCGTCGAGGCCGTCGATGAGGTTAATGATGTTGGTGAATGCCACCAGATAGATCACGGTGATGGGGTAGGCGAGCCATCCGAGCATGATCTCGCCGGGGGCAAACGGGTTGACGATGACGCCGATCCGCAGGCCGCCGATACAGGCGATAAGCGCGGCGAGGACCTGTCCGGCTAGCTTTTGCTTGGGCTTGAGCTGGAAGACGTCGTCGATAGCGCCGGTCGCAAAGATGACGGTAAAGGAGAGGGCCAGCATAGGATAGCTAATGTGAAGGCGCGGGTGCGGCACCAGGACGGGCGGCCAGCCTAGGTGCCAGGTGCCTAGGATTTGCACAATGCAGGCAACGACCAGGCCCAAAAACACCGCCGTTCCGCCCAAACGCGGGATGGGCTTGGTGTTGATGCGGCGCTTGGAAGGATAGTCGACGGCGTCGAGCTTAATTGCCAAGCGCTTGACCAGGGGCACCATGAGGAAGGTCGTGATAAAGGCCGCCGCTGCCACGCATAGATACGGTATGTAGCTCGGGGATGAAGCCATGAATCTAAAAACCGCCAAGCGTCGAAGGAAAAGGTCAAAGGTTGCTAAGCGCAAAGGGCATAGCCGAACCATGATACTCGACCAAGGGGGGTGCATGGAATTGCACGCAGCGATAATCACGCGCTTACCAGATAATGGGATGTTGTCGATGGATTGTCGGGATACCGGCGGGGATCCATATGGGCTGTAATGGTGGTTTTCGGCAAATAAAAACCACCCCCCACGTTACGAAAATGAACCCACCTAAAACAGGTGGGTGCCCTCATCGACTGTTCCAGCGTCCTTAACAACGAAGGATACCTGTACTAGGTACGACTGTGTGGGCTCCCTAAATAAACGCGACGGTTCACCCAGTTGCTCCGCGGGGGGCGGAATACCTACATCATAAAGCGGCACTTTATCGATTCCAGTCTTGACATTACAAAAATCGTGTCGGACGATTACGGCGCCTTGGGCTCGAGCCGTCTGTGCGGTTGGTCCCTTTACGTTTGAGCTGCTGAATCGTTGTTTTGGAGCATGTTTTTATGCCGACGCCGTTGACCGAACTTTTTTCGCCCGCCTGCCATTTGTGTCCGCGCCGTTGCGGTGCGGTGCGCGACGAGGGTGCGCACGGCGTGTGCGGTGCCGATGACACGCTCAAGGTGGCCCGCGCGGCGCTTCATATGTGGGAGGAGCCGCCTATCTCGGGCGAGGCCGGTTCGGGCACGATCTTCTTTAGCGGCTGCTCGCTCAAATGTATCTATTGCCAGAACCACGAGATCTCGACGGGCAATTTTGGGCTTGAGATTTCGCCCGAGCGCCTGGTCGAGATTATGCTGGAGCTGCAGGACCAAGGTGCCAATAACATCAATCTGGTGACGGCGACGCATTATGCTCACCTGCTGCCGGCCGCGATTGCCGCAGCTCGGGAGCGCGGACTGGTCATTCCAATCGTCTACAACACGAGCGGTTATGAGCGCGCGAGTGCCGTGGCGGCGCTCGGCGATTTGGTCGACGTGTGGCTTACCGACTTTAAGTATGCCAATGCGGCGCTTGCGCAGTCACTCTCTCATATTAAGGACTACCCGCGCGTGGCTGTGTCGGGTCTGGCCCAGATGGCGCGCGAGATTGAGCGCCGCGGGGGAGAGCTGGTAGACGGGGACGGGCTCATGAAGCGCGGCATAATCGTGCGTCATCTGGTGCTGCCGGGGCATGCGGACGATTCGTGCCGCGTGTTGGACCTGGTGTGGCAGACGGTGGGCGACGTGCCGATCTCGGTCATGAACCAGTACACGCCCAATGCCCTCATGCGCGAACAAGGCGGCGACCTGGCGCGCGCCGTGACGCGCGAGGAGTACGAGCAGGTGCTCGACCATGCCGACGACCTGGGCTTTACGACGATGTTTTGGCAAGAAGGCGGAGCGGTAGACGAGAGCTTCACCCCGGCGTTCGACACCACCGGCGTCCTCACCAGCGCAAAGTAGCACATTCGCCGATGATTTTTCTGGGACGGGGATTAAAAAATCATCGAGAGGATCGCCTGCTCGAAAAGTTGTCAAAATAGCCACGCCCCAAAAAGACTGGTTATTGGGCGTTGACAGTTGGCGAGCCGTAGGTAAAATATCGACTTGTCCTGGGGACGTAGCTCAGTTGGGAGAGCGCTGCCGTCGCATGGCAGAGGCCGAGGGTTCGACTCCCTTCGTCTCCACCCTTGGATTTGATAAGCCGCTGACATTGTGTCGGCGGCTTTTTTTAAAAGAAAGGGCTGTACCATGGCCGAGCTTGAGTCCCAACCACTGTCTGCCGAGGAACGCGCCGAGTTGGAAGAGCTCCGCGCCGAGAAGGCCCGCCGCGAGGCCCAGGAAGAGGCACGTCGCGAGCGTGAGGAGCTGACCGCCCTGCGTGCCGAGCGCGAGAAGGCCGAGGAGGCCGCCGCGAACGTCGCCCCCGCGCCCAGGCCCGCCGCCGCGAAGCCCGCGCCCGCCGCACCCAAACCTCAGCCTAAAAGGGCCGCTCGTCCCAAGCCCGTCGAGCCCAAACCGAGCCGTGACGAGATGACCTTTGCCCAGCGCATGGTCACCTCCAAGGAGCCCACGGGCGAGAACGAGATCCCCGGTATGGCGCCGGCTCAAAAAATCATCATTGTCCTTGCCCTCATCGCGTTTGTCATCTTTATGGGCTACACGATCCTGACCAGCATGGGTCTGCACTAGCCTGTTCGCGCTGGGCTCCATGCCCGCACGCCCGCCTCGCCAACCCTCAACCTCTGCACAACGCATCCGAAAGGTCGCCCCATGGCTTTGACCGATATCTCTCATCCCACCGACATTGCAATGCTCACCGATCTGTACGAGCTCACTATGGCCCAGGGCCTGTGGGAGAGCGGCAAGGCCAATGAGCAGGGTTGTTTTACCGCGTTTTACCGCGACCATCCTTTTGGCAGCGCCTATGCCGTCATGTGCGGCACCGCCGAACTGCCCGAGCTGGTCGAGAATCTGCGCTTTACGCCCGAGGACATCGACTACCTCGCCTCGCTCCAGGCCCCGGCCGGCGGCGCGATGTTCAAGCCTGGATTCCTCGACTACCTGCGCGATTTTCGTGCGCATGTAAACATCGACGCCGTGCCCGAGGGCGAGCTCGTCTTTCCGCGCGAGCCCATAGTTCGCGTCACCGGCCCCGCGCTGGAGTGCCAGCTGCTTGAGACGGCGCTGCTCAACATCGTTGGGTTCCAGACGCTTGTCGCCACCAAGACGGCGCGCGTGGTGCTGGCGGCGGACGGCCGTCCCGTTGCCGAGTTTGGCCTGCGCCGCGCTCAGGGTCCCGATGGCGGCTTGGCCGTCGCGCGCGCGAGCTACGTGGCGGGCTGCTCGTCTACGTCCAACGTGCTTGCCGGACGCCGCTACGGCATTCCCGTCTTTGGCACGCATGCGCACAGCTGGGTGATGAGCTTCGATTCCGAGCTCGAGGCCTTCCGTGCGTTTGCCAAGTCAAGCCCCAAGAATTGCACGCTGCTTATCGACACGTACGACGTGCGCGAGGGCTGCGAACATGCCATTACGGTTGCCAAGGAGATGGAGGCGGCGGGCGAGCGTCTGTCGGCCATTCGCATCGACTCGGGCGACCTGGCTAAGTTGTCCAAGTATGTTCGCGGCCGTTTTGACGCCGAGGGCCTGCCCTATGTGGGGATTTCGGTCTCCAACGATCTGGACGAGTACACGATTCAGTCGCTGCTCGACCAGGGCGCGCCCATCGATAGCTTTGGCGTGGGCACCAAGCTCGCGACCTGCTACGATCAGCCGGCGCTGGGTGGCGTGTACAAGCTTTCGGCCCGTCGGGCGAGCGACGGGGAGCCGTGGACGCCGGTGGTGAAGCTTTCCGAGCAGCCCTACAAGCGCACGATCCCCGGCGTGCAGCGCGTGCGACGCTATTACGATGGCTTTGGCGGCCCGGTCTGCGACATGATCTATGACGAGGACCATCTGGCAGGAGAGGGCGCCGCTCGCGGCAATACCCTTGTGGCTGTGAACGATGCCGCCTTGGTGACCGATGTGTCCGAGCTCGAGTATCGTGAGCTGCTGGTGCCGATCGTCCGCGACGGCAGCGCGGTGGCTCCTCGCGAGAGCATCGAGGACGCGCGCGAGCGTTGTGCCTGGGCAATCGATCATCTGGACGCGGCTTTCAAGCGCTTCCTGTACCCGCAGACCTACGTGGTGGGCATGGAGCAGGGCCTGGCCCAGGTGCGCGACGAGCTCGTGCGCAAGAACATGGCCGCGGCTTCGGCCTTCCCCTGGGCTCACTAATTCGTTGGGCGGAAGGGGCGGATCGCATGCCCTCGGCCGCCGGCTCGCCCGAACGCTCGACATTCGATTGGTTTGACGTATGACGACTTCCTATAAAACGATGGTGGTAAAGATCGGCTCGTCCACGGTGGTGGGTGCCGACGGCAAGGTCAACCGCGCCTTTATCGGTGGCCTGGCCGATCAGGCCGCGGCCCTGCGCAAGCTCGGCTGGCACTTGGTCGTGGTGAGCTCGGGCGCCATTGCCTGCGGTTATCCCGTGCTGGGCTTCGACCGCAAGCCGGTCGGCGATCTGCCGAGCCTGCAGGCATGCGCTTCGGCCGGCCAGTGCATCATCTCGTCGGCCTACGACGAGGAATTCCATGCGCGTGACCTACTAACCTCGCTCGTGCTGCTCACGCGCCACGACACGGCGCGCCGCACGTCCTATCTGCACGCGCGCGACGCCCTACTGCGCCTAGTGGAGCTGGGCGTGGTGCCGGTTGTCAACGAGAACGACACCGTTACCGTCGATGAGATCAAGTTTGGTGACAACGACACGCTGGCGGCGCTTGTGAGCTGCCTGGTTTCTGCCGATCTGTGCGTGACGCTCTCGGACATCGACGGCCTCTACACCGCCAATCCGCATGAGGACCCGACGGCCGAGTTTGTCCCGGTCGTGCATAAGATCGATGCCAAGATCATTGCCTCGGCGGGCGATTCTTCGACCTCGGTGGGTACGGGCGGCATGATCACCAAGATCCGTGCGAGCCGCATTTTGATGACGGCTGGCATTCAGAGCGTGATTTGCTCGGGCGAGGAGCCCGATGCGCTCGTGCGTCTCGCCCGCGGCGAGAGCGTGGGTACGCTGTTCGATCCGCCGGCGGAGCGCCTGGACATTGCGCCCCGCAAGCTGTGGATTGCGCTGGGCGATAAGGCCCATGGTTCGGTGACGGTCGATGACGGCGCCGCGAAAGCGCTGGTCAGTCGTGGCTCGTCGCTGCTTGCAGTGGGTATTCGCGAGGTCGATGGTGATTTTGCCGAAGGCGATGTACTCGACGTGTGTGACCCGAGCGGCATGGTCGTCGCCCGCGGTATCGCCGAGGCCGATTCGGACGTGCTGGAACTTGCAGCCGGCCGCCGCCAGGACCAGATCGTCAGCAACCGCCTGCTGGCGGATCTGGCAGAGAAGCCCGCGATCCACAGGGACAACTTGATTGTATTTGCTTAGGCCTCGACGCCGGGCGCCTTCGATCTGCAGTGCACGTGGGGCGAAATTACCAGGGTAACTTTGCCCCGCCGCGCTTATGTCCGAGCTGGTCGCCACGAAAACGGCCCATCTACTACTTTTAATAGGCTATCGGTGACCATGCCAAGAATTGCAAAAAGAAAACCGCAGGTAGAGCGCCTGCGGTTTTCTTTATTTATGGCATCTGGTTGGGCCATGCGGGTGAAACGTAGTAGATGGGCCGCTTTCGTGGCGAAGGGCGTCATCCGGCGCTCGGGAATTCGGCACTTGGGGACGTTCCTGTTGTGCCGGTTGACGGGGACGCTTCTTCACTAGAAGATTCGGCGCAGGTCTCCGCGGTTGAGGGCTTCGTCGAAGAGGTGCTTGAATACCACGCTGCCGTGCAGGCCGTCGTGCTCAAACTCGTTCGTCACCCAGGCGTGCGAGTTGCCCACGCGGCTGAGAGTGTCGAGCTGCAGACTCGAATCGACGTACATGTCATCGAAGTACACCGCGGCCTGGAGCGGCACCTCGTTGCAGGCCAGGCGCTGCGGGTCATAGATCTTGTCCCAGCTGGTGTCTTCCATCAGCAGGTCCATGGCGGGCTTGAAGGGCTTGAGCTCGGGCATCTGCTCGAACATCCACGGGAACATGGCCTCGCCGGTAAACATGAGCGGGCGCGCGAGGGTGTCGAACTCGGCGCGGTGTGCCTTCTCTTCAGCTGCGGCCCAGCCAATGGGCATAGTGTCACCGTCGGCGTATATGAACTCCTGCAGCGTCCAGTACAGCGGATTCGTGCGCGTGTTGGTACGCTCGAAGGCGCGCATCAAAAAGCTGTCGGATACCGAGAAGCCGCAGCTCAGTGTACCGTCGCCTGTAACAAACGCGTGATCGATAATCCAATGCATGCGCTCAAAGCTCGGCTTCATGCCAAAGTCGCTGCCCATGAGCTGTAGGCGCTCGACCGTCATCGGCGAGCCGTCGAGCAACACGGGCTTTTGCTCCTCGAGGGCATCTGCCAGGGCCGCCACGCGCTCGACGTCGGCGGGGTAGCGGTCGTAATACTGCTGCGTCTTGGCTGCCATGCGTGGGAAGGTGTGCGCGTAGACCTCGCTGGCGCTCGCCGGCACGTGCGGAATGCCGCCGCAGGTAAAGCTTGCCGCCACGCCCTCGGGGAAGAGCGACAGATAGCTCAACGTCAAAAAGCCGCCGTAGCTCTGCCCCAGTGTGACCCAGGGCTTGCCGCCAAAGCCCACCAGGCGCAGGTACTCAAAATCGCGCACGATGGAGCTGGCGAGGTGACGCTTGAGGAAGTCCGCCTGCGAGCGGGCCGCATCGGAGCCTGCCGCCTCGGCGCGCTCGCCCAGTGCGGCAATCGTGCGCCCGTCTACACAGCTGCTGCGCCCGGTACCGCGCTGGTCGGGCAGCACGACGCGGAAATGCTTGACGGCCTCTTCGATCCAGCCATCGCTTGTGGGCGACAGCGGACGCGGGCTCTCGCCACCGGGGCCACCCTGCAAAAAGAGAAGGAGCGGCAGGTCGTCGTTGATGCGGTCGGGTGCGCAAACCACACGGTAGAAGAGCTTGATGCTCTCGGGCGCGCCGGCGATGGGTGTCGGTATAGCGCCGCGGCGCATGATGCTGCCGACGGCCAGGAGCATCGGCTCCAGGCCGCGCCAGTCGAGGGGGACGTCGATGCTGTGGTCCTCGACATACAGGCCGGGGACGTGGTACGAAGTGATGAGGGCCATGTGAGTCTTCCGTTCGTTGCGGTGTTTCGGGTTGACCAATTCTACCGCCGCGGGCGAGGCCATGCGCAAATCGGCTACCATGGTTGCAAACTTCTAGGAGAAAGGGCCGTCCATGTCGGTCGATATAGCCACGTATGTCCACGATCTTGCCGTTGCCGCCAAGGCAGCGTCGGCCTCGCTTGCCACGGCGAGCGACGAGCAGCGCCAGGAGGCCGTGCGCGCCATGGCCGCAGCACTGCGCAACGGTGTCGACTCCATCGTCGCCGCCAACGAGCTCGATATGTCCGCCGCGCGCGATGCGGGGACCTCGGCGGGACTCCTCGACCGTCTGCTGCTGACGCCCGAGCGCGTTGAGGGCATGGCCGTCGGCCTGGAGAAGCTCGCCGAGCTGCCCGATCCTGTCGGCCGTGTGCTCGACCACCGCGTGCTCGCAAGCGGCGTGGACCTCACCCGCGTGAGCGTGCCGTTGGGCCTGGTCGCCATGGTGTACGAGGCGCGCCCCAACGTGACGGCCGACGCCGCGGGCATCTGCATCCGCACCGGCAACGCCTGCATTCTGCGCGGCGGCTCGCTGGCCTATCACTCGTGTGCCATGATTGCCGAACTGCTGGCCGATGCGCTCGAGGCCAAGGGCTTCCCGCGCGAGGCCGTGTCGATGATCGAGTCCACCGACCGCGAGGCCACCGGCGAGCTCATGAAGCTCCGCGGCGTCGTCGATGTGCTCATTCCGCGTGGCGGTGCGGGCCTGATCCAGCGCTGCGTGCGCGAGTCGCTTGTGCCGGTGATCGAGACGGGCACGGGCAACTGCCACATCTACGTGCATGAATCCGCCGACTTCGATAAAGCGCTCAATATTATCGTCAACGCTAAGACGCAGCGCGTGGGCGTGTGCAATGCCGCCGAGTCGCTGCTGGTCGACCATGCTGTGGCCAATGTGTTTTTGCCTGCGGTTGTTGCCGTGCTGCACGACCACGGCGTGCTCATTCACGGCGACGAGGCCACGTGCGCCGCGTGCGCCGATGCCGGGCTTGCCGAGGGCGATGACTACGTTGCCGCGACTGAGGAGGACTGGGGTCGCGAGTACCTGGCGCTCGAGATGAGCGTGAAGGTCGTGGCAAACGAGGACGAGGCCATCGCACACATCAATCGCTACGGCACGATGCACTCCGAGGCCATCGTTGCCGAGGACACGGATGCTTGCGAGCGCTTCCTGGACGCGGTCGATGCCTCGGCCGTGTACGCCAACGCCAGCACGCGCTTTACCGACGGCGGCGAGTTTGGCCTGGGCGCCGAGATTGGCATCTCGACCCAAAAGCTCCACGCCCGCGGCCCCTTTGCCGCCGAGGCCCTCACCACCTACAAATACAAGCTCCGAGGCACCGGCCAGGTCCGCCCCTAACGCCCGCGCAAACAAAAACCACCACAAAGGTGCCTGTGAACTGCGCCCCGAAACTTGGACTGAATAAATAGCGACTACGCCGCAAGGGCC
>UREC01000056.1:0-10755 GCA_900546755.1 uncultured Collinsella sp. | reverse complement strand
CAGTCCTGCGCAAGACGAAGGCCACATTAAGTGGCCTTCTTTGCGTGCGGAACTCATATCGAGCAAAAGCCCAAGCGGCCCTCTCGGCTCAGCCAAGTTGACGTAGCTGAGATGCAGCGCGCGGTCTGCTCACTCCTCGAAGTTCTTAGCGGAAATAATTCGAGCTGCAGCTGCGATTTACTTGCGATAGCGGTTGAGCCGCAACCCAGTTTTTATTGGACCTCGAACCCTATGCTCGATGTTCGCTTCGTTCATTGAGTTACCCTTTGCATGAGGCCGGGACATATCGTCCCGCCCGCAGTTTCGCAGGCCGAAGGCCGAGAATGTTTGAGGACGGGATGATATACTCCAGACCCCCAGGAAGGTTACCTATGAACTACGCGAACATTAAGTATTTCGACATTGCTGATGGGGAAGGCGTTCGTACTTCTCTGTTTGTGAGCGGGTGCCGTCGTGGGTGCAAGAATTGCTTTAACTCTGTTGCGTGGGACTTTGCTGCGGGTGAGCCGTTCGATCGTGCCGTCGAGGACAAGATTATCAAGAGTCTCGATCATCCCTTTATCGATGGTCTGACGATTCTGGGCGGCGAGCCCATGGAGCCCGAGAATCAGGCGGGGCTCGTTGAGTTTGTCGAGCGTGTTCGCGCGGCCTATCCAGTGGGGTCGGGGAAGACCATTTGGTGCTTTACCGGTGACGTGCTCGAGGAGCTTATGCCGGGTGGTCGTCATCATACCGAGGTGACGGACCGCATCCTTGCCTGCCTCGACATGTTGGTGGACGGCCCGTTTGTTCAGGACCTGTACGATATCACGCTGCGCTTTAGGGGCTCGAGTAACCAGCGCGTGATCGATATGAACGCTACGCGCGCCCGTGCTGAGCGTGAGGGCGTTGCGCTTTGTGATGCGGTTGAACTTTGGCGTGATGATCCGGTCTATTCGACCCATACTATGTAGCTTGTGGTCGATGCCGAAGGGCGTGGTACCATAGCGCGAACGTGAAATCGGAAAAGTGAGGCCCAGATGGTCGATCAGGAAAAAGTCGAGGCCGCCATTGAGCTGTTGCTTGAGGGCATAGGCGAGGATCCAGCTCGTGAGAGCCTGCTGGAGACCCCGGCGCGCGTTGCCCGTATGTATGGTGAGATTGCCGGCGGTATGGACCAGAGTGCCGAGGAACACCTGTCCAAAACCTTTGCCGTCGCTTCGAACGATTTGGTTATCGAGCGCGACATCACGTTCTACTCGCTGTGCGAACATCATCTGCTGCCGTTTTATGGCAAGGCCGCCATTGGTTATATCCCTAACGGTCGGGTGGCTGGGCTTTCCAAGCTCGCCCGCACGGTTGAGGTTTATGCCCGCCGTCTTCAGCTGCAGGAGCAACTGTGCGCACAGGTTGCCGATGCCCTCATGGATTATCTCGCTCCCCAGGGAGCGATTGTGTTGATGGAGGCCGAGCATATGTGCATGACGATGCGTGGCGTGCAAAAGCCCGGCACCAAGACCGTGACGCTTGCTCGCCGCGGCGTCTTTGAGACCGATCCCGCGCTCGAGGAGCGTTTCTTTAGGATGCTGGGCCGCTAACCATGAGAGTCGTCAACGACTTTACATCGAAGACCGATGAGGGGACGTCGCGTCGCGGCTTTATGGCTTCGGGCCTGGCCCCCTTTGGTGCCATGCCTCGCATTGATTACATTTGTGCCAACGGGCTGTTCCGGCGGCACCTGGGCAACATTGCACGGTTGGAATCGGGGCGCATCTTCTGCCGCCACGGTATTGACCATCTTCTCGATGTCGCTCGCATTATGTGGATCAAGAATCTCGAGGAACAGCTCGAATTTGACCGCGAGGTCATCTACGCCACGGCACTTCTTCACGATATCGGCAAAGATGAACAGTATGAATCGGGTATATCCCATGATGTTGCAAGCGAACGCGTCGCTGATGCAATTCTCGGCGGCATGCCCGATGACGTGGCGTTTGAGCCGGCCGATGCCGCAGCCATTAAGACGGCCATTCTGGGCCATCGAAAGCTGCGCGTGAACAGCCAACCGCTTGAGCGTCTGCTCTATGCGGCCGACAAAGCGTCGCGCGCTTGCTTTGCATGCCCCGCGCGCAATGCTTGCAACTGGAGCGATGATAAAAAGAACCTGTCGATTCGCGTGTAGTTAGTTTGCGCGGTCGGGGTTCTAAACGAAGGAGACGATCGCGATGAGCAACAAGAAGCTGCCCGAGAATGCAACCAAGACTGAAGGTGCTGAGCTCGCCCGCCGTGGAAGGGGCGAATTATCCACCGCAACGGCGGTGCCTCACGTGAGCTATGACGATCTGCGCCATGCCGATCGTATTGTCATTGACGGCCTTGAGGTTTTTGCCAACCATGGCGTGTATCCCGAGGAGAACGCGCTGGGTCAGAAGTTCATCGTTTCTCTGGTGCTCTATGCCGACCTGCGCACGGCGGGGGAGCACGATAACCTGGACGCTTCGATTGACTACGGCTCGGTGTGCCACGATGTCGATGGCTATCTGCGCGAGCATACGTTTAAGCTCATCGAGGCGGCAGCCGAGGGGACAGCCCAGATGCTGCTGCGCCGTTATCCCTCGCTGCTTGGTGTGCGCATAAAGCTCGATAAGCCGTGGGCTCCTGTTGGCCTGCCCCTGGCAAGCTGCGGCGTCGAGATCGAGCGCGTGCGCTAGTCGACGCTAGAGCTTGTTGAGGGGTGGCTGCTTGAGCCGCTGAGACAGTGCTCTATTGTTGGGACAGTACGTGTCGAGCAGGGCGTGAAAGCGCTGATTGTGGCTCGGCTCGAGCAGATGGACGAGCTCGTGGGCGACAACCATGTCGAGGCATTCGACAGGGTAGGCGGCGAGCTCGCGCGCGATGCGAATGGCGCCGGTTTTGGGTGTGCAGGAGCCCCAACGCGTTTTCATGCTGCGCACGGAGACGCGGGCCACGGTGACGCTCATTGCGATTTCGTACGCGTGCACGATGTCGCGTAGCGCTGCGGTGACCTCGGACGCGTAGAGCTGGTCGATGTGGGCTTGGAGCTCGTCGGACGTTAGGCCGTCGAGGATTGCGTGCCGCTTGGCCTGCGGGCCTTCGTCCGATTCATCGGTACCCATAAAACTTGCGAAGGTGGCCTGTTTGGGTCGCGGTGCGGGTGATGCAAAGTTGTGATCGAGTGCATCCTGTACCGTGATGGGCTTGCCCCAAAGTGCAATGATGGACGAGGGGCTGAGCGGCTCTCGTGCCGTCGCCTGACGTTGCTCGCGCTGGGCAAGTCGGCTGATAATCCAGGCGCTGTTGCGCTTCACAAACGCTCCGATACGCTCGCGGCTGGCGCCGATCGGTGCGCTGGCGTGGACCTCGCCGCTCGATGTGACGCGTAGGTTGAAGTTTTTGACGCGCTTTTTGGTAACGACGACGGGGATGGTCGTCCCATCCGGTCGGGATGCGGAAATCGTAAACTGCTGCGTCAAAAGCGGTCCTTCAGATCGGGGACGGGCCGGCATGTCGACCGTTCGGCATGCCGGCCCGCTCAAGGGATGTGAAATTAATAACGCTCGAAGAAGGCAAGCGCGTTGTCGCTGCAGAGCTTTTGCATCACGGTCTTGCCAAAATGCTTGGAAAGCATGTTCTGGAATTCGGGCATCTTGCTGGCATCGGAGAGGAAAGCGGGCACCGTGGCGCCGTCCCAGTCGCCGCCGAGCGCGATGACGTCCTCGCCGCCCAGGTCGAGCCAGTGCTCGATATGCGCCGCCAGCTGGTCGAAGGTGACGTCTGCGGCGGTCTTGTCGGTTGCGTCGTTGGAAAGGAACTCGCTGCAGTAGTTGAGGCCGACGATGCCACCCATGTCGCGAATGGTGCGGAACTGGTCGTCGGTAAGGTTGCGTTTGGCGCCGCAAACCGCACGGGAGTTGGAGTGGCTGGCGACGAAGGGGCGCGTGGCGCGGGCGGCGACCTCGTCAAAGCACTCATCGTTGAGGTGGGAGACGTCGAGCACCATGCCGGCGTGCTCCATCTGCGTAAGCGCCTCGATGCCGGCGGCGGTGAGGCCGGCGTGGGTGTCGTGGCCGCTCGCGAGCGGTCCCTGCGCGTTCCAGCTGAGTGACGACATAAGCACGCCCAGGCTCTTGAGCACCTCGATCAGCGCGGGGTCCTCGGCAAAGAACGTGGCGTTTTCGATGGTGTGGATGCAAGCGACCTTGCCGTCCTTGAGCGCGGAGCGAATGTCTGCGGCGCTGCGCACGTTGACCATACGGTCGTGGTTGAGCATTGCCTGGCCGCTCATATGCGCCATGATCTGCGCCTGGAAGCGCGCGGCGTGGGCGGTGGGAATCTCGTCGGGGACAAACGTGGCGAAGCACTGTGCCCACGGCGTGTTGCCGATCTTTGCGAGCGAGATGGCACAGGCGTTACCCTCGATGAGGTCGAAATCTTGCGGATGCGTTTCGTCGCCGGGGAAATAACCGTCGGTGCCGGCGGTAAAGCGCAGGTCGAGATCGAGCGTGGCCCAGCCGATTCGGTCGGCAGTGTCGCAGTGTAGGTCAAATACGGGATATGCCATGGTTCCTCCGGTTGCAGCGTTTCTTTGCAAACTGTCATTGAATTGTATGACTAGGGTATAGTTAGCGCCATATGTTCACGGCGGCCCGCGTTGTGCGCCGCCCTTATCACGGAGGTTACCATGTCCAACCAGGGCAAGAAGGTCAAGACCCATTATCGCGGCACGCTCGATGACGGCACGCAGTTCGATAGCTCCTACGATCGCGGCGAGCCGCTGGAGTTCACCTGCGGCGCCGGTCAGATGATCAAGGGCTTCGACGCCGCTGTTGTCGACATGCAGGTGGGCGAGAAGAAGTCCGTGCACATTCCTGCTGCCGATGCCTACGGCGAGCACAATCCCGAGATGGTTCTGACCTTCCCGGCCGAACAGGTTCCCAACATCGAGCAGATCGAGAAGGGCATGAAGCTTTTCCTGTCCACGCCGAGCGGTATGCCCGTTCCCGCCGTGGTCATCGACGTAACGCCCGAGGCTGTGACGCTCGACGCCAACCACGAGCTGGCCGGCAAGGACCTCAACTTTGATATCGAGCTCGTTGAGGTCGAGGGTTAGAGTATGCCTGAACGCTTGGTTTCGACGACATGCTTGGGAAATCTCAACGATCCGTCCTATGAACTCCTGCTTCGCCGGAAGTTGGGCGGCGTCTTTGAAGTTGACGAGCTACTGTTCGATTGGGACCGGGCTGATGTATGCGCGTTTGCGGGCGTGACGGAGCTGGGGCGCACGGTCGATGTTCGGCTGGATGCTGCCGACGGCGGTCGTCTTGCCGATGGCGACGTGCTCGCCATCGACCGTTCGGGCATGGTGCCCGTGGCGGTTGTCGTGCGCCTGCGCAGCGCCGAGGTTTATTTGGTCGAAGTCGACCGCATGGATCCGATCGCGCTCGCGCATGCGTGCTGGGAGATCGGCAATATGCACGCGCCGCTTTTCCGAGGCGATTCGGACGAGCATACCGTGCGCATGTATACGCCGGTGCAGCCTGTTTTGGGCCGCATGCTCCGGGGCGTCGAGGGTGTTCGGCTCTCGGTGGTTACCCGTGAACTCGATGCGGACCGGCGCTTTGCATCGAGTGCGGCGGAGGCCGTCGTGAGCATGGCTCCCGACTTTACCATCGTAAAAAAGACGCGCGGCTAAGCGCGTATATACGCAAGGCGGGCTTTGAGGGGCGACCAATCAAGGTCCGTCTTGCTGTTGATAGGAGGCTTTGGGGAAGCATATGGGTCTTGAGGGAATCAAGCTGATTGCATGCGATTTGGACGGCACGTTGCTGCATCCGGGGGAGCGCGAGCCGCGTTCCGAGGCCTTTGAACTCATCGATGAACTGCATCGTCGCGGTATCGTGTTTATGCCGGCGAGCGGCCGTCAATATGCGAGCTTGCGCTACCTGTTTGCCCCGGTGGCCGATGAGCTCGCCTATGTATGCGAAAACGGAGCCCTGGTGATGAGCGAGGGGCGTGCCGTTGTCAAGCGCTCTATGGAGCGTGACCTGGCGATGGATATCGCGAATGCCGTGGTCGCCTACCCCCATGCCGACGTTACCCTTTCCTGCGAGGGGCACCTCTACACCATAAGCGGCAACGATGCGTTCGTCGACCATTTGCGCTATGAGGTCCACTGCGATGTGGCGGTGGTCGGCCGTCCCGAGGACATCGACGAGGATGTCATTAAGATTGCCTTCCAGACGCCCGAGGTGGATCAGCCGGCGGCCCTGGAGTATTTCGAGCGCCTCTTTAGCGACCGTGTTGACGTGATGACGTCGGGAACCGAATGGACGGACTTTATCGGTTTCGGTTCGGGCAAGGGCTCCGCGCTTGCCGATTACGGTCGTGCCCTGGGTATTTCGCCCGATGAGATGATGGCGTTTGGCGATAACGAAAACGACCGCGACATGCTCAACGTAGTGGGCCATCCTTATCTAATGGAGAGCTGCAATCCCTCTATGCGTGGCATCAACGACCACGTCCGCTACGTGCGCACGGTCGAAGAGGAGCTGCGCCGTCTGCTCGCCGAGTAGGTTTTCGGGACATACCTAGAAATCTATTTTTTGCTGCAAAGTGCGAAAAGGTGGATTTTAAGGCATGTTCCAAACATTTACCGGCAGTCGGGGCAGAGACCCTCGAAGATGGTGTAGTGCGACGTGACGTGCCAGTCGATTTGCTCGGACGCCTTGGCGTCGAGCTGGGCATCGAAGGGGAGCGGTACATCGATGACGCGGCTGCACGAGGTGCAGATGATATGCGCATGCGGCTCGATCGTGCGATCGAAGCGGCTGCCGCCCGGCGTCTTGATGGAGAGGATCTCGCCAGCGTCGGCCAAGAGATTGAGATTGCGGTAGACCGTACCACGGCTGATTTTGTCATCCTGCGCGCGCACGACGTTGTAGATTTCGTCGGCGGTGGGATGGTTATAGCTTTGGCGCACGGCGTCGAGAACCAGCTTTCGCTGCCTGGTATTCCTTCTTTGCACCGCCATGCGCCTCGCCTCTTTTCTATCAACGGTCGTAGGTAAATGATACCGTATTTAGCACACAATACTAATAACGAGGAATGAAACCGTCTTCATTGGCAAGTGGGGCTCGGGTCTGGGCGTCTACGAGGCGAAAACGCGTTCCCATGCGCTCGTAGGAGGCATGAAGCGCCTCGAGATGAGATAGGATGTTTGCCGGAGCCCCCTGTATCTCCATCTCGACTGAGCCGTCTTCCATGTTACGCACCCAGCCGGTGAGTGCGCGTGCCTGCGCGAGGTTGGTGTTGGTAAAGCGAAAACCGACGCCCTGGACTTGCCCTTCCCAGCGCAGGAAATAGCGCAGGGGAGCGTCTTGAGTGGCCTCGTCGCTTGCGAGCACAGTAAGCCTGCGGCGCAGCTCGAGCTCGACGTTTGATGGTTTTTGAGGCTCTCGACTGCCGCCGGTGACGCTGGAGAAGAACGTATCGAAGAGGCCCATCGCTATGCCTGCTTGCCTGCGTCGGCCGGGAAGGTTATGCCGGCCTGCTGGCGCACGGCATCCATGATACGCAGCGAGACGAGCGTGACATCGCGGTAGTGGCCAAGCTCGTGGCGTCCCGCCGGGGTCTCCCAAATCTCTTCCTTAACGTTATCGATGCCGTCGATGGCGGTGATAAAGTCCGCGAGCTCGTATTCCATGGTGTTGCTTGACTTGGGAAGGTCGAGCGCGCGTCCGTTGCCGCCTTGCTCGCGCGGCGCCTCGGTCGCCGATCCGCGTACGACATCGCCGCGATAGTCGATACGGACGTTGCGGGGCGTGGACAGATGGTCAATCTGGATAGTGCCACGCTCGCCTTCGATCTGCGAGGGCAGCAGGTCATTCGTAATTTTGGAGTGCGCGAGCTCGACGGAGATACGGCCACCGCCGTAGCTGGCAAGGATGGAACCGCAGCCATCGATGGGGCCGTGCGTGAGCTGTCGCGTGGTGGGGTCGAGCAGAGTAGTCATGCTCGTAAGGCCGGAGGGCATGCCGAAAATCTCGACCATGGGCTCGACGGTGTAGACGCCAATGTCCATGAGGGAACCCGATGCCATATTGCAATCGAAGATGTTGCTGGCGCGTCCTGCGAGGATTTCGTTGTAGCGCGAGGAGTACTTGCCAAAGCGCAGTGAGGCGCGGCGAATGGGCGCAATTTCGCCCAGAGCGTCCTCGATGGCGTGGAAAGCGGGGTCGTGGAGCGGGCGCATGGCCTCGAGGGCCACGACACCTGCTGCCTCGGCAGCGCGGAAGACTTCCAGCGCCTGCGCTTCGGTGGCGCAGAAGGGCTTTTCGACGATAACGTGCTTGCCGCCGGCGATGCAGGCGAGCGCCTGCTCGTAATGGAGCGCGTTGGGGCTGCCGATGTAGACGGCGTCGACGTCGGCGGCGGACGCGAGCTCGTCGAGTGCGGTGAAGTTGCGCTCGCCGCCGCGCTCAGTGGTAAAGGCAGCGCCGCGCTCGGCGTTGCGCGAGAGCGTGCCTACGAATACAGCCTGGTCGTTTGCATTGACGACTTGGATAAAGTCGTCGGTGATCATGGATGTGCCGATGGTCGCTATGCGCAGCATGTGTCCCCCTTGCATTGTTTGGTCTACAGGACGAGTGTAGCGCGAGGGGGACGCAAAAGCGTGCGAAAACGCCGCTACAGGTCGCTCTCGTTAAAGCCGGCGTCGATATCGAGGTTGGCTCCGTCGGCTGCGGTGGTGGCAAGCTCGTCGCAGCGCTCGTTGAGCTCATGGCCGGCATGCCCCTTCACCCAGATGAACTCCACCTTATGCTGGCTCTTTGCGGCAAGCAGACGCTCCCACAGGTCGCGGTTCTTGACGGGCTGCTTGTTGGCGGTTTTCCACCCGCGCTTTTTCCAGCCGTCGATCCAGTGCTTGTTAAAGGCGTTGACGACGTACTGCGAATCGGAATGGACTTCGACCTCGCAGGGGCGGTTGAGTGCCTCGAGCGCCACGATAACGGCCATGAGCTCCATGCGGTTGTTGGTGGTCTTGGCGTAGCCGCGCGAAAGCTCGGAGGTAAAGGTCTTGCCGGCGGGGTTGGTGTATTTGAGCACGGCGCCGTAGCCGCCGCGTCCCGGATTTGATCGGGCCGAGCCGTCGGTATAGATGATGACCTTCACGGGCTTCCTTTCTTTGAGTGCATTTCATGTGAGTGACCATTGTAGCGCCATGCCCGCCTGGGGCCAGCAATCTACGATTTCTACCCCGTCTTCCGACTGTTAGCTGGCATGGATGATGCGGTTGAGCTCGTCGAGGTATTGCTGCAAGAGGAGAGAGGGCTTGCGCTCGTCGTGCATGATGTAGCCAACGTGCATCGTTGGGGCGTCTGCTAACGGGATCGATGCCATACCCCATTGCATTTCATTGGAGAGGACTCCGGTCGACAGGGTGTAACCGTTCGACGTGATAAGTAAGTTGGTAAGTGTTCCGCGGTCCGAGATTCGTATGTTGCGGTCGCAAGGGATATAGCTAAAAGGTTCCTCGGCGTAATAGAAGGAGTTTGAGGTTCCCTGCTCAAAGCTGTAGCGCGTATAGGGCGCGAGGTCGGCAAGGGACAGCTGAGGGCGGCGTGCGAGCGGGTGGCGTTCGCTGACGAATACGTGGACCGTCGCGTCGAATAGGGGATGGAAGCTTGCGCGGGCATCGGCGAAGGCCTTCTGCAGAACGCGGGCGTTAAAGTCATCCAGATACAGAATGCCGATATCGCTGCGAAACGCACGGACGTCATCGATGATCTGCGATGTGGTGGTCTCGCGCATGATGAACTCGAACTTGCTGTCGCGGCAGCGCTCGACCACGTTGACAAAGGCCTCGACCGAAAAGGCGTAGTGCTGGGCGGAAATGGCGAGGCGGGCTTGCGGGGTGCCGCCGTCCTCGTAGCGTGCCTCGAGCATGTCGGCCTGCTCTACGACCTGGCGCGCATAGCCCAAAAGCTCGGTGCCGTCGTTGGTGAGCGTGACGCCGCGGCTGGAGCGCGTAAAGATCTCCAGATGGAGTTCCTGTTCCAGGCTTTTGACGGCGTTTGAGATGTTGGACTGAGCGGTATAGAGGCGCTGAGCTGCGGCGTTGATTGAGCCGGACTCTGCCACGGCGATCAGAAAACGAAGCTGCTGAAGGGTCATCGACGCCATCCTTTCGATAGTTATCTATAAAACAGATAACAAGTTAGCGCTTTTTAGTGATTGACCGAGGAAGACAATGCCCGTACTATTCAAAACACACAAAGGCGGTAGGTTATTAAGCCGACTACGGAATCGGGACGCGAAAGGAGGCCCGCATATGAATTGCTTACCAAGACGAATGCCGGGCTCCTGTTTGCGCCCGTCGGCGTGATCAGGAGACAGCGACTTACTTCTCTCTTTTTATTTACTTTTGTTCGATCAAGGAGATCATCATGAGCCAGTTCATCAACAACCCCGAGCACACCTTTGGTTTCGATACCCTGCAGCTTCACGTTGGCCAGGAGAGCGCCGATCCCGCATCCGACTCCCGCGCCGTGCCTATCTACCAGACCACGAGCTATGTGTTCCGCAACTCCCAGCACGCCGCCGATCGCTTTGGTCTTGCCGACGCCGGTAACATCTACGGCCGTCTGACCAACTCCACCCAGGGCGTGTTCGAAGACCGCATCGCGGCCCTCGAAGGCGGCACCGCGGGCCTGGCCGTCGCGTCCGGCGCGGCCGCCGTGGAATACGCGGTGCGCA
>UREC01000055.1:0-11760 GCA_900546755.1 uncultured Collinsella sp. | reverse complement strand
ATTTCCCGATGTCCAAGAAATGGGAGGCAGTTCACAGGCACCTTTGTGGTGGTTTGCTGGGCAACGATGACAGAACCGTAACGTTTCCCCAGATAAAACCTGCCAAAATAAACCTGTCCCTTTTTGGCAGGTTTCTAGAAAGGCTTTCGGACTGTGAAGGATTCCGATCTCTCTACAACGGCTGCGCGCGACGCGGCCCGCATCGTCTGGTTTAAGCGCTACCCCGCCAAGCAGACGCTCATCGCATTTCTGCTCGCGCTGTTGGCGACCACGGCGTTTTCCATCGATCCCGCCCCGGTGTCGAGCAACGCAGTCTTGGCGATTGACCCCAAAGCCTCGGGCATGCTGTACGTGTGCTACGAGGTGCTCCTCTCGTTTGCCGGCCATACCGACGCGGTCATGCTGCTTGCGCTTGCCTGCCTGCTCACGCTGCCGTTACGCTACGTGTTCTTTGGCCGTGGCGACACCTGGCGTCCATCGATCATTCTGCCGTCGCTGTTTTTCGCCATCTGCATGGTGTTCGGCCGCAGCTACGACCTCACCGACTCGGCCGAGATTGTTCTTGGCGACAAGGCCCGCATCATCTGCGCCTGGATTGGCGGCGCGGGCTGGATGCTCCTAGCGATTGTGGCCTTCTATCTGGCTTTTGAGTGTCTGGATTGGCTGAGCTCCCGACGCATCCCGTTTTCCGAGGCGCACTTTGGCCGCATATGGCGTGTGGCTCACGCCGTGCTCTCGGTCCATCCCTTTGCCGGGCCCTTCCTGGTGCTTATGATCGCCTGGGCGCCCACGCTCATCGCTTCGCTGCCCGGCCTTTTTATGGGAGATACGGGTGCGCAGATTCGCCAGTGGTTCAACTATCCCAACGGCACGAGCGACTACCTGCGCCTACTCAACCCCAACGTGCTGCTCAACGGGCATCATCCCGTAGTGCACACGGCCATTATCAGCTCGTGCGTTCAACTGGGGCTTTCGCTGTTCAACAGCGCTAACGCGGGCCTCATCATCTATACCTGCGCTCAATTTGTCATCACGGCTGCCTGCATGGCCTATTCCATTTCGTCGCTGCGCAAACTGGGCGTGAGCCTGCCGGTTCGCGGTGCGATCCTGCTGTTCTTTGCGTTTATGCCGATGTTCTCTAACTACGCGGCGTTGCTCACCAAAGACGTGCTCTTTGCCGACGCGTTTTTGGTGCTGCTGGTACAGACCGTCAAGCTCGTGGCATGTGGCTTGCCCCGTCGTGATGCCAATGCTGAGCGTGCGGGCGAACAGAGGCCCGTGCTCTTTGCGCGCCACGACTGGCTGTTGCTTGCGCTGGCTGCCATGGGTTCCACGTTTTTGCGCAATGGCGGTCTGGTCTTTCCGTTGGCGGCCTGCGTGATTGCGGCGGCGTTTTGCGCATGGGATGTACATGTCGCCCGTCGTGCGGCTAAGCAGACGGGCACCGCGGTCTCATGCGCCACGCCGCGCTTCCGCTGGGTTGGCGTCCTCGCGGTGCTCGCACTCTGCCTTGCCTCTAATATGTACTTCACCAAGGTCTTTATGCCGGCGCACGACATCACGCCTGGTTCCAAGCGCGAAATCCTCTCGATTCCGTTCCAACAGACGGCTCGTTTCGTCCAAAAGCACGACGGCCTCAACTCGGGCGTCAACCCCACGGTAAAGGAGGACGGCACCATCGTGGAGGCTCCTTGCGACGGCTTGGTGACCGACGAGGAGCGCGCCGTGATCGACCGGGTGCTCAAGTACGAGAATCTGGGCCGCCGTTACAACCCGGATAAGTCGGATGCCGTCAAGAACTGCTTTAACGAGTACGCCTCGCAGGAGGACATCAAGGCCTATTTTGAGGTCTGGGCGCAGATGTTCAAAAAGGATCCCGAGTGCTTTATCTCGGCGCTCATCAATAACTATTACGGCTACTTTTATCCGAGCGCGCGCGATGCCTGGGTCTACAGCACGGCGCGTAGTGCCGAGATCATGGCGCGTCCCGACAACCTCAAGTACTTCGACTTCCATCCGGTTGACAGCAACGTGGTGCGCTGGTGCGACCACCTGATCAATCTGTACCGTGTGGCGGTGCAGCGCATCCCGTTTATTTCGCTCACCATGAGCTCGGCCACCTATGTGTGGATTATGATCGCCGTGGTGGTCTACCTGCTGCGTCGTCATTCATGGCGTGCGCTGGCGATCTGGGTGCCGCTGTTGGGCGTGCTCGCCGTGTGCCTGATTGGTCCGTGCAACGGCTCGACCTACATGCGCTACCTGTATCCGGTCATCGCCTGCATGCCCTTCGCCATCGGCGCCACCGTCACCCGCAGTGACTTCCTCTGGTTCTAACCTGGTGCATTGGGGTCAGGTTTCTTTGCTGCACCAAAGGGGCCATCATCACGACGCCTTCATTTTGGGGTTTATCTTGCAGGCCAGTAGGTATATCATAACGACGTTTGTTTATATTGCCCGAGCATCTGCGCTGGGCTTTAGGTCGAAACCGATAGGAGACACGTATGTCCGGACACTCTAAGTGGGCCACAACCAAGCATCGTAAGGGCGCGCAGGACGCCAAGCGTTCCGCCCTCTTCTCCAAGCTCAGCCGCAACATCACCGTTGCTGCCCGTCTCGGCGGTGACCCGCTGCCCGAGAACAACGCCAGCCTCGCCGCTGCCGTTGCCAAGGCCAAGGCTCAGTCCATGCCTAAGGACAAGATCAAGTCCGCTATCGACAAGGCTTTTGGTTCGGGTGCTGACGCCGCCGTCTACGAGAACATCGTGTACGAGGGCTACGGTCCCGCCGGTGTCGCCGTCTACGTCGACTGCCTGACCGACAACCGCAACCGTACCGCCGCTGATGTCCGTTCCGCCTTCTCCCACGCTGGTGGCAACCTGGGCACCTCCGGCTCCGTCGCCTTCCAGTTTGAGCGCAAGGGCCAGATCGTCGTCGCCAAGGAGATCCTGGATGAGAACGCCAAGAAGGAGACCATGATCGCCAACGGTGCTGCCGGTGACGAGGATGAGTTCATGATGGCTATCGCCGAGGCCGGTGGCGAGGACTACGAGGATGCCGGCGAGGAGTGGATCGTCTGGACTGCTGCCAACGAGGTCATGGCTGTCTCCAAGGCGCTCGAGGAGCAGGGTGTCCAGGTCAAGGGCTCCGAGACCACCATGGTCCCGACCACCCCGACCGAGGTTTCCGGCGCCGACGCCAAGAAGGTCCAGCGCCTCATCGACCGTCTTGAGGAGCTCGACGACGTCCAGGACGTCTACAGCACCATGGACATGACCGACGAGGTCATCGCTGCCCTCGAGGAGGAGTAGCGCCAGCACGGATTGAGCCGTGCATATCTGGGCATAATGAAGCGAGCATGCAAGCCTCGTGGAATAGATGAGCCGGATCCGCGTGCGTAGAGCACCGGACCCGGCTCTTTTATAATGATGCGAACCGTTTTGCATTTCGAGAGCCGAGATTTGAAGGGAGCGCCGCGTGCGCGTACTCAAACGAGCCCTAGCGATCGTGTATCTTGCCGCCACCATCGTGGCGCTGGGTACGCTTGTCTGCCAGTTTTGGGGGCCGTATACGTATCGCTTTATGCTGCTGATGCGCGACCCCATGCCGCGCATCGTCGTGACGGTGTGCGCCGGCGTCGTGGCGCTTGGCGTACTGCTGAGCTTTTTCCGCCTGATGTTCGCCCGTCGCGAGCCGTCCTGCGTGCATCCGGCGGGGGAGTGCAATATCGAGGTTACCCTTGCGGCGCTTTCTTCGTGCGCCAGGGCTGCTGCCGAGCGCGACGACCGCGTGATGGTTGAGCATATCGAGGCCCGCGTCCAAGGCCCCGACGATTCGCACGTCCGTTTTAAGGTCGAGGCCATCGCGCTCGATGATAAGGACGTTGCCGCTCTTGCCACCTCGATGCAGCAGCGCATCGAGAAGGCCTGCGACACCATGCTCGGCACGCCGAGTACGACCGCGCGTGTCCGTTTTTTGCCGTCCAAGACTACCGTCCAGACCGTGGAGGTTTCCGGTGAGTGATACCAATCAAGATAAGACCGCTCGTACGCCGCGCCTGACGATTGACCAGAGCGCCACGTCGGCGAGCGAACCTGTTGATTCCAAAGCAGAGGCAACCGAGTTACAAGACGCGGCAGCCGCGGATTTTGACGAGGCTATGGGTCTCATCAAGGGTACGGGCGCTGCCATCTGGAGCTATGCTGTGCGTCATCCCAACACCACGCTCGGTGCCGTCGCTGGCTTTATCCTCGCCGTGTTGGTGCTCACGTTGGGCCTGTGGGACACGCTCGTCATTGCATTCTTCGTGCTGATCGGCGCTGTGATCGGCCAAATTCGCGACGGCGAGAACGGGATCGTCAACTTCTTCGGCCGTCTGTTTAGCGGCCGCTAATATGTATTCGACTGTCGCATCCGCGGCAGGCATAAGGAGGAACCATGGCTTTTAATACGAAGGTCGATGTAGCCGATACCGAGCTCGAGGAGAACGAGGCGGTCGTCGCCGAAGCTGAGGATGTGACGCTCGAGGACGAGGCTCTCGTCGAGGCCGAGTCCGATACGGATGAGGACGACGAGGAAGCAGACGAGTCCGAGGACTCGCTGACCTATTCCAACGGCGTGATCGAGAAAATCGTCGCCATGGCCACCCGCGAGGTGCCGCACGTTCTGGGCATGAAGGGTAACCTCATGCACTTTGTGCAGGAGCAGTTTGGTGCCGAGAACCTGACCAAGGGCGTGACGGTCGAGGTCACCGACGACAACCGCGTGGTCGTCAACATCTCGGTCATCATCGAGTACGGCGCCTATGCGCCTGCGATCTTTGACGACGTTAAGGCGCGCGTCACCGAGCGTCTTGCCGCGATGACCGGCCTTGAGGTGGCAGGCGTCAACCTGCGCATCGAGGATGTCATCACTCCCGAGGAGTACGAGCACCGTACCAGCCAGCACGAATAACCTTCCAAAAAGGGACAGGTTTGTTTTGGCAGGTTTTATCTGCGAAAACGTTAAACGGCCGACCGCGCAAGCAAAAGCGTGGCCGGCCGTTTTTGTACGCTCCCGATGTAGTCATACCGCTCGTCTAACTAGGGGTTGCAATCCCCACGTTCCGCGTTACTCTAATGGGCGCATTGTTTCCAAATTGTTAACGAGGGGTTGCCGTAATGGCCGACGAGCACGAAACAGAAAGCAAGGCATGGGCAATTGAGGCCGCTGCGGCAGAGGCGGCGTCGCGTGCTGCCGAGGAGGTGCATCGTCCTCCCGTAGTGCCGATGGAGCGCGTGGTCGATCGCGATGTTATCGAGCGGGGCGAGCGCGCTGGTCGCAAGCGCAGCCAGGAGCCGGGCTTTCCGCGCTTTTTTGCCGAGCTCAATTTGGGCCTGATCCTCACGGCCTTTGCCATCGTCGCGTTTAAAACCCCTAATCACTTTGCTTTTGGCGGCACCTCGGGCGTGTCGGTCATTCTGTCCACGCTGTTCCCGACCCTGCCCGTCGGCGTCTTTATGTGGATTATCAATGCGGTCCTGGTCGTTCTGGGCTTTATCTTTTTGGAGCGCAAGGCAATCCTGTGGAGTGTCTTTGCCTCGTTTGCGCTGTCCGCCTATGTTTCGCTGTTTGAGCTCTTTATTCCGACCGATGTCTCGATGACGGGCGATATGTGGCTCGACCTGTGCTTTGCCGTGATTCTGCCGGCGCTCGGCAGCGCCATCGTCTTTGATATTGGTGCCTCGACGGGCGGCACGGACATCCTCGCCATGATTCTCAAACGCCGCACGACGCTTGAGATCGGCCGTGCGCTGCTGCTGGTCGATATCGGCATCGTGACCATCGCGGCCTTCTTGTACGGCCCGCGCGTCGGTCTGTATTGCGTGCTCGGCCTGTTTGCCAAGACGCTTGTGGTCGACAAAGCCATCGAGAGCATCCACCTGCGTAAAGTCTGCACGGTCATTTGCTCCGAGCCCCTTAAAGTCGAGGAGTTTATCGTCAAGCATCTCAACCGTACGGCGACTATCAGCCGCGGCTACGGTGCTTTCTCGGGCAAGTGCGTGACGGTGATTATGAGCGTGCTGAGTCGTCGCGAGGCCGTGCAACTGCGTCGCTACGCGCGCGAGATCGATCCGGGTGCCTTTATCACGATTGTCGACAGCTCCGAGATCGTCGGCAAGGGTTTCCGCGGAACGAACTAACGCGGTCGAGCTCATCAAACAATCGAATAGCGCCCTGCGCATTGCAAATGCGTCATGTTGGAGTATTTGTCCCCACATTGGGTGATAATGATGCCAAAGACATCGTTTGCGATCCAGATGATTCGCTCAAGATACGAAGGGATGATCTCGATGTTCTGTTCGCAGTGTGGTGCCCCCATGGGCGACAACGATAAGTTCTGTGGTGCGTGTGGTGCCCCCAATGCCGGTGCCGCAGCCTCTGCCCCTCAGGGTCAGCCCCAGCAGTTTGTTCCGCAACCGCCCGTGGCGAATGCGTCCAAGGGCTGTGTGGCTCAGGCGTTTGAGGACATGACCAAGACGCCGGGCGTGCTGCAGCGCGTGTGCCAGATCGCCTTTTTGCCGGCGCTCATCTGTGTCGTGTCAGTGCTCGTGCTGTTCATTCCCGTTATTGGCGGCATTGCGGCTGCCATCGGCTTTTTGGCAGCTTGCATTGCGAGCGTGTGCGGTTCCGGCTTTGGTATCGAGTGGGGCCGTGATCTTTCGCTCAAGGTCGATGACGGCATGGACCGTCCACTCATGCGTTCCACGTCGTTTGGCCTCGGAGTCTTTTCGAGCGTTATCTCGGTCGTGCTCGAGGTTATCGCTGCCATTCCCGTTATCGGTGTAGTGCTTTCGCTGGTGGAGAGCGTGGTAATTGGCGCCGCGGGCTCGTATTCGTATTACGGCTCCTATGCACTCGAGGCAGCGCTGTTTGGCTCGCTTGGCCTGCTTGTCCTGGCTATGATTGCCACGGCGGTCTTGGGGGTCTTCTTTAAGATGTTCGCCGACATTGCCGTGATGCACTTTGCGGTGACCGGTCGTGTCGAGAGCGCGTTTTCGCTCGACAAGGTCTGGGCGGCGTTTAAGCACAACAAGACCAAGCTGTTCTGCGCTTCGTTCCTTCCCGAGTTTTTGACGGGTCTGGTCGCCAACGTTGTCACATGGATCCTGACGCTCATCTTCGGCGCCATTGCCTCTGTCGGTATGTATAGCTACTACTACCGTCCTTCGGCTATTGAGGCGCTTGTTACCGGCGGTGGCATCACGCTCGTATTGTTCTTGGTGCTGACGGCGTTTGTCACGGTATTCCTTACGGTCTTTGGCAAGATGCTCAAGCATCGTGCCGTTGGCTATTGGGTAGCGCGTTATGCAGCTGAATGGGCTGATGAGGATAAGGATGACGTCCTGACCTTTGTGCTGCCGTTTGAGAAGAAGTCTGCTCCGGCTGGTTTTAGCACCGACGCAGCGCCCGTATCCGATTCCGCTGCGGCGCCGGCGCCTGCGCCCGAGTCCGAGCCCGAGCCCGTGCCTGAGCCTGAGCCTGTGCCCGCGCCCGTGCCCGTGCCTGAGCCCGACCCCGCGCCCATGTCGGAACCGGAGCCCGAGCCTGCGCCTGAGCCCGACCCCGCGCCAAGCTCCGACGAGGACCCGCAGGACGAGTAACCCTGCCACCTGCCATTTGGGGACGGGGTAGAAACGGTAGAAATAGCGCTTGACAAATAAGCGGGGGCGGACGCGTCGAAACGTCCGCCCCCGCTTTGATATCGCGATGTGGCTATGACTGCGAGATGGTCGTGGATCGACTACTCGTCGTGCTTCTCCTCGCGGCGGGCGGCGGCGCGAGCGTCGTGGATGCCCTTGATTGCGGCGTGTCGGGCGGTGCGGGCATCGTGCATGGCGTCGCGGGCCTCGGCGGCCGTGGCCTTGGCAGAGCGCAGTTTGGCTGCCAGGTCGGGATTGGTCTCGGCGACCGCGGCAATCGTGGGGCCGTCGAGCTCTTCTTGTGTGGGCTCGGCCAAAAAGTCGATGGCATATTGGGCGGCCACCATGGAGCCCTTGGCCAGTACCGACTCGTCAATCTTGTAGAAGCAAGAATGTTGGGCGTACGTGGCGCCAATCTGGGGGTTGCGCGTGCCAACAAAGGCGAGCACGCCCGGTACGCGGCGCAGGTACTCCGAAAAATCCTCACCCGAGAGTGTGCCGCGATAATGGCCTTGGCCGGTGGGGCCCAGGCATTTGATTACTGCCTGGCGGCAGCGCTCGCTCGAGGCGGCATCGTTTTCGACCTTGTAATTGGCGATGGTGTAGTCGGTGAGCTCTGCCTCGGCGCCCAAGGCGGCCGCGGTATGCTCCACGATGCGGCGCATGAGCTCCGGCATTTCCTCGTGGGTCGAATCTCCGTAGGTGCGCACCGTGCCGGCGAGGTAGGCCGTGCCGGCGATAACGTTGCGCGCGGTGCCGCCGTGCAGCTCGCCGACGGTAATGACGGCCGGCTCGTAGGGACTGATCTCGCGCGAAACGATGGTCTGCAGAGCGTTGACGATCTCGGCGGCAACCATAACGGCGTCGTGACCGCGCTGGGGCATGGCGCCGTGGCACGAGGTGCCGCGGACGTCGATGCGGAACCAGTCGGTATTGGCCATGCGCGGTCCGGGCTCGCAGCTCACGGTGCCGGCGTCGACCTCACTCCAGATGTGCGCGGCGTAGGCGCCATCGACGCCGTCGAGCACGCCCGTGCCGATCATGAGTTTGGCGCCCTGGCCGTTTTCCTCACTGGGCTGGAAGACGATGCGGACTTCGCCGTGGATGTCGTCGGTCATATGGCGCAGGATCTGCAGCGTGCCGAGCATCATGGCGATGTGGCAGTCGTGGCCGCAGGCGTGCATGCAGCCCTCGTTGACGCTGGCAAACTCCTCGCCGGTCTGCTCGGTGACGGGCAGGGCGTCGATATCCGCGCGCAGCAGGATGCGGCGGCGCGGCGTGCCGTCCTCGTGGTAGGCATCCGACGCGGTACCGCGAAGCGTTGCCACCAAGCCGGTCTTGAGCGGACGCTCGTAGGGGATATTCATGGCGTCGAGCTGGTTGGCGATGTCGGAGGTCGTGCGCTCCTCGGCAAGGCTCAGCTCCGGGTGCTTATGGAAGTGCCGGCGCTGCTTGATGATATAGGGTTCAAACTCGGTAGCGATATCTTTGATGGCTGCGGTGACGTCGTCAGCCGCGCGAGCCTCGGTCGCCGCCATAATCTGCTGTGCCTTGGTCTTCGTCATGGTCGATTTGCTCCTTGCTGGGTTGATCGCAAAATCGTACAGGCTCTCTCCAGTATGCCACCTGCCGCTAGGGCTGGTAAAGTTGCCGTTTGCCGCTTGGGGTTTTGTTACAAGGGCGGGGGAGTACACTCGGGGGTGTTGAATTTCCTGCCAGAGATGGGGATGCCCATGCAACATATCGATCGGATTATCCGCTCCAAGAACGTCTTTACCGCGCAAGACGGTATCGATACCGCCCGCGAGCTGGCGATTGCCATCGCAGGCGACCGTATCGTCGCAGTCGGTGCGCCCGATGACGTGATTGCCGCCGCTCCTGCCGCCACGTTGGTTATCGACTACGGCGAGCAGTTTGTCTGCCCCGGTTTCCACGATGCTCATCTGCATTTCTTCCATACCTCGGTCGGTTCCTCGCCGTACATGCTCATGGATATGGGCACGTCCGAGGCGGCGCTGGTGCAACATGCGCTCGAGTTTTCCCAGGACCTGCCCGACGACGCTTGGGTTGTGACGCAGGGCTGGCGCGATTACCGTTGGGACCCGCCCGAGCATCCAACCAAGGCGTCGCTCGATGCGGCATTCCCCGATCGTCCCTGCGTTATGTATTCGGGCGACGGGCATACGCTTTGGCTCAACAGCCGCGCACTCGAGGCGCTCGGCGTCACACGCGACAGCGAGCCGCCAGCGGGCGGCAGCTACGACAAGGATGCAAGCGGCGAGCTCACGGGCATTGCTCACGAGGCGGCTGCCATGCAGCTGCTACCGCGCTGCCTTGAGTGGCTGGGCGAGGATCGGATCGCAAGCGCTTACGCCGATCAAATGAGGCGGATGGCCGAGCAGGGCATCACCTCGATATGCGATATGTCGCTCATGCCCATGCCGGGTTGCGACTTTATCCGCGACGATGTCTACGACAAACTGCAGGCAGCCGGCAAGCTGGGCATCCGAGCCCATCTGTTCCCCACGCTGCTGGATGACCAGTCGCGCTTGGAAGAGCTGCAGACCCGCTACGCGAACAACGCGCTGCTCTCGGCGCCAGGCTTTAAGCAGTTCTTCGACGGCGTGTCGAGCGAACACACGGCATATCTCACCGAGCCCTATACCAATCCGCGCTTCCCGGGCGACCAGGGCCGTCTGACGGTTCCTGCCGAGCGTATGCGCAAGCTGGTCCTCGCTGCCGCGGAGCGCGGTCATATCGTTCGCATCCACGTCATCGGTGACGGTGCGATTCATGCCGCGCTGGATATCTTTGAGGAGGCCGCCGAACTGTACGGCCTGCCCCAGCACAGTCATAACACGCTTGAGCACCTGGAGAATTTGCTGCCTCAGGACATCGATCGCCTGCGCAAGCTCAACATCATTGCCTCGAGCCAACCCTGCCACATCACGCTCGACCCAGGTGGTCCGGAGCGCGACCTGGGCCTGGAACGCAGCCGCATCATGTGGCCGTTCGCAACCTATAAGCAGCGCGGCATTCGCCAAGCCTTCGGTACCGACAGCCCCATCACAGCTGTTACCAGCATGAACGTGCTCTACACGGCCATCACGCGCCAAGACCCTCGCAGCCACTGGCCCGAGGGCGGCTGGTTACCGAGCGAGCGCATCGATGCAGCAACAGCCCTGCGCAACTACACCCTGGGCAGCGCCTATGCAGCGGGCGACGAGCAAAACCTCGGCAGCTTGGAGCCCGGCAAGTACGCCGACCTGGTAGTCCTGGACCAAAACCCGCTCACCGTTGACCCCCAAGACCTCCAGGCTACCAAGGTTCAGGCCACCTATCTGGCAGGTAACTTGATTTACGAGCGCTAAGTATTCATGCCGTACCGTTAAGCGCGGCTCGGACAGCCTATTTTGGGATAGCGCTCGAGTCGCGTTTGTTTGCCGGTGGGGATTTGTTAGGAGCGTCCCCGCTCTGATGGATTTGGGCGCAGGGCGGATGCGCCGCTGCCCTGCGCGCTCAATTTGGACATCAGCAATGCTGCCTCTTGGTGTTTTGCATACTTCCCATTACAGATTGCATAAAAAGGCTGGGATATTCTTCCTGATCCTGATGTACCCCCGCCCGTGCCGTGCAAAAAACGGAGTATTCAGCACCGCGAGCTCTGCCGGTGCCGCTGCAGTCGGGTGGCATTGCGGAGATCGACGTCATTTTGGGCTCCGGTACGGCGCGAGGCATACCTTTTTGTCTTGACGGGGTTTGCCTGCCGACTTAAATCGCCGGTCGAAGGCGTCCTTGGGATCAATATGGTGTGTCCGGCGCGTATGCAGCCGTCCTGGCTTGCTGAATACTCCCAAAAATGCACGGTGCTCGCCAGGGGACCCGTGCGCGCAACGAAAACCATGCCCATGTCGCTATCCACATCGCCATTTTGCTGCACTGACTTTTCTGAATACCGGGCTCGAATTAGTTAACCTAGCTCCCGGGGCGGACCGGAGGGCATGAAGTTTGTCGCGAGTTCCGCACGCAAAGGAAAGCACTTAATGTGCTTTCCGTCTTGCGCAGGACTGTAGAGCAG
>UREC01000054.1:0-13215 GCA_900546755.1 uncultured Collinsella sp. | reverse complement strand
TGAATCCGAGGAGATCGACCGCAGCCGGTGCGGATTTGCGAAGCAAATACGCGGACGTCCCGTCGCCCGCTCCATCGAGCGCGGGAGACCTTGGGACGGCCAATTCAACAAAGTCTTCCCCATCGTCTCCGTGAATCCGAGGAGATCGACCGCAGCCGGTGCGGATTTGCGAAGCAAATACGCGGACGTCCCGTCGCCCGCTCCATCGAGCGCGGGAGACCTTGGGACGGCCAATTCAACAAAGTCTTCCCCATCGTCTCCGTGAATCCGAGGAGATCGACCGCAGCCGGTGCGGATTTGCGAAGCAAATACGCGGATGTCCCCATGCCCGCTCCAATTCCAAAATGTTAGGTTAATGCCTGCTGCCCATACTCGCACCCGCGCACGGTACAATGGTTGAGTTACGACCAACGTGCCAATAACCAAAAAGGAGCCGCTATGATCGATCGCTATACCCGCCCGGAGATGGGACATATCTTCTCCCTCGAGAACAAGTATGCCATTTGGCAGGAGATCGAGGTTCTGGCCTGCGAGGCCCAGGCGGAGCTCGGCAAGATCGGCATTTCTAAAGACGAAGCCCAGTGGATCCGCGACCATGCCAACTTTGAGAAGGCGAAGGTCGATGAGATCGAGGAGGTCACGCGCCACGATGTCATCGCCTTCCTGACCAACATGAAGGAATATATCGACGCCGATGTTCCCGAGGGCGAGCCCAAGCCTAGTCGCTGGGTTCACTACGGTATGACCAGCTCCGACCTGGGTGATACTGCTCTGTGCTATCAGCTTACTCAGGCGTGTGACCTGATTATCGAGGACGTCAAGAAGCTCGGCGTGATCTGCAAGCGCCGCGCCTTCGAGGAGCGCAATACGCTCTGCGCCGGACGCACCCATGGCATCCATGCTGAGCCGATGACCTTCGGCATGAAGTTTGGCTCTTGGGCATGGGAACTCAAGCGCGACCTTGATCGTCTTGAGGATGCTCGCAAGAACGTTGCCTTCGGTGCCATCTCCGGTGCCGTCGGCACCTACAGCTCCATCGAGCCGTTCGTCGAGGAGTACGTCTGTGAGCACCTGGGTCTGGTTCACGACCCGCTGTCCACGCAGGTCATCAGCCGCGATCACCACGCCTATCTTGCCGGCGTGCTTGCCACTACAGCGGCTACCTGCGAGCGCATCGCGACCGAGGTCCGCAACCTGCAGAAGACCGATACACTCGAGGCCGAGGAGCCCTTCCGCAAGGGCCAAAAGGGCAGCTCCGCCATGCCGCACAAGCGTAACCCCATCACCATGGAGAAGGTCTGCGGTCTGTCGCGCGTCGTGAAGTCCAACGCCCAGGTCGCCTTCGACAACGTCGCCCTGTGGCACGAGCGCGACATTTCGCACTCTTCCGCCGAGCGTGTCGCCCAGGCCGATAGCTTTATCGCGCTTGACCATATGTTCCAGTGCCTCATTCGCGTTATCGACGGCCTACAGCTGTATCCGGCCCGCATGATGGCCAATCTCAACAAGACCCGCGGCCTCATCTTCTCCTCCAAGGTCCTGCTTGCCCTCGTCGATACGGGTATCACCCGCGAGGATGCGTACGCCATTGTGCAGGAGAACGCCATGGCCACCTGGCACGAGGTGCAGGATTGTGTCTCTGGCCCCACCTTTAAGGAGCGTCTCGAGGCCGATCCGCGCTGCACCGTCAGCCAGGAGAAGCTCGACGAGATTTTTGATCCGTGGGACTTCCTCACCCGCATCGATACGGTCTTCGATCGCCTGGAGCAGCTGAGCTTCGAGTAGGGTTAACCTAATTCGACCGCTTGCGGATGCATTTCAACCTTTGGCGCCTTGCCCGTCTTGGGCGAGGCGCTTTTTTTACTGTCGCATATGCGCCCGGGTAATAAAATGAACTCCGACTGCTGTTTCGATGAAAGGGGGCACGTGCCCAGACGCATCAAGCGGGCCACCATCGTCTCGTTTACGCTCATACTCCTTGTTGCCGTCTGTGCGGGCGCCCTGACGTATACCGTTCGAAGCAGTTCTTCCTCCTCGAATGAAGCCGATAGAGATCTCCCGGTGCTCAAAATCGGCGTTACGGATAACGACCCCTATGTGTATGTCGATACCACGGGCGATTACGCCGGTATCGATATCGACATCGCCCGCGAGGCCTGCAAGCGTGCGGGGCTCAAGCCACAGTTTGTCGATATTGACTGGAACGATCGCGACCGGCTGCTCAAAAACGGTGATATCGATTGCCTGTGGTGTGACTATTCTCCCTGTTATCGCGAGGATAAGTATTACTGGACCGAGCCGTATCTAACCGTGACGGTCTCGGTTGCCGCCAAGAAAACGAGTGGCATCAAGTCCTTGGCACATCTCGATGGAAGTAAGACCATTGCGGTGATTGCGGGTTCGGTGAGTGAACGCCGATTGCTTGCGGGGGATCTGGGGGTCTCGTCGGACGTTCAAATCAAATCATATGGCTCTGCCGAACTCTGCAAAGCCGCTCTAGTCAAAGGGTACGTTGACTGCTGGATGGCGGATGTCCAGTCGCTTGACCGACTCGTTGCTCAGTATCCCGGCGTTTACCGTGTGTTTGCCGACAATGTTATGACGGTTGACCTGGGCGTCGCGTTTGATGACAGCTATGAAGGATCGGTCGTAAAGGATCTCAATACCGCGCTGTTCGACATGGATCGAGATGGCACGATTGACCGTATTGTGGGCAATTACAAGACAGGAGCGACGACGGGCGGGCAAGGAGGAAATTCATGACAACTGATGAGCACCGCTTGAGTCGAAAGACTCTGAACGTCATAGCTGCCAGCGTTATTGTCAGCGCCGTCTTGTTAGGCCTGTTGTATACGGTTGGAACCCATCGCTGCCTCGAAAAAACGCTTGGGTTTGGCCAAGAAACCATGGTGTTTTTGGAGAACGCTTGCGAAAAATATGACCGCTACGAACAGGGGAGAAAAACCGAGGCGACGCACGATTTGCTCGCCGCGGTCGAATCGTTTGTGACGTTCCTGTCCTCTGATCGCGTTGAGGTTAACGACGATCTTATCGAGCAATTTGTCCATGCCGAGAACCTTTCGGGGCTGATGGTCATGGACTCCGATGGCCATATGGCTGCCCACTACGACATCGATGGTCGCGATCCGCTCATGTTGTGGCGAGATGAGTTGGCCTGTTCGCCGGTCGCATCGATGTATCAAGGTTCCAAAGTGACCTACTCAACTGTCGATGAGCGCCGTGGTGTCGTTTTTGCCGTCTGTGCTGTTCCGTATGGCGACGGCGTTGCCCTGGCATACCGCTCACTTGTTTCCGATACGGCGGACGACTATTCATATGCCATAGCCGACGTGCTTTCGAACAGTACCTTCCACCAGGGTCCCACGGTGCTTGTTATGGAGGATGCGGAGATTGTCTCATCCAACAGTGCCGATGCTGACGTGTCGCTCGCCCGACTCCTCACCAGCGTAGGAGTTGAGTGGAAAGACGACGGCCTGACGCGCATCGAATATCGAGGAGACGAATGGTATGCCGTGCGTGCGGCATATAAGGACTACCGCCTGTTTGCGCTATATCCCAAATCTGAGGTCATGTCTGACAGGATTTCATTTGTCGCCGTCGGCGTCTTGGTGTGTCTTGCGTTTTGGGTCGTGGTGCTGTTGGCTCGAAATATCGTTGACCACCGCAATTTGGTCGAAAAGGATAAACAGCTCGGCATTATCAATGCCATAAGCGCCATCTACGATTCGACCTTCCTTTTGCATCTCGACACCCTCGAGATCGAGGGGATCAATATGTCGCCGGCGATAGCGAAAATATTTGCCGAGCACAGCGAGGCATATGACTTTATGGACACGGTCTGCCGGGATATCGTGAGCCCCGAAAGCCGCGAAGCGGTTGTGGGACTCGTAGATATAAGTTCGCTTCGTGAACGTATGGAGGGCGTACCGTACTTGGCTGCCGAGGTGCGAGATTGTCGAGGCGCTTGGTACTCGCTACAGGTTGTCCCCCAGCATCGCGATGAGCAAGGCCGGCTGGAGTCGGTCGTCGTGGCGACGCACAACATATCGATGGTCAAGCATGCCGAGGAGCTGTCATATCAAGACAAACTGACGGGGCTTCGCAACCGCAACTATCTTGAATCGCGCGGAGATAGCCTGGTAAACGAGGACTTGCCCGTGAGCGTGATTATGTTGGACTGCAATTATCTCAAGCGGACCAACGACATCTATGGTCACGAGATGGGGGATGAACTGCTGCGACGGACGGCGTCCGTGCTGCGGCGGGTGGCTGGTGCGGATTATCTGCCGATGCGCCTTGGCGGCGACGAGTTTTTGCTGGTTTGCCCCCATACTGACAACGAGTCTGCGCTCGGGCTGGAACAGGATCTTCGTCTCGGTCTTGCCGCGGTAAGCGATGAGGTCCTGACGGTCAGCGCATCGATTGGCGTGGCGACCGTCGAGACGGCTGGAAATACGCTGGCCGATGTATATCGTGTCGCCGACCACAATATGTATCGGGAGAAGCGCACGGTCCACGCACAGGGTGCGGACTGCTAATCTTGCCCCCGCGAGTCCATGCATCGTAGGATGTTGAATCGGTGCTTGCGATAATAAGTCGGCCCAGGCGGGGATAATAGACGTCTGAAATTTCTTTCTGAGAGGGGATCTCAATGATTAGTTTTGACTACAAGCCGCAGGGTGTATGCTCTCGCAATATTCACCTCAATCTCTCTGACGATGGCAGCAAGGTGCTGGGCGTTGAGTTTACCGGCGGCTGTGACGGCAATCTCAAGGCTATCTCCAAGCTGGTCGAGGGCGCTCCTGCTGATCGCGTAATCGAGGTTCTCGCCGGTAATACCTGCGGTATGAAAAAGACCTCCTGCGCCGACCAGCTTACACGCGCTATCGAGGCCGCTCGCGCCGAGATCGCCTAATGGGTATCGCCGACCACATCAAGAATGGAATATCGCGCCGTGGCTTTGTGCTCGGCGGTGCTGCCGCGGGCGCTGCCACGGTGCTTGCCGGTTGCTCGAAAAAAACGGGCACCAGCGACGGTGCCGCCGGCGAGCCGCAGGTTATCAAGGACGATTCGAAGATTGTCTCGATCACTGATGAGTACGAAGCTGTTGATATCGATCTTGAGCCGGCGGCGTCGTGGACGCTGCCGCTGGGCACGCTGCTGTACTACTGCGATGGCGACTACGCTGCCGCGATGATGGCGCCTGCTTCTGCCCTGCATGCCAATACGCTTGGTGTGCTCAACCTGGGCGATGGCTCGCTTACCACACTTATCGAGGATCCCGTTGAGGGAACCGGTTATGCGTTTTACGACGTTCGCGCGGGTGATGGCGTGTTCGCGTGGGTCGAGATGAACTTTGCCAATGCGTCTTGGAAACTCTATGCGCAAAACCTTGCAGGCTCCTCCCTTACCGGCAACGCTGTCGAGCTCGATCGCGGTGGCGAAAATTACGATCCGCCGCTCTTCACAGCGTATGGGTCGTCGGTCATCTGGTATAAGATGCCCTCGTCCGGCGGCAGCAAGACGAGTAACGATTCGTACTGCTACCGTCAGTCGCCCAGCGAGTCCAAGCCTGAGACTATTTGGAAGTCGACGGGCCGCTTCGCATCCGCCCCGCGTGTGAGCGACGGCATCCTGACCATCTCGCCCCGCGTGCACAATGATGAGGGCGTCTATTACGGTATGACGGCGATCGACCTGACTGACGGCAACAATACGAAGCGAGCTCAGCTGGTGCTTCCTTCGTCGGTTTCGCCTTTCGAGGCCGTGTATATGGGCGACACCTTCGTGTTCTCCATTGAGGCGACGTATAACGGTGTGGGTAGCCTGGGCAATATGGGCACCTATATCGGTAACGAGGGCGGGCCATACCTCTTCCTTTCGCGTGAGCCGCTCGCGTGCGTTGCGGGAAGGAAAAATAAATACCTGGTTAAAGTCCAGGCGTCGCATTTTTTGATTGACACTTCGGCTAAGACCTACGGCTCGCTTCTGTCGCCCGACCGAGCCCTGGAGTATGGCGATTATCCAGCTACGGCGGGAAAATCGGACTCATTCCTTACGTACGCCACGGTGCGCAACAGCCAGGGTATACCAGAGACGGTCACCGCACGCCTATTCTCTCTTTAAGCTTAGAGGGGTTAAAAAGGCGCCAACAGGGGAATAAGCGCGTTGTAATTGTGAGTACCGCCCGCCGAGCTGCCGCGTCATAGTGGCATCCGGCGGGTTCAGGTGCGTTAAAATGGGCTTGTTCTTAGCTAATTGAGACAGGGGGGCCGTGTTATGGCTTCAGATGCAAAAAAGATTCTGCTGGTCGAGGATGAGAAGGCAATCCGTGACGCCGTCGCTGCCTATCTCGAGCGCGAAGGCTACTGGGTTGTGGGCGTCGGCGACGGCCAGTCCGCGATCGAGGAGTTCGAGAAGCATCAGTTTGACCTGGTCGTGCTCGACCTTATGCTCCCCAAGATCCCCGGCGAGCGCGTTTGCCGCACCATTCGCGATACCTCGGATGTCCCCATCATCATGCTGACGGCTAAGGGCGAGATCGAGGACCGTATTATCGGTCTTGAGCTCGGCGCCGACGACTATCTGATTAAGCCGTTCTCGCCGCGCGAGCTTGTCGCGCGCGTACGCGCCTTGTTCCGCCGTGCCCATCAGGCCGACGAGCCAGCCGTCGAGGTACTCGACTTCGGCGATCTGGTCATCGATATCTCGGGCCACAAGATTTTGGTCGAGGGCAAGGAAGTCGACCTGACGGCTTCCGAGTTTAAGCTGCTCACCACGCTTGCCCGTCACCCCGGTCGCGTCTACAACCGCATGGAGCTGGTCGAGAAGGTGCTCGGCTACGACTTTGAGGGCTATGAGCGCACCATCGATAGCCACGTGAAGAACCTTCGCGCCAAGCTGGGCGATGATCCCAAGAAGCCCAAGTGGCTCTACACCGTCCACGGTGTCGGCTATCGCTTCGAGGCTCCGGCCAAGACCGATAAGTCGGACGAGAAATAGGGAAATCACATATGACACCTGCGCGCTTTGAAATCGGACAAAAGCACAAGCAGGAGAGCGAGGCGGGTTCCAAGGCTAGTTGGAACACGCCTCGTTCCGATTCACGGCCAACGATGAGCTATCCCTCGCGCATGGCACTTGCTTTTGCTCTGACATCGCTCATGACGGTATTGGTGCTGGTGGGCGTGGTCTCTGTTGTGTGGGGCACGGTCTTTTCGGATTACACGCGCTCTAATATCGTCGAAATCGCAAATTCCGCTGCCGAAAAGCTTGCGACGTCGTATGAGGAAAACGGCAATTGGACTGCGGGCGAGCTACGTACGGTCGCGACATCGAGTTTGGTGTCCGACGATTTGGGTATGCAGGTCGTCAACAAGAAAGGCGTTGTCGTTTATGACGACTCATGGCCTTCGGCAAGCGCGACCGCCGATGTGCGCGAGAACGAATCGCCGTCGAGCAGCTCGAGCGGGAAAAAAGCATCGCATAGTCCGGTCTCGTCGGCTCCCACCGGCTCCGATAGCGTTGCAAACGTCGAAATCATAACGTCTTCCTGCGAGCATGTCGGACAAGTAAAGCTGTGGGCCATCGGCTCCGATGCCTTGCTCACCAAGGCAGATTCTGCGTTTAGGGAGAAGACCTTTAACGCCATGGCCCTTGCTGCGGTTGTTGCAGTTTGCATTTCGGTCGTTATCGGATCACTCGTGTCGCGCATGCTCACCAAGCCGATTCACCGTATTACCAGCACGGCCAAGCAAATTCGCGATGGCGATCTGTCTGCTCGTACGGGCTTGCGCGGCGATGACGAGATTGATCAGCTGGGTGAGACCTTCGATGAGATGGCCACTTCGCTCGAGAAGGATATGAAACACGAGAAACGTTTGACCTCGGACGTGGCTCACGAACTTCGTACTCCGCTTATGGCCATGCTCGCAACGGTCGAGGCCATGCAGGATGGCGTATATCCTACCGACGATGAGCACTTGGAGACTGTTGCTTCCGAGACGCGTCGCCTGGCTCGTCTGGTGCAGCAGATGCTCGACCTGTCGCGCATGGAAAACAGCACGGCTCCGCTCAACCTTGAGCCGGTGGACATGGTTCCTTTCGTGCGTTCCATCGTCAATGCCCAGGAGCGCCTGTTTGTCGACCGCGATCTGCGCTTGCGCTTTGCTGACGAGACCCAAGGTCACGACGATGTCGTCGAAGCCGATCCCGACATGATCACACAATGCGTCATCAATCTCATGAGCAACGCCATGCGCTACACCCCCGAGGGCGGTTGGGTCGTGGTGTCGGTGCTCAGTGACCGCAAACACGTCAGCGTCGCCGTTTCTGATACCGGCATCGGTATTGCCAAGGATGACTTGTCGCGCATCTTCGGCCGTTTTTGGCGCGCCGATGCCAGCCGTGCCCGTGAGGCGGGCGGTCTGGGCGTGGGCCTCGCCGTGACTAAACAGATCGTCGAGCGACATCATGGCTACATTTCCGTGGAGTCGGAGCTTGGAAAGGGTACGACTTTTACGATTCATCTGCCTCGCGAGCACACGGCGGACGCGGCATCTACTACAATGGAGCACTAGCTTTTCGCTATTCGGTGAAGGAGGGGTTTCATCCCTGCCGCTCCGAGTTTGCGAAAACGTGCGGGAAAGAACCCGCATTACTGTCGTATTTTGGTAAGGAGTGACTCACGTGACAACGATGGAGCGTCGTCCGGATTCCCGTGGCAAGGTTCGTGATATCTACGATGCCGGTGAAAACCTGCTGATGGTCGCCACCGACCGCATTTCTGCGTTCGACTTCATTCTTCCCGACGAGATTCCGTTTAAGGGAGAGGTGCTCAACCGCATCTCGGCATTCTGGTTTGATAAGTTTGCCGACATCGTCCCCAACCATCTCGTTTCCATCGACCCGGCGGATTTCCCCGAGGAGTTTGCTGAGTATCGTGACTACCTCGCTGGCCGCGCCATGCTGGTTAAAAAGGCCCAAACGATTCCTATCGAGTGCATCGTCCGCGGCTATCTGACCGGTTCGGGCAAGAAGACCTACGACGAGAACGGCACCGTCTGCGGCATCCAGCTGCCTGAGGGCCTGACCGAGGCTTCCAAGCTTCCCGAGCCGCTGTTCACGCCGTCCACGAAGGCCGAGATTGGTGACCACGACGAGAACATCTCGTTCGAGCGTTGCTGCGAGATCGTGGGCGAGGATATCGCCACGCAGATTCGTGACCTTTCCCTCAAGATCTACAAGGCCGCTGCCGAGTACGCCGCGACCCGTGGCATCATCATTGCCGACACCAAGTTCGAGTTTGGTGTCATCGATGGCAAGGTCACGCTGATCGATGAGTGCCTCACGCCCGATTCCAGCCGTTTCTGGCCTGCTGCCAGCTACGAGGAGGGCAAGATCCAGCCCAGCTACGACAAACAATTCGTCCGCAATTGGCTCAAGGCCAACTGGGATATGACGGGGGAGACCCCGCACCTGCCCGCCGAGGTCATCGATGGCACGTCCGAGCGCTATCGCGAGGCCTTCCAGATCATCACGGGCTCCCAGTTCACAAGCATGAAGGAGAACGCATAAGTGAGTACCCGTAGCGCCACGAACAAGCGCACGCAATCCCACGAGGTTACCGGGGTTGCGCGCAAGTCCGCCGCATCTGCTAAGCCTGCCCGTCAGGCAGCGAGCTCTGTCCGCGTCGTGCCGGCTTCGTCTAAGGCACGCCGCAAAGAGCTCGAGAAGGGCGAGAACCTCGAGGGCCTCTCTAAAGAGGAGAAGCGCGCCCGCAAGGCTAAGCAGCGCGCCAAGGAGGACCGCATCTACACGGTGTCGAATATCCTTCTCAAGCAGGATGAGGACTACACCAAGCGCCGTCGTATCTGGTGGGCCGTGCTTACTATCGGCATGGTACTCGTCGTGGCAATTTGGGCTTCGCTCTACTTCGCTCCCGCTGGCATGGTGTCCAGCCCTGTCCAGATGGTCGGCATCGTTTTGTCCTACGTCGTCATTTTGGGTGACTTTATCTACGACTTCGTTCGTATTCGTCCCCTGCGCAACATGTACCGCACGCAGGCCGAGGGCATGTCCGAGAACAAGCTCAACGCTCTTATTGAGCGCGCGGCTGCCGAGGAGGACAAAAAGGACTCCAAGAAGAAATAGCGTTTGCATGCATACTTATCGCTAAGATATAAGGCGCGTCGTTTTTGCGGCGCGCTTTTTACTGTTCTATAGATAGATGGAGTGGCACATGATTCGAGCTGCCCTGACGGTCGAAGAAGCTCTGGAGGGCATGAAGGCCCTGGAGCCCAAGATTAAAAACTATGCGCGTCTGGTTGTCCGCAAGGGCGTAAACGTCAAGCCCGGCCAGGAGGTTGTCGTTCAGTCTCCGGTCGAGTGCGCGCCTTTTGCCCGCGTGGTGGTCGCGGAGGCTTATGCCGCCGGCGCTGGCCACGTGACGGTCATTTGGGCCGATGATGCCGTGACGAGGCTCACGTACGAGCATGTCGATAAAAGCTATTTTGAGCAGACGCCCGAGTGGAAGCGCATGCAGCTGGATTCCCTGGCCCAGGATGGTGCCTGCTTTGTCTTTATCGAGGGGGCGGATCCTGCGGCCCTCAAGGGCATCGATCCAGCCAAGCCGGCCGCGGCATCCAAGGCGAGGAATACGCAATGCAAAGTTTTCCGCCGTGGACTGGATTACAACATCAATCCGTGGTGCATCGCCGGCGCTCCGGTCGTGGCTTGGGCGCACGAGGTGTTCCCGGGAGACGCCGATGAGGTTGCAATCTATAAGCTGTGGAATGCGATTCTGCACACCGCGCGCGCCGATGGCCAGGACCCAGAGAGCGACTGGGAACTCCATGACGCCGCATTCGAAAAGAACCTGCGTTTTCTGAACGACAATCGTTTCGACTACCTGCATTACGCCGCGGCAAATGGAACCGATCTGACGATTGGCATGACGAAAGGTCACGAGTGGGCCGGCGGCAAGGGCAAGACGCCCGAAGGGCACCCCTTCTTCCCCAACATTCCCACCGAGGAAGTCTTCACTTCGCCCGATCGCATGCGCGCCGACGGTATCGTGTACTCGGCCATGCCGCTCATCCACCATGGCAATAAGGTCGACGATTTTTGGATTAAGTTCGAGGGCGGCCGCGTAGTGGACTACGATGCCCGTGTGGGCAAGGCAACGCTCGCAAGCATCATCGATACTGACGAGGGCGCTGCTCACCTGGGAGAGGTCGCGCTCATCTCCAAGAACACGCCGATCCGCGAAAGTGGCGTACTGTTCTACGATACGCTCTATGACGAGAACGCTAGCTGCCATCTCGCGCTAGGTGTCGGTTTCCCCGAATGCATCGAGGGTGGGTATGACATGTCCAAGGAAGAGCTCCTGGAGCATGGCGTTAACGTCTCGAGCACGCACGTCGATTTTATGATTGGCACGGACGACATCGATATTACGGGCATTACGCCTGATGGACGTGAAGTTGTGATTTTCCAGAACGGCCAATGGAGTTGGGAATAGTCCCAGACCGTGGTACAATGCCACCCGCGGGCCGTTAGCTCAGCTGGCAGAGCAGGGGACTTTTAATCCCAAGGTCCAGGGTTCGAACCCCTGACGGCCCACCATAGAATGGAAAAGCGACTGGCGGATGCCGGCCGCTTTTTTGTTGCCGCGACGCGGGTTCGAACCCGAAAGGGCGCGGAGCTGAGGAAACGCGTGAGCGTTTGCCAGTGCAGCGCGCGAGGCGCGAAGCGCCGCAGCGGCTGCCTGCAGAGCAGGCCGAACCTCTGACGGCCCACCCAAAGAAAGGAAAACGAAATGAAAACAGATAGATACGGAATTAGCGGCAGCACATTAAAGATAATAGCGGCCATTTCGATGGTTCTCGATCATGTAAGCAGGATCGTCCTGACCAATGGAATCATGACTCACGCATCGTACAATCAGATATCAGACGAACAGTGGGCGATTCTAAGCGAGGCTTCGGATGTGCTTCATGTTCTTGGCAGAATTGCATTTCCCTTATTTTGCTTTTTGATAGTTGAGGGATTTTTGCATACTCATGACATAAAGAGGTACCTGCGAAATATGCTTGTCTTCGCAATCATTGCGGAGCCCATATACGATTTCGTTCAAACCGGGCAACTATTTGACCTTCGGCAACAAAATGTTATGTGTGAGCTCCTGCTTTGCTTGGTCTTCTTGATAATTCTGGAAAAGATACAAAGCCTTTCAAAATGGAAGAGGTACATCGCAGAAACTGCTCTGATTGTTTTGACAGCACTGGCAGCTGAATACACTAAACTAGATGGCGGTGTGTATGGCATTCTGCTTGTGGCTGCATTCTATTTATTCCACGACAGCAAGGCCAAGATGTTCTTTGCTGCAGTATGCGCAGTGCTCCTTTCGTCATGCCATATAGTTGGCGGCGGATTTGAGTTTGCTACAGCTAATATATTTAATCCTGATGTTGCTGCCGCGGTCGTTTCGTTGCTGCTTATCAATCTTTATAATGGCAAGCGAGGGCTGAAGCTCAAATATTTCTTCTACATTTTCTATCCGGCTCATCTTGCTCTGCTTTATGGTGTCTCACTTATTGTTTTGAACTGTCTTTAAAAACTCTCAAACAAGTCTCTGAAAGCAGAACTAAATTGACCCTAAGACTGCTTGTGAATTTCCGAAGGACCTGTGAGATACGAGGATAGACAACGAGGGCTGTAGAAAGATGCTTCGAAAGCATGAATGGCAGCGAGAAAATGAGTTCGGAAGCACCCCTCTGGATGCTCCAGCATAGAATAGAAAGCGATCGGCTCCGGCTGGTCGCTTTTTTGTTAACGATGCACGGTTCGAACCCGAACTTCTATATATAGGAACGCTTGGCGAACAAAACCTGCCTTTTACCGACGGGAAACAAATAACCGATGCTTTTGGAGTAAAGTGGCGCTCCAGAGATGACCGATGCCTCAACATCTATAAACCAGCTGGTCACCGCCAATATCAGAAGCTGATGCTTCAGTTATAACCTCAGTGACGTGACTGAGGGACCTATTCATTTGTGAACAAAATATGGAGTACGGGATTCCCGCCCCCGGCGCCCCTCCGGTCTGGCAATATATCTCCTTGCCGCGCGGCCCGGTCGGACCGGATCAGCCGCAGAGCGTGCACCTTGAGAACCGGATACTGCGAGGATGGAC
>UREC01000053.1:0-13647 GCA_900546755.1 uncultured Collinsella sp. | reverse complement strand
CGCAGGACTGTAGAGCAGGAAACTTAATTACGCGCCGCTCCCCGCCCGCGCCGGGCAACCCCAACCTTGTGCTCCATCAAGGTAAAGTGTATGATTCTGAACGTTACATGACTCACTTTACCTAACTAAAGTGCTATCAAGGGGGAATACCATGAACACCGATATGTCTCGTCGTCAGTTTGTTGGTCTAGCCGGCTCGCTTGCCACGGTGCTCGGCCTTGGTCTTGTCGGTTGCGGCGGTGGTGCCGGCAAGGGCTCCGCTGCTGGCTCTGCCGCGGCCAAGGATGTGAAGGGCGCTGCAGAGTCCAAGAAGCTCGTGGTGGGCTTTGATAAGTCCTATCCTCCGTACGGTTTTGTGGGCGACGATGGCGAGTACACCGGCTTTGATCTCGATCTGGCCAAGGCTGTTGCCGATAAGCAGGGTTGGGAGGTCAAATACGAGGCCATCGACTGGGATGCCAAGGACACGCTGCTCAACTCCGGCGCCATCAACTGCATCTGGAACGGCTTTACCATGGAGGGTCGCGAGGACGACTACACGTTCTCCGAGCCGTACATGCTCAATGAGCAGGTGCTCGTGGTCAAGAAGGACGCGGGTATCAAGAGCTGGGAGGATCTTGCCGGCAAGACCGTGATTACCCAGACTGATTCCGCTGCGCAGGATGTGCTCGAGGGCGACCAGAAGGATCTGGCCGCGACGTTTGCCACGCTCGATACCATCGGTGAGTACAACACGGCGTTTATGCAGCTCGAGAGTGGTGCGGTCGATGCCGTTGCCTGTGACCTCTCGATCGCTCAGTATCAGCTGGCCGCCAAGCCCGATGCCTATACGCAGCTCGACAAGCCGCTGTCCAGCGAGCACTACGCCGTCGGCTTTAAGAAGGGCGACACCAAGTCGGCCGATGCTGTAACCGAGTCACTCAAGGCGCTCTACGAGGACGGCACGGTCAAGGACCTGTGCGACAAGTATTCAAGCTATGGTCTTTCCTTCGACAACTGGGTGCTCAAATAGCGGCTTTCCCAGGCACCCGATTTTGCCGTTCAAACCGTCGCTTGCGTACATTTAGTACGCGGCGCTCCTCTTTCACGGCAAACTCGGGCACCTGGAAAACCCGCTTTAGCATTGGGTTCGCTGTTCCGTTACTGTGAAAGAGAGCTTGGGTTGTCTATTCAGGTCATGATGCAGATGCTTGGCCAGGGATTCTTGGTCAGCTTGCAGCTGTTTGTGCTGACGCTGTTGGGGTCGATTCCGCTGGGAATTCCCGTGGCGTTTATGCGCATGAGCAAAATTGCGCCGCTTCGCTGGATCGCGCGCATCTATATTTCGGTCATGCGCGGCACGCCGCTTATGCTGCAGATGTTTGCGATCTACTTTGCCCCGTACTACGTGTTTGGCATCTCGCTCACGCCCGATTCCAAATGGACGGCGTGCGTCGTGGCATTCATCATCAACTACGCCGGCTACTTTGCCGAGATCTATCGCTCGGGCCTGCAGTCGATTCCGCGCGGTCAATATGAGGCCGCCGAGGTGCTGGGCTACTCGCGTCTGCAGACGTTTCTGTATATCGTGATGCCGCAGGTCGCCAAGCGTATTCTGCCGGCGATGGGCAACGAGATCATCACACTGGTCAAGGACACGTCGCTGGCGTTTGCCATTGGCGTGGGTGAGATGTTCTCGACCGCCAAGGCGCTGGTCGCCTCGCAGGTGAGCATGGTGCCGTTTGCGATTGCGGCGTTGATCTACTGGGTCTTTAACTTTGTGGTCGAGATGCTGCTGGGCGCTGCCGAAAAGAAGCTGGACTATTATCATGACTAACTCAGTGATGAAAATCGAAAGCGCGCGTAAGGCGTTTGGCGGCAATGAGGTGCTCAAGGATATCTCACTCGAAGTCAAGCGCGGTGAGGTCGTGGCGATTATCGGGCCTTCGGGTGGCGGTAAGTCCACGCTGCTGCGCTGCGCTACGCTGCTCGAGACACTCGACGGTGGCTCGCTTTCGTTTGGCGACCTTGCGGTTGCGACGGATGTGGGATCGGGCGCGGTCTATGCGAAGGGCGATGTGCCCAAGCAGGCGCGCTCGCGATTCGGCCTGGTGTTCCAAAATTACAACCTGTTCCCGCACTATACCGTGATGAAAAACATCATCGACGCGCCGATCCGCGTGCTTAAGCGCCCGCGCGAGCAGGCGGAAGCTCGTGCGTATGAATTGATTGCTCAGATGGGGCTTATGGGCAACGAGAATAAGGTTCCGTGTGAGCTTTCGGGCGGTCAGCAGCAGCGCGTGAGTATTGCCCGCGCCCTAGCGCTCGACCCGGAGATCCTGTTCTTTGACGAGCCGACCTCGGCGCTCGATCCCGAGCTGACGGCCGAGGTGCTGCGTGTCATTAAGGACCTGGCGGCGCAGAATATGACGATGGTAATCGTGACCCACGCGATGCAATTTGCGCGCGATGTTGCCGACCGCGTGGTCTTTATGGACGGCGGTCGCATTGTCGAGGAGGGATCTGCCGAACAGGTTATCGACCATCCGCGCGAGCAGCGCACGCGTGAGTTCTTGAGCCGTATCGAGGGGTAGACTCAGGTATTTACTCAACTATTAATTGAGGCGAAGCCGCCACAGGTCTTACGGTCTGTGGCGGCTTTTTGTTTACATCGACGGGGTTCAATAATTGCCCCACAAGCTTGTCTCTTCCTCTCGCCGCCTGTATTCATACGTGTGCCGAAAGGTATGCATGGACAGCCGTCCGTGAGGGTAGGGTGGTGGCATAGGACATTTGGAGGGTGAGTCGGCTCGGCTGCCGACCATGCTGCTCCCGGGACGGCACCGACCGCGAACTCTCCCCGTTGGCGTCGCGCATTGCGCGCGGCCCTGCAAGGAGGTCATCATGGGTGCTCCCAAGACCGGTAACGTAAGGAACGTGGTGCTCGTAGGCCAAGGCGGGGTGGGCAAGACTTCACTCGCCGAGGCCATGCTCCACCTTTCCGGCAAGACCGCCCGCCTGGGCGGCCACGACGGCACCAGGCCCACGCTCGACTATGACCCTGAAGAGGTCAAGCGTTCATTCTCCATCTCGACGACCATCGCGCCGATCGACTGGAAGGGCGCGCGCATCAATGTGCTCGATGCCCCGTGCTACCCCGATTTTATCGGCGACGCCTTTGCCGCGATGAGCGTCTGCGAGACGGCTCTGTTTGTGGTCGACGCCGAGGCCGGCCCGCAGCCTACGACGGTTAAGCTCTGGTATGCCGCCGAGGACCTGCGCCTGGCGCGTGCGGTGTTCGTAAACCGCCTGTCGCGCTCCGAAGCCAGCTTTGCGACCACGATGGACCTGCTGCAGGAGCGCTTTGGCACGCGCCTGGGCGCCGTGACCCTTCCCTGGGGCGAGGGCGAGGACTTTGACGGCATCATCGACCTGGTGCGCATGAAGGCGCGCCATTGCAACGGCACCGAAGCCGTTGAGTCGGAGATTCCCGAGGAGTATCGTGCCCAGGCCGAGGAAGCCCATGACCATCTGTGCGAGTTGGTGGCCGAGGCCGACGACGAGCTGATGATGAAGTACCTGGAAGGCGAGGAGACGCTGACGCAGGAGGAACTTGAAGGCCTGCTGTCGAAGGCGATCGCCGAGCGCATCTTTGTGCCGGTCTTTGCGGGCGATTGCATTAAGGAGCAGGGCGTCAACTCGCTGATGGACGACATCGCAACGTACTTCCCGGCGCCGACCGACTACGGCGAGATGCCGCTTATCGACGGCGATTCGCTTAAGATCTCGAGTGACGATGATCGTCCGGTGGCGTTTGTGTTTAAGACGCTGGCCGATCCGCAGCAGGGTCGCATCAGCTTTATCAAGGTGCTGACGGGCACGCTTGAGCCGGGCCTTGAGCTGATCAACGCGCGTACCCGCAAGAGCGACCGTCTGGCTCACCTGTATGTGATGTGCGGCCGCGACATGACCGAGGTCGGTCACGCCTATGCCGGCGACATTATCGTGGCGCCCAAGTTGGCGGCCGAGACGGGTGACACGCTCTCCATTACCGGCAAGGTCGAGGCTGCGGCGTTTAAGTTCCCCAACTCGCAGTATCGCATCGCTATTGAGGCCGAGAATCGCGGGGACGAAGAGAAGCTCTACACGTTTATCGAGAAGGCCTGCAAGGCCGATCCGACCATGAGCATCGACCGCGACGAGGAGACCGGCCAGACCATTATCTCCGCCGTTGGTGAGGCGCAGGTTTCGGTGCTGCTCAACCGTCTGGAGGACCGCACCAAGGTCGCTGCCAAGAGCGTGCCGATCCGCATCCCGTATCGCGAGACCATCCGCCGCACGGCGAGCGCTCAGGGCCGCCACAAGAAGCAGACCGGCGGCGCCGGTCAGTACGGCGACTGCTGGCTGCGCGTGGAGCCGCTCATTGGGCCCGACGGCACGAGCGACGGCTATGAGTTTGTTGACGAGGTCGTGGGCGGCCGCATCCCGCGCTCGCTCATCCCCGCCGTGGACAAGGGTGTCCAGGAGACCATGAAGGACGGCATCATCGCTGGCTACCCGCTCACGGGCATTCGCGTGGCTGTGTACGACGGCTCGTATCACAGCGTCGACTCCAACGAGATGGCGTTCCGCGCGGCGGCTCGCATCGGCCTGCGCAAGGCGTGTGCCGATGCCGACCCGGTGGTGCTGGAGCCCATCGAGGAAATTACGGTGACTATCCCCGAGAGCTATGCCGGCGCCGTGATGGGCGACATCTCGGCCTCGCGCGGTCGCGTGACGGGTATGGAGACCGACGAGCGCGGCGATACCGTGGTCATTGCCCAGGCCCCGCTGGCCGAGCTGACGGATTACTCGACGCGTCTGCGCTCTATTACGCGCGGCACGGGCGACTTTACCATGGAGCCCGCAGGCTATGAGCAGGTGCCTTATGACGTGCAGGCCAAGCTGGTCGAGCGCTATGAGGAGGGCCGCGCTAAGTAGCGTGTGGCTTTGTCTGCAATGTAGGTGCTGACGAAAAGGCCGCCCTGGGTAACCGGGGCGGCCTTATTTGATCCCTTGGGGACGGAGGAAAACGGATCATTTTTTGGGTTACGGGCGGCGCGGTCGGCACTAGTCTCCGGATGCCTGGTTGCGGCCGGTGGCGTAGTCGATCTGCACGTGCGGCTGCAGGTTGTAGCAGTACACGTGGAAGCACAGGGTTTTGCCGTGGTCTTCGATCGATTGTGCTTCCAGACGAATGCCACGACAGACGAGCTCCTCCTCGTTGTACATAGGCGTGACGCGATAGAGCACGTGGTTGCCCGTGTCGCGGACGTAGTCGAGGATCTGCTCTTCAAACGGCAGCATGCCCGTCTCGTTGAGATAGCGCGTGCCGGTGAGGAGATTCTTGCGGTTGGCGTTTTCGCCGCAGAGTGACCAGGCGATGAGGTGGCAGCGGTTGTAGAGGCTCTGGCCTGGAATAAAGTCGTAGCGCTGCTGGTGCCAACCGGCAGGATGGATACGCGAGATATCGCCGCGCTTGCCCTGACCGAGCGATTCGGGGCCCACGCAGGCGAGCGCCTTGCGAGTGCGGCCCAGGCTGTCGAGCTTGGAGAATTTCTTAAAGCAGCCCTCTTCGGTGGCACGATCGTATTCATCGAGTGTGAATGACGGCGTGCCGAGCGGATGCGTGCCGTCGGCGCGGAGGGCAACGTAGGGGTTGCCGGCGTAGTCGGGAATGCTGCTGAGATATACACCGCGGGCGCGGTTGAGGTCGGGGTTTTCGACCTCGTCGATGGGGGTGGCGACGCTGTCCGCGGAAGCGTCATCGGTGTCGCTTGCGGCGGAATCGGGGCCATCGCCGGAGTCCTCGGAGCTCGCTGTTCCCGATTCGAGCCGGGCGACCAAGTCCGCTTCGTCGTCGGTACGGCTGGGACTCTCGTTTTGCTTCTCGGCCAGAGCCGCTGCCTGCTCATCGCTTTGCGGTGATAACAGCTTGGGCGCTCCGTCGAGCGACCCTGTGAACAGCGCAAACCCCAGCACCACGGCGGTGCCGATGGAAAGTGCTTGCTTGTAGGCGGACTTGCGCAACATGGGGGCTCCTGGATGGACGGTTGGGAATCTACTAGTCTAGCAGGAGCCGGCAGAGGCCGTTCTGTCGAACAAATACTTAAGATTTGGGACAAACGCTACTGGTTCATTTGCTTCATATTTGACGTATGGCTAGATCGAGGTGGAGTCGAGCCAGTTGAGCTTGCACTCGAGAATGCGCTGCTCGCCGGGTTGGCTGCTGCCATCAAGCAAGGCGAGCAGCATCTCGGCCGCCTCCCTGCCTTCCTGGTCGACGGGCTCGATGATCGTGGAGACGGTCGGCGTGGTGAGGTTGGTCCAGTCTTCGCAGTTGAGTCCCAAAAGACCTATTTGCTGCGGAAGTAGATGGGCCATGGGTTGGAGGGCCTTGTAGACACGGGGAAGCGCCCATTGGTTTTGTACGAAGATGAGCGTGCGCTTGGCGGGGTTGAACTTGTATTTAAAGTAGTCGGTAAGCTCGTTGATTGACGGCTTGTTGTGATCGATGGGGATGGCTTTGTAGAGCTGCCCATTCGCGGCCAATGCCTCGGCATATCCCTGAAAACGTTCCATGCGAGTGCGCATTTCGGTCATGTTGGCGGCGATGGAAAAGAAGTCTTCGTAGCCGGCGTCGAGAAGCGCCTGCGTGGCATTGTACACGCCGTCGTAGAGGTTGGTTTTGATCCAGCTGGTGCCTGGGCTGTAGATGGCCGCGTCAAAAAAGACGACGGGCTTGCCGGCGCGCTTGATGCGGTCGTGGACTGCCTTGAAATTTGCCGTGGGCTGGATGATAAAACCATCGACGCCCAGTGAGAGCATTTTGTCGACATACATGAGCTCGGTCTCGGGGTTAAAGTTGCTCGTGCAAACGACCGTCTGGTAGCCCGCGGGGAGCATGACCTGCTCCATGCCGTTGAGGACGAGGCCCGCCCATTTGTTGGTGTTATCCAAGATGATGATGGCGATGACGTGGGTCTGCTTGCCGGTGAGCGTTTGCGCTTGGGCGTTGGGAACGTATCCGAGTTCCTTGATGACGCGCGCAATCTTTGCCTGCGTCTTCTCGCTAAGCTTTTCTCGTTTGTCGTTGAGGTAATACGAGACGCTTGCCGTCGAGGTTCCCGCCTCTCGAGCGACGTCTGCGATCGTAACGCGCTGTTTTGCCACAGCGACTCCTTCCGACAGATGAGCATTTTCCAACATGATGACTTTGAGTCTTGGTGAGGGATGCGCTTTGGTGAGCGACTTTTTCCTTTCATATGAGTATGCAACAAATGCGGTATATGGGTGGAGTCGAAATTTGTGACCGGCATGCGCATCTGCCGTCTACCGAGAAAATCAAATACTTCTTGACTTTTGAAATCGATGGTAAAATCGCAGGATTCATTTTTGGTTAAACGCATAACCAAATAGCGTAATCAATGCTCTGACCTGCGCGTTTACCGAAATAAACTGGCATTAAGAAAAACGAGCACCTATATTGGTCTTGTCGAAAAGACAGCAAGTCCAAACGGCAGGGGATGCTCCGGAGGCCTCCGCAAACGGTGTCTTGCGCACGCAACTCTATGAAAAGAGGGAAGCAATGAAGATCGTAGGCGTTGCCGCCTGTACCGTGGGTATCGCCCACACGTATATGGCCCAGAAGGCGATTCAGGATGAATGCGCCGCTCGTGGCATCGAGTGCAAAGTCGAGGCTCAGGGTGGTCTGGGTATCGAGAATGAGCTCACGCAGGAAGACGTTGATTGCGCCGACCTGGTGCTCGAGTCCGTCGACGTGGGTGTCGAGAACGAGGACCGTTTTGAGCAGAAGATGGCCGAGGGCAAGTTCCTCAAGGTCGGCACCTCGGATGTAATCGCCGATCCGGTAAAGATTATCGACCAGGCTGTCGAGATCATCAAGGCGACGGGCGGTGCCGTTGACGCGTCCAAGGCCGAGGCCAAGGCAGAGAAGAAGGCCGTCTCCGCTGCCCCGCAGGCCCCGACACCGGCGTCCAAGCAGTCCATCTTTGCCGACCCTGGCAAGACGCTGCTCAATGCATTCAATACCGGCGTTTCCTATTTTATCCCCATCGTCGTTATCGGTGGCGTGTTCCTCGCCTTCTCGTTGGCATCCGGTACTGCCGGTGCTAGCGGCATGGAGGTCACCAACCCGTTGATGGTGAGCCTTAACACTATCGGCATGGCCGGCATCTCTATGATGATTCCGGTGCTTGCGGCATACATCGCCTACTCGATGGCCGGTAAGCCCGCACTTGCCCCCGGCTTCGTCCTGGGCTACTTGGTTAACAACGCCGTCGTCACCCCGAGCGGCAACAGCGTTTCGACCGGCTTCTTGGGCGCCATGATCATGGCTGTCATCTGCGGTTACTTTGTCCGCTGGATGAAGACCTGGAAGGTCAACAACACCATCCAGACCATCATGCCCATTCTGATCATCCCGATTCTGACCTCGCTCGTCCTGGGCATGGCTTACATCTACATCCTGGCCACGCCGCTTGGCTTTGTGATGGATTGGCTCACCAGCGTGCTCGGCAGCCTGCAGGGCGGCTCCGCCGTCGTCCTGGGCCTGGTCATTGGCGTTATGACCGCTTTCGATATGGGTGGCCCCATCAACAAGACCGCTTCGACCTTTACCATGGCCATCATGGCCTCCGGCATCTACGGCCCCAACGGTATGTTCCGCGTCGCCGTCGCCATTCCCCCGATTGCTTGCGGCCTCGCTGCGCTCATCGCCAAGAACAAGTTCGATGACGCTGACCGTCAGATGGGCATCTCTGCGCTGTTCATGGGCTGCATCGGTATTACCGAGGGCGCTATTCCCTTCGCGGTCAAGGATCTTGGCCACACCCTGCCCGGCATTTGCATCGGCTCTGCCGTGGGCGCGGCGCTTGCCGCCTTCCAGGGCATCGACTGCTATGTTCCGCATGGTGGCTTTATTGTCGCCCTGGCTACCAACAACGTCGCGCTGTTCTGCCTGGACATCGTGATTGGCTCCTTGGTCGCCGCTGCAATCCTGATTGCCATGAAGCCCACGCTCGATAAGCAGGCCAAGTAAACCTTTAAGGACTCCGGTTGTGCGGAGGGATGGATTTGACTCCGCACAACCGCCCCTACACAACAAAATCCATCCGCACTGATAGGGCCCACATCTGGGTCCCAGGGAACTTTTGTCAAAAATCCTCTGGAGAAGGAGAACAAAATGTCCAACCTCACCATCCGCCAGGCCGTTCAGGGCATGCTCAAGCTGCAGGACAGCGGCGATCACGCAACCATGGTCGGCATTGGCCCCATGAGCCCCAACCTGATTCAGGCCGTGTTCGAGCTTGCCAAGGACGAGGATTTCCCGCCCATGTTTATCGCTAGCCGCAACCAGGTCGATATGGACGAGATGGGCGCCGGCTACGTCAACGGTTGGGACCAGACGCGCTTTGCCGCCGACATTAAGAAGGTTGCCGACGAGGTGGGCTATACCGGTCCGTACTACCTGTGCCGCGATCACGGCGGTCCGTGGCAGCGCGACGAGGAGCGTAACGCCCACCTGCCCGAGGACGAGGCCATGGAGCTCGCCCGCAAGTCCTTTGTCGCCGACATGGAGGCAGGCTTTGACCTGCTGATGGTCGACCCCACCAAGGACCCCTATCAGATCGGCAAGGTTATTCCGCTCGACGTGGTGCTTCGCCGCACGATCGATCTTATCGACTATCTTGAGCAGTACCGTCGCGAGCATAACCTGCCCGAGGTTGCCTATGAGGTCGGTACCGAGGAGACCAATGGCGGCCTGACCTCCACCGACAAGTACGAGGAGTTCATTTCTCAGCTGCAGCCCGAGCTCGAGAAGCGCGGCTGCCCCATGCCCACCTTTATCGTCGGCCAGACCGGTACGCTCACCCGTTGGACCGAGCAGGTCGGTCATTACAACTTTAAGAATGCCCGCGAGCTCGCCGACATGGCCAAGCGCTACGGCGTGGGCCTGAAGGAGCACAACGCCGACTACCTGGACGACGCGACGCTGCTCGAGCACATCCCGGCACACGTGACCGCTTCCAATGTCGCCCCTCAGTACGGCACCGAGGAGACCCGCGCTTACCTCAAGCTCTGCGCTACCGAGCAGATTCTGGTCGACAACGGCCTGTGCGACGATCCCTCCGATCTGTATCACACGCTGCTGGTCAAGGCCATCAAGACCGAGCGCTGGCGCAAGTGGATGACCGGCGACGATGTCAACCTGCAGGTTGACGACATTCTGGCCGACGACGAGCTCAGCCTGAAGATTCTGGATGTCTCCGGCCACTACGCGTTCAACGATCCCGAGGTCAAGGAGCAGGTCGAGAAGCTCTATCGCAACCTCGCTGCCCAGGACATTGACGGCAAGCGCTTTGTGATCGAGCACATCAAGCGCCCGATCAAGCAGTACGTCGTCGGTCTTAACCTCAAGGGCGTCACGAGCCGCATCGAGAAGGCTCTCTAAGTAGCTTTTCCTACACGACGCCGGGCCTGGGGCATGTCCCAGCTGCAGGCCCGGCACATAGGACAAAGGGACATCCCCTTTGTCCTTTTTTTGAGTTTTGGATTCCTTAGAAGGAGTTTGCACCATGAAGTTCTTTATCGATACCGCCAACCTTGACGAGATCGCCGAGGCCAAGAGCTGGGGCTGCCTTGCCGGCGTCACCACCAACCCGTCCCTGTACGCCAAGACCGGCGGCAAGCTCGCCGACTTTGAGCCCCATATGCTCAAGATTGCCGAGCTCTGCGAGGGCCTGCCCGTGTCTGCTGAGTCCACCGCGACCACTGCCGAGGGCATGATCGAGGAGGGCAAGCGTCTTGCCGCCCTGGCTCCCAACATTGTGGTCAAGCTTCCCGTGTGCGAGGCCGGCCTCGCCGCCTGCCGCGCCCTGGCCGATGCGGGCGTGCGCGTCAACATGACGCTTGTTTTCTCGCCGACGCAGGCCCTCATGGCCGCCAACGCCGGTGCCCGCTACATCAGCCCGTTTGTCGGCCGCTTTGACGACATCGCCGAGGACGGCATCTCGCAGCTCGACAATGTCGTGACATGCATCAAGAACTATGACTGGACCGGCAAGAACGTTGACGACACCGTCGAGATCATCACCGCTTCGGTCCGCACGCCCAACCACGTGACCCAGGCGGCTCTTCTTGGTGCCGACATCGCGACCGTGCCCATGGCCGCTCTCAAGAAGTGCCTGCATCACCCGCTGACCGACCAGGGCCTCGCCTCTTTTGAGGCTGACTGGCAGAAGGTCGTCGCTCAGGCTTAACGACCGGGTTGCCCTCGGCATCGCGCCATCCGGTGCCGGGGTTGTTCTCAAGAGAGGAATTCGTATGACCAACCAGGAGCTGGCGAAGGTCGCCAATGAGGTCAGGAAGGGTGTCGTGACTGCGGTTCACGCGGCCAAGTCGGGACATCCGGGTGGATCGCTCGGTGCAGCCGACATCATGACGTATCTGTACTTTGAGGAAATGAATATCGATCCTGCCGACCCTCACAAGGCCGATCGCGACCGCTTTGTGCTCTCCAAGGGTCACGCGGCGCCGGGCCTGTATTCGGTGTTGGCAAATCGCGGCTATTTTCCCGTCGAAGAGCTCGAGACGCTCCGCCATATTGGCAGCCGACTGCAGGGCCATCCCAACATGAACGATACCCCAGGCATCGATATGTCCACCGGCTCGCTCGGTCAGGGCATCTCTGCTGCAGTTGGAATGGCGCTTGCCGCTAAGCACTGGGGCGACAGCTACCGTGTCTACACGTTGCTGGGCGACGGTGAGTGCGAGGAAGGCCAGGTGTGGGAGGCGGCTATGTTTGCCGGCAACCATGCGCTCGACAATCTTGTTGCCGTCGTCGACCACAACGGCTTGCAGATTGACGGCACGATCGATGAAGTCAACTCGGCCATGCCGCTTGCCGACAAGTTCCGCGCCTTTAAGTGGCATGTGATAGAGCTAGCCGATGGCAACGACATGGCGCAGATTGAGGCGGCTTTCGCCGAAGCTCGCGAGGTGACCGGCGCGCCCGTCGCTATCATCGCCGAGACGGTGAAGGGCAAAGGCGTCTCCTTTATGGAGAACCAGGTTGGCTGGCATGGCAAGGCGCCCAATGACGAGCAGTTTGAGCAGGCCATGGCCGAGCTCGCGGCAGCAGGAGAGGAACTCTAATGGCAGAGGTCAAAAAAGTCGCCACGCGCGTAAGCTACGGCGAGGCACTCGTCGAGCTGGGCAATGAGCACGATGACTTTGTAGTGCTCGATGCCGACCTGGCTGCCGCTACGCAGACGGGTAAGTTTAAGACTGCCCATCCTGAGCGCTTTTACGATGCCGGCATCGCCGAGAGCAACCTGATGGGTCTTGCCGCCGGCATCGCGACCACGGGCCGCGTTGCTTTTGCGAGCACCTTTGCGATGTTTGCCGCCGGTCGCGCCTACGAGCAGGTCCGCAATTCCATTGGCTACCCGCACCTCAACGTCAAGATTGGCGCCACCCATGCCGGCATTTCGGTGGGCGAGGACGGCGCCACGCACCAGTGCTGCGAGGATATCGCACTCATGCGTACGATTCCGGGTATGACGGTGGTCGTTCCCGCCGACGATGTCGAGGCCCGCGCCTGTGTGCGCGCCGCCTATGAGTTTGAGGGGCCGGTCTACATGCGCTTCGGCCGCCTGGCAACACCGGTCATCAACGATCACGAGGACTACGAGTTCAAGATCGGCCGCGGTGTTGTTGTACGGGAGGGCTTTGATGTCACGATCGTCGCGTGCGGTCTCATGGTCGCTGAGGCACTCGCTGCTGCCGAGGCGCTCGCTGCCGACGGCATCGATGCTGAGGTCATCAACATGCATACGATCAAACCGCTCGATGAGCGTTTGGTGGTTGCCAGCGCCAAGAAGACCGGTCGCGTGGTCACCGCCGAGGAGCATTCGATTATCGGTGGTCTTGGCGAGGCCGTTGCCTCGGTGCTCGCGGAGCAGCATCCAGTGCCGATGCGTCGCGTCGGCGTGCGCGATGTGTACGGCGAGTCCGGCCCTGCGGTCGATTTGCTGCATAAGTACGGTTTGGACGCCGACGGCATCGAAGCTGCGGTCAGGTCCGTGTTGTAAGGAAGGCTTTCCATGGGGTTTGTATCTGCCAACCAAGTGACGATTGGCTATGCCGCCGCCTCGCGCGAGGACGCGCTGCATTATCTGTCCGAGCAGGCTGTTGAGCTTGGTTTTGCCGATGACGCGTCTGCTGTAGAGGCGGCTTTTATTGCTCGCGAAAACGAGGCCGAGACTGGCCTCGTCGCCGGTTTTGCCGTTCCGCATGCCAAGAGCGATGCGATCCATACGCCGGGCGTGGCCGTGCTCAAGCTGTCCGAGCCTGTTGAGTGGCCGAGCTTTGATGGCGTGCCCGTCGATGTGGCGCTCGCGCTGTACGTGCCCGCCGGCGAAGCGGGAACCACGCACCTGCGTCTGCTCTCCAAGGCTGCCGTGATGCTGATGGATGCCGGCTTCCGTGACAGGGTGCGCGAAAGCACCGATCCTGTCGAGATTGCCGAGCTCATCAACGCCGGGCTCGAGGGCTAGAACGGGCTCTCCGTTCCATTATTCGATCCTTCTCCAAGGAAAAGGGCCG
>UREC01000052.1:0-13927 GCA_900546755.1 uncultured Collinsella sp. | reverse complement strand
CGCAGACCAGAAGCGCCCCCGTTCGTAGCTCCGAAGGAGCAGAACGGGGGCGCTTCATTGGTCGAGGACGTTTTCAAAAACCAAGCCCGGCCCCGGCCTGCGGTGACGTTGCTGGCGGTTCTAGGGCATCGCTTGCTGGCGGGGTTCCTTGTCTGAGTTGGACTTAGTTGGCGGGGCTATTGATCCCGGTCGCTACCCCGTCTCAGCATCGACCTTAGCTTCTCGAAACTCTCCTCGCTCAGGCAGTGCTCCATGTGACAGCCCTCTTGCGAGGCAACCTCGGGCGTTACGCCTGCGTCCTCTAGCAGACCTACAAAAAAGCAGTGGCGCTCCCACATTTGACGGGCAACCTCAAGACCGCGTTCCGTCAGATGCACGTCGCGTTTGCCCATTTCGACATAGCCGTTGCTTTCCAGCGTCGCCATGGCCTTGGAAACGCTCGCCTTGGTTACGCCGAGGTACTCCGCAACGTCGATCGAGCGCACGATGCCCTGACGTTCCGATAGAACGTAGATCGATTCGAGATAGTCTTCTCCGGATTCACGCAGGGCCATGGGCCGCCTTTCGCGATGGCTTCTAGTTAGCCTTTGGATACTTTTGCTTGATTTACTTTACCGCAAAAGTTGCCCATGTCTTACTACTTTGCCTAAAAGTTAGCCGTGTTTCACAAAACGTGCGGGACGAAAACAAAATGGGAACGCCCCGCAAGGAGTGTCCCCAGCTGCCGGCAGATAAGGAGCGTCCCCAAGTGCCGGGTCGCAGCTACACGAGGCCAAAGTGCTTCGCGGCGTTGTAGATGCCGTCGTCATCCACGGCGGTCGTTACGTAGGTCGCTGCGGCCTTCACGGTCGCCTGCGCGTTGCCCATTGCCACACTTGTGCCCACGGCCGAGAACATCGACAGGTCGTTCTCGCCGTCGCCAAAGGCAATCGCCTCGCTCGCGTCGATGCCCAGGCGCTCCAGCGTCGCCGCCACACCCAGGTCCTTGCCGCCGTTTGCCGGAATAATGTCGCAGAACAGATCGCACCAGCGCGTAGTGAGCGAATGCGACACCGCATCGGTCACGATATGCTCGTCGGCCGGGTCCACAAAGGCGCAGAACTGGTAGACCGGTGCGTCAAAGGCGCGCTCAAACGGTTCCTCGTGGTAGACGATCCCCGCGTTGTTGCCGGCCGTCACCACGCGCTCGGACAGGCGGTTCACAAACGAGTTCTCGCCCTGCATACACAGCGAGTCGTAGCGTCCCTGCGCCACCTGGTCCACGATCACCGCAACGTCGTCCGGATCGATCGGGCAGCTGCGGTAAACCCCCTCGGCATCAAAGCAGTGCTGGCCCGAGAGCGTAATGTACGCATCCCAACCCAATTCGAACAGCCAATCGGGCATCTGATAGGTCGGGCGACCCGTGGCGATCACGCACGCAATCCCCTGCTCATGAAAGCTGTCGAGCACCTGCTGCGCCGACGCCGGAATCCGATGGGTCTTAAAGCTCAGCAACGTGCCGTCGATATCGAAAAACGCGGCCTTGATCATCCTCGCCTACTCCTCGCCCTCGAGCCTCTCGCTCGCCTCGAGCCACGCCATCTCCAACTCGTCCATGGCGGCGTGGGCCTCGTCGATCTTTGTCTGCTGCTCGCCCAGCGCCGTGTAGTTGGTGGGGTCGACCTGAGCCATCGCGGCCTCGGCCTCCTCCACGCGGGCGCGCTGCGTCTCCATTTTGCGCTCGAGCGAGCTCACCTCGCGGCGAAGCTTCTGGCGTTCGGCGTTGGAAAGGCCATTGGGCTGGCCGCTCGACTTGGGCTTTTCGGCCGCAGCCGCCGCGGCACCGGTGTCAAACGTGCCGGTCTTGGCGCTCGGTGCACCCACGGGCTCGCCCTCGGCGGTGGCGTTGCACAGGCGCAGGTACTGGTCGACGCCGCCAGGCATATGCGTCAGATGGCCATCGAGCAGCGCCCACTGCTGGTCAGTCACGCGCTCCATCAAAAAGCGATCGTGCGTCACCAGAATCAGCGTGCCGGGCCAGCCGTCGAGCAGGTCCTCGACAATCGCCAGCATATCGGTATCCAGGTCGTTGCCGGGCTCGTCCAAGATGAGCACGTTGGGTTCGTCCAGGATCGTCAGCAACAGCGACAGGCGGCGGCGCTGGCCGCCCGAAAGATCGCCGATGCGGCTCCAGAGCTGCTGCGTCGAAAAGCCCAGACGCTCGCAAAGCTTCTCGGGCGAAGTCTCCTTGCCGTCTATGACGTAGTACTTCTTATAGTTGCTGAGCACCTCGCGAATCGTGTCGCCCATGTAGGGCTCGAGTTCCTCGAGCTGCTGCGACAGCACGCCAAAGCGCACCGTCTGGCCAATCTTCACGCGACCGCGCAGGGGCGCGATCTTGCCCTGAATCACGTCGAGCAACGTGGACTTGCCGGCGCCGTTCTCGCCCAAAAGACCATAGCGATCGCCCGCACCAATGAGCCAGGTCACATCGGTGAGCACCTGTTTGGACGTGCCATCGGCATCCGCATAGCCGGCGTCCACGTCGACCACATCGATAACCTGCTTGCCCAGGCGGCTCACGGCCAGGCGCTTGAGCTCTAGCTCGTCACGTACGGGCGGCACGTCGGCGATCAGCTCGCGAGCAGCCTCAACGCGAAACTTGGGCTTGGTGGAACGAGCCTGGGCGCCGCGGCTCAGCCACGCGAGCTCCTTGCGCGCCATGTTGCGACGGCGCTCCTCGGTGACGGCGGCCATGCGGTCGCGCTCTACGCGTTGAAGGATATATGCGGAGTAACCGCCCTCGAAGGGATCGACCTGGCCGTCGTGGACCTCCCACATGCTGGTGCAGACCTCGTCCAAGAACCAGCGGTCGTGCGTGACCACGAGCATCGCGCCCTGACCGCGCTGCCAGCGGGCCTTAAGATGGCGTGCAAGCCAGTTGATGGTGCGCATGTCCAGGTGGTTGGTGGGCTCATCGAGCATGAGCACGTCATAGTCGCCGATCAGCAGGCGCGCGAGGTCCACGCGGCGGCGCTGACCGCCCGAGAGCTCGCCTACCATGCCCTCCCAGGGCACATCGCTAATGAGGCCGGCGAGGATCTGGCGCGTACGGGGGCTCGACGCCCACTCGTACTCGGGCGTGTCGCCCACAACGGCATGATGCACGGTATCGGTGTCGACAAGCTGATCCTTTTGGCCGAGTAGACCGATCGTGGTGCCGCGGCGGTGCGTCACGCGTCCGTCATCGGGCTCCAGCGTGCCGGCGAGCACGCTCAGCAGCGTCGACTTGCCGTCGCCGTTTTTACCGACAATACCAATGCGGTCGCCCTCGCCCACGCCGAGCGTCACGCTATCGAAAATATGCTTGGTGGGAAACTCTAGGCTGACGGAATCGCATCCCAAAAGAATCGCCATATACCCTGCTCCTTCGTAGAAATTCAACGTTGTCCATGATAGCAGCGAAAAGGCAGGCCGCACACGACACAAAAAGGCGGGCCATCTCCCGCAAGAGATGACCCGCCTCTCCAATCAGTCCCGCGGCAACCATGGCCGCCGCGGGCCTCAAGCATGTCCCGGACTAGGAGAACATGCCGGTGAGGTAATCATTCAGCCGCTTATCCTTGGGCCGTTGGAAAATCTCGTCGGTTTCGTCGTACTCGACCATATCGCCCATGTAGAAAAACGCCGTGCGGTTGGACACGCGCGACGCCTGCTCCATGTTGTGCGTCACGATGACGATGGCGCGGTCGGCCACGATCGACGACATCAAATCCTCGATCGCCAGCGTCGAGATGGGGTCGAGCGCCGAACAGGGCTCGTCAAACAGGATCACGTCGGGGTTGAGCGCCAGCGTGCGCGCAATGCACAGACGCTGCTGCTGGCCGCCCGAAAGCGCGTAGGCGCTCTTGTCGAGCTTGTCCTTGACCTCGTCCCACAACGCCGCACCGCGCAGGCTTTCCTCGACCATGCGGTCGAGCTCGTCGCGGTCGGTGATGCCGTGGCGCTTGGGCGCAAACGTAATGTTGTCGCGAATGGACTTGCGGAACGGGTTTGGCTGCTGGAACACCATGCCAATGGACCGACGCAGCTCGTAGGTGTTCTCGGTCTTGGTGTTCACGTTGCGGCCGCGGTAGTTGATCTCGCCCTCCACGCGACAGCCGCGAATCTCGCGATTCATAAGGTTGAGGCTGCGCAAAAAGGTCGACTTGCCGCAGCCCGAAGGCCCGATGAGCGCCGTGATCTCGTCCTTGTGAAAGTCGAGCGACGCATCGTGCAGCGCATGGTGGTCGCCATAGTACACGTTGACGTCCTTGGTGGAGACCACGACCTCGTCGCTCACGGCCTTGCCGCTCACGCGAACACGTTTCTCGCTCTCCCCCACGCTCGACAAAAAGTCCTGGGTGTCGGACGATGCCGCCTCGGTTGCGGGCGTTGTGTTCATCTCGCTCATTCGGCCGTCATCTTCCTTGCCAGTTGCTTGCCCACGATACGGGCGACTACGTTAAACAGCAGCACGCAAATCATCAGCAGTGCCGCGATGCCCCAGACGATCTGCTGGGCCTCGGGGCTGCCCTCGCCATAGATCTTGTAGATGTGCACGGCCAGCGACTCGCCGGGACGGAACACGTTCCAGGCGCAGGTGGGGCTCGACAGGTTAAAACTCAAGAAGTTCAGGCGAACCGGCGAGCTCATGCCCGAGGTAAAGAGCAGCGCCGCGGCCTCGCCAAACACGCGGCCGGCCGAAAGCACGATGCCGGTCACGATGGCGGGCATGGCCTCGGGAATCAGGATGTGCAGTGTGGCCTCCCAGCGAGTGAGGCCCATGGCCAGGCACGCATCGCGCTGGGCCTGCGGCACGTCCTCGAGCGCCTGCTGAATCACGCGCACCAGGATGGGGATGTTGAACATGGTGAGCGCGACGGCGCCGGAGATGATGGAGTACTTCCAGCCCAGCTGCACCGAGAACACCAGAAAGCCGAACATGCCGACGACAATGGAGGGCAGCGAGGACAGCGTCTCGATGGCGGTCGAGGCGATGTCGCGAATAGGCCCATCGGGCGCGTACTCAACCAAAAAGACCGCGCCGCCCAGGCTGACGGGCACCGAGATGATCAGGGTGATCAGCAGCAGATAGAACGAGTCGAATAGCTGGTAGAGCACGCCGCCCTGCGTTCCGTTGGCGCGTGCGGGCTGCGTGAGAAAGCCTGGCTGGAACAGCGTCGAGATACCCTCGAACAGGATGTAGGCCACCATGGAGACGACGATAAGCATGACGATGGCGACAATCGCCGTCAGCACGCCCGTGGCGATGCGGTCCTGCTTTTGGACACGCCCGAGTCTCGCCTCGTCGATGTGGATGCGCGTGCTAGCCACGAGCCTTCGCCCCCTTGCAGCCGATAAGGTGGATGATCAGGATAAAGATGAGGCTCATGCCCATCAGCAGCAGACCGAGCGCCCACAGAACGTCGTCCTGGGCCGAGCCCTCGGCATAGACCGCCATGGACGTGGTGAGCGTGGTGGTAATGGTCGAGGCAGGCGACAGCAGCGACGTCGGCATGGCCTCGATGCCGCCGATAACCATGCGCACGGCGAGCGTTTCGCCAAAGGCGCGGGTCATGCCAAGGATGACCGCGGTCATGAGCGACGGCATGGCGGACTTGAGCACCACGTGCCAGATGGTCTGCCAGCGGGTATAGCCCAGCGCGAGCGAGCCCTGACGGTAGCTGTCGGGCACAGCGCGCAGGCCATCGACCGAAAGCGTGGTCATCGTCGGCAGAATCATGACTGCCAGCACGATAGCGCCGGGCAAGATACCCAGACCCGTGCTCACGTGGAAAACGCTCTTCATAAGGCCGACGACCACGCGAAAGCCGATCAGGCCAAAGACGACCGAGGGAATACCGGTCAAAAGCTCAATAAGCGGCTGAAAGACCTTGGAGCCAAATTTGGGCTGGATCTCGACCGCAAAGATGGCGGAGCCGATGGCGATGGGCAGCGCGATGAGCGTGGAGAGTACCATGACCGCAAACGAGGTGACGATCAAGGGCAGGGCGCCGGTGTAGGGCAGGCCGTTTTCGGCTGTGTTGGCCAGGTCCCACTTGGTGCCGGTGAAGAACTCGACGACCGAAACGCCGTCCTTGAGAAAAGCCGAGAGGCCCTTTTGGGCGACCATAAAGATGAGCGCGGCAACGACAAGCGTCACGAGCGCTACGCACGCGCCCGTGACGCCCAGGCCCACGTTCTCAAGGTCGCGCTTTGGCAGCTGTTTTGCCATTACAAACCTTTCCGGGGGCGATTGCTTATTTAGCAGAGACCTTGCCGCTGGCGTCCTTGACGACCTTCATGGCAGAGACGGGGATAAAGCCCTGCTCCTCGACGAGCTTGCCCTGGACGTCGTCTGAAAGCATGAACTCCAGGAAGGCCGTGGTGGCCTCATCGGCGTCCTTGGAGCAGTACATGTGCTCGGTAGCCCAGATCTTGAAGGAGTCGTCGGTGACGTTTGCGCTCTTGGGCTCGACACCCTCGACCTTAATGGCGTTGAACTTGGAGTCGTCGAAGTGCGAGAAGTCGAGGTAGGAGATGGCGTTGTCGGTGCTGCCCATCTGAGTCTGGACGTCGCCGGACTTGTCGAGCTCGGCGTCGCCCTTAAAGTCGACAGCCTCGTCGCCAAAGACGGCGGCCTCGAAGGTGGCGCGGGTGCCGGAGCCGGCCTTGCGGTTGAGGACGACGATGGTAGCGTCGTCGCCGCCGACCTCCTTCCAGTTGGTGATCTGGCCGGAGAAGATGCCCTTGAGCTGCTCGAGGGACAGGTCGTCGACCTTGACGTTCTTGGAGACGACGGGGCCCATGCCCACGACAGCGACCTCGTGGTCGATGAGGTTCTTGACCTGATCGGCCTCGAGCTTGGTCTCGGCGAAGACGTCGGAGTTACCGATGGTGACGGTGCCGGCGGCGACAGCGGTCAGGCCCTTGCCCGAACCGTTGCCCGAGCCGGAGACGGAGACGTCCGGGTTGGCGTCCATGAACTTCTCGGCAGCAGCCTCGACGAGAGCCTGGAACGAAGAGGCGCCGTCGTAGGTCACCTCGCCGGAGACGGACTCGGCAGCGGCGCTACCCTCGGCAGCGGTGTCGGCGGCATTGGAGCCGCCGCAGCCAACGAGGCCGAGGCCGACGATGCTGGCAAGACCACCAGCGAGGCCGAGGAACTGACGACGAGAATAAGCCTGATCGAGCATGATCTTCCTTTCATACATGCGACTCGCGGGCACCCTGCCCGCTTTGCTGTTTGGAAAGATACGGTCTCGATCGGGCAGCGCCCGCGTCAGCTGCGCTTTATTACGGGCATCTGATAGACCCTTACCGCAAGCACGGCAGGGCTTTACAAACGAATAACAATCCCGCCGACAAGCATGACCCGCCTTTTACACCAAATGATCCGTTTTCCTCCGTCCCCAAGGGATCATTTTCAGAAAGAGGACGGCATAGACCTTCTGGTCATGCCGTCCTCTTCGAAAGACAGGTTGTCACCCTGGCGTTCGCGTAACCTTAAAGCTCCAGCTCGTTCAAGCGCAGGATTGCGACGATATAAATCTTGAGCGCCTGCTTGAGCTGTTCCTCGTTGGCGCACTCGTTGGGACCGTGCATCTGGCCGCCCCACTCGGGCAGCTCCAGACCGGTCTCCTCGGGGCCAAACGAGACGGCGCGGGCAAAGTTGCGCGCGTACGTGCCGCCGCCCATGGCAAAGGGCTCAGCATGCTTGCCCGTAAACTCGTTATAGGTATCAATAAGCGCCTTCACGGCCGGATCGTCGGCAGAGACCGAGAACGGCACCTTCGCACGACCCACACGGCACGTCACGCCAAAACGGCCCACGAGCGGATCGAGCTGCTCGCGGATGGTATCGGCACTCGTGCTGTCGGGGAAGCGCACGTCGATGACCTGCTCAATATGGCCATCCGCCACGCGGATGACGCCAGCGTTGCAGGTAAGCGGGCCAAACGCCGGACTCGTCGCATCGATACCCAGGCCGCGACCATAGGCGTCCGCATGCACAAAGGCCAGGAACTTGACGAACTCGTGCTCGGCAGGCGTCAGCAGGCGCTCGTCGCGTGCACCAAACGCGTCCTCGGCCTCGCGCAGATACGCCACGATCAGCCCGACGGCGTTGATCGTTCCCTCTGGCATCGAGGCATGACCGCCAATGCCGTGGGCGAAAATCTGCGCATGCCCGTTATCGAGCGCCGTGATCTCCAGGCGGTCGCCGTTCTCGACCGGCGCCGGCAGCTCATCGGCGGCAATCGCAAGCTCGCAGATAGACTGCGACGGAATGGCGTTGCTCGCCTCGGCACCGCTCCAGGACACAATGCGCCCGCCGTCGATCTTGGGGCTCACAAGCGTCGCCCCAAACTGACCCTTCTCGGCATTGCAGACCGGGAACTCGGCATCGGGCGTAAACAGAAAGTCGGGGTTCGCGTAATTCTCCAGATAATGGTGAACGTCGGACATGCCCACTTCCTCATCGCAGCCCAGCAGCGCGCGGAAGGTGTAGCGCGGGGTAATACCGTGCTTGAGCAGATAGGCGCCGGCGTAGAGCGACAGCACGGCAGGGCCCTTGTCGTCGATAACGCCGCGGCCAAGCAGCCAGCCCTCGCGACGCTCCATCGCAAACGGGTCGGTGTTCCAGCCAGGGCCGGCGGGCACCACGTCCACATGGCAAATGGTCGCGAGCTGCTTGTCGCCGCGGCCCGGGATATCGGCAATGCCCACATAGCCCTCGTCGTCGCTCGTCTGGTAGCCGAGCTTTTGCGCAATGCCGAGCGCGCAATCGAGCGCGTCACGGACCGGGCGGCCAAACGGCGCGCCGGGCTCCGCATCGGCAGAAACTGCCACGGACGGATAACTCACCAGCTGCTCGATATCGGCGACGACATCTTCCCAGACCTCATCGACATACTCAGCGACGCTCTGCTCCACCTGATTCATGGACGACCTCCTTACCAATGAGCGGCGAGCGTGCCCGCCCCTCACATCACATACTTATATAGCGAAAAGTTTAGCAAGCTCGGCCACCGAGTGCACCACCGCATCAGCGCCCGCGGTCTCATGCTCACCCGGCGCCGCCGCGCCCGAATAGATGCCGATGCACGGCACGCCCATCGCGTGCGCGCCCTCCACATCGTTAAAGCGGTCGCCGATCATCACGGCCTCGTCGGCCGTCGCACCGAGCGCCGTCAGCGCATCGCGGATCGAATCGGCCTTGGTCTCGCGCCCCTGCGGCGGATTCATGCCGACCACGGCTTCGAACTGAGAAAGCCCCAGCTCGCCCACCATGTCAATGCACTTTGCCTCCATACGAGAGGTCGCCACGGCCAAGTGGTGTCCCTGCGCGACAAGGCCATTCAGCAGATCGGGGATCCCATCAAACACGGGATACTCATCCGGTCCCAGCTCGTCAAAAAAGGCACGGTACTCATCTGCCACCACGAGCGATTCCTCACGGGAGAAGCCGTAAAAGTCGTGGAAGCTCTTCCACAGCGGAGGCCCGATCATGCGGCGCAGGTCACCCATCTGCGCCTCCGAAAACCCGCGCGCAGTCAGCGCCTTGCGCGTCGAGGTCATCACCGCCCGACCCGTATCGGCCACCGTGCCGTCAAAATCGAACAGCACAACCGGCCGCTTGCATATCTCCAGCGCCGCCATCGGCACCCCTCTTCCCCAGTTGATGATTTCTACACCACCACTTCAAACTGTTGACTATTCAACAATTGAACCTAGCAATGTAGAGCAACTCCACTATACTTGTCGCACTTTGCTCTCAATCGGCGGCGCCGTGGCGCCCCATCGAAAGGTGCAATTATGTCTTTTGCCATCATAACCGACTCCACGTCGGACATCTCCCCCGCCCGCGCCCAAGAGCTCGGTATTTACGTGATTCCGCTGCATGTGATTATCGAGGGCGAGGACCTGCTCGACCAGGTGCAGATTACCGCCGAGGAATACGTCGCGCGAATGGCCGGCTCTGAGCAGCTGCCGCACACCTCGCAGCCGAGCGCCGGCGAGTTCAAGGCGCTGTTTGACCGCGTGCGCGCCGATGGCCACGACAGCGCGATCTTTATCTCGCTGTGCAGCGAGTGGTCCGCCTGCTATTCCAACGCATGCCTGGTCGCCGAGACCCACGAGCTCGACGTGCGCTGCATCGATTCGCGCACCGGCTCGGGCGCCGAGGGTCTGCTGGTGGAGTACGCGCTTGCCATGCGCGAGGACGGCCGCAGCTTGGACGAGACCGAGGCGCAGATCCGCGCGACGTTGCCCGACGCCCATCTGCTGCTGATTCCCCGAACGCTCGAGAACCTGGTCAAAAACGGCCGCGCCCCCAAGCTCGCCGGCCAGCTGGCGCAGATGCTCAACATTCGCCTGGCCGTTTCGCCGGAGTGGCAGTCGGGCGAGATCAAGGCCATCAAAAAGGGCCGCGGCGCCAAGCGTATCGTCGCCAGCACCATGGCAGACTGCCTCACGTTTTTGGACGAGCACCCGGGCTCAAGCGTGCGCGTGCTCACGACCGGCGCCGCCGAGGAGCAGGAGCTCGTCAGCCAAGCGCTCGCGGGCCAAGACTACGTAGACGCCGGCACCGGTCCCATCGGCTGCACCATCGCCACCCACGTAGGCGTCGATGCCATCGCCATCAGCTACTGCCCCCGCTACCAGCCCATCCACTAGGGGCACCTTTACCTCTTGCGGTGGAATAGGGACTGTTTTTGGCTTATTAGCCGCCAATCAATCCCTATTCCACCGCAACTTAGAAATCGGCGATCAGCCCAGCGGACCCTGAAACAGTTCCTGATGAGTGCCCATTCTCACCAGCCTAATCACTGGGTTAGTCTTATGGGGAAGATAAAGAACGACCACATCGACCAAGCCATCGGATAGGTGGAAATCGATGTGGCCGTTGTAGTTTCCGCCCGGGTTTGAGAGCTCGTGGGCGCCATACTCCGCCGGAAGTGACCCATGAGCCACAAGCTCTGCAACCGCCGCTTTAAACTCACTTTTTAGCTGCGGATGCATGCGCATCGTTCGTTTGTAGTCCACCTTAAATTGAGCCTCGACTTTAATCTCGAACATCGCTATTCCTCATCGAGGAATGACATAAGCTCATCAGCGTTATTGAATGACAGGCTATCGTCCGGCAAAATCCCCAGCTCATGAGCCTCGGCGATCACCATGGCGCGCCTCGTCACCTCGTTGGGCACCTCCGCCCTTCCTACAATCTCAAAAGGAATCTTTCGCTGATTTACCAGCTGCCGAACGGCAAGATTGAGATAGGAATTGAGGCTGAGGCCGACCGAATCCAAGAACTCAGTCGCCTGCTCCTTGAGCCCCTCTTCGATTCGAACCGTCGTAGGCTTAACTGTTGCTGTAGACATTTGCGACCTCCTCGCCCTCGTCTTTTACACCAGTATACCCAATATAAATGGCAATCTGATGTTAGATAACATCAGATTGCCATGCGTATTCATGTCGCGTAGGCACGATTGATCTACATCAGCCCGCTCAGGGCAATGTCGACGGCTTCGTTGAGGTCGTCGGTGATGTGCACGAGCTCGGGATCGAGCGGGCTAATCATACCGGCGTCCATCACCGGGCCGTTGAGCCAGTCGAACAGACCCTGCCAGTACTCGGTGCCCACCAGTACGAGCGGCATGCGCTTTACCTTGTGCGTCTGCACCAGCGTGAGCACCTCGAACATCTCGTCGAGCGTGCCAAACCCGCCGGGAAACACAATAGCGCCGGAGCTGTATTTGACGAACATAGTCTTGCGCACAAAGAAGTAACGGAAGTCCATACCGAGGTTCACATATTTGTTGAGCCCGTGCTCGTGCGGCAGCTCGATACCCAAGCCGACCGACTTGCCATTGACACTCGCCGCTCCCCTGTTGGCCGCTTCCATGATGCCGGGGCCGCCACCGGTGATGACCGCCACGCCACGTTGCGCGATCTTGCGGCCGACCGTGCGCGCCGCCTTGTAGAGCGGATCGGTCTTGGGCGTGCGGGCGCTGCCGAAGATGGTCACTGCAGGACCAAGCTCGGCAAGCGCGCCAAAACCATCGACAAACTCTGCCTGAATGCGCAGCACGCGCCACGGGTCGGTATGCAGCCAGTCGGTCGAGTCCTCGGGCGCCAGCAGGTTGGCGTAGGTGTTGTCCTTAGGAATCATGGGGCCGCGCATGACCACGGGGCCGCGGCGGTACGTCTCGTCGTAGGCAGGCTCGCCCTCGACGTTCTCATTCTTAATCATGGGTTACTCCTATCGAGAAAAAGAAAAACGGGCGAGGTCGACGCCATGCGCCAAACACCCGCCCGAACATCAACTATTCGGTATGGTACCCACGATGCATCAAGTGCTTGCAAGCTATCGGTCATCGGTCGCGCAGACGGTGTTAGCGAACGTGATGACCGGCCGGCGCTCGTCCCTTGCCGTTGCCCGCGCTTTGCAAGCGCCCGCGCCGCTCTTAGTAGTCCACCGCCGCAGGGCTGTTCATCCAGTCACTCACAAACGCTCCGTAGCGGCCCTCGATAATGGCCTGGCGGGCGCGCTGCATAAGGTTGAGCAGGTAGTAGATGTTGTGCATCGACAGCAGAATACCGCCGAGCATCTCCTTCTGCGTGACCATGTGACGGATGAGCGCGCGGCTGTAGCCGCCCGTGCACACCGGGCAGGTGCAGGTGGGGTCGATGGGGCCGTCGTCGTGCGCAAAGCGCGCGTTGCGGAAGTTAAGGCGACCTTCACTGGAGAACGCCGTACCCATGCGGCCGGTGCGCGTCGGCAGCACACAGTCGAACATGTCGATGCCCACGCCCACGCCGCGTACGAGCGTGGTGGGGTTGCCGACACCCATCAGGTAGCGCGGCTTATGCTTGGGCATGTACTCGCTCACGAGCGGCGCCAGGGTCTCGAACATGGTCTCGTGATCCTCGCCCACCGAATAGCCACCGATACCATAGCCCGGGAAGTCGCCGCACTCCTCCAGATGGCGCAGCGAACGCAGGCGCAGATCCAGGTGCATGCCGCCCTGAACGATGCCAAAGAGCGCCTGGTCATCGCGGGTATGCGCCTTATAGCAGCGCTCGGCCCACATGCTCGACAGCTCAACGGCGCGCTCAACGTAGGCGCGCGTGGCGGGATAGCCCGGGCACTGGTCGAGCTGCATGCAGATATCGGAGCCGAGTTTCATGGCGATTTCCATGTTGTCCTCGGGCGTCCAAAACACGTGGCGGCCGTCGTAATCGTTGACGATAAAGCGCACGCCCTCGTCGGTGAGCTTGACGGCATCGTTGTGGCTGAAGACCTGGAAACCGCCCGAGTCGGTGAGGATGGGGCCGTGCCAGTTCATGAACTTGTGCAGGCCGCCCAGCTCGGCGATGGTGTCCTCGCCGGGACGCATGGACAGATGATAGGTATTGGCGAGCACGATCTGGGCGCCGAGCTTCTTGACAGTCTCGGTAGGAATGCCCTTGACGTTTGCCTTGGTGCCCACGGGCATAAAAATCGGCGTCTCGATGTCGCCGTGCGGGGTGTGCAGTACGCCGGCACGCGCGTGCGTCGTCGGATCCTCGGCAATCAGGTCGAATTTAAAAAGGTTCTGGTCCATAAACTGGAACTCCTTGGTTGCGGTTCATACGCAAACCATTATACGGGCAACCCGCAAGAAGCACCGACTCGACAGAAACTGGTGCAAAGGAAACCTGCCCCCTTGCACCAATGCACCAGGATAAAAATGATCCGTTTTCCTCCGTCCCCAACGAATCATTCCCGAAAGCCACAGCAACGCCGATGTCTTGGAAATGTCAGCGAGCGGTCGCCAGAGCGAACAAATTGGCATGAAAAGAGGGCGGCATAGACCTTCTGGTCATGCCGTCCTCTTTGAATGACAAGTTGTCGCTCTGG
>UREC01000051.1:0-14597 GCA_900546755.1 uncultured Collinsella sp. | reverse complement strand
CCGCACGCAAAGAAGAGCACTTAATGTGCTCTTCGTCTTGCGCAGGACTGTCCGCAGTAGCGAACAAAGCCAAGCCGACCGACCCCAGCTAAGATTAAAGGAGCTGATATGTGCGATTGCACAGATCATAAGGACGAGATTCCTGCCTACGACGCGCAGGCCATTGAGTCCAAGTGGATGAAGGCCTGGGAGGACTCCAACCTCTTTGCTGTCGACACCGACGACAGCAAGCCCAAGAAGTATGTGCTCGAGATGTTCCCGTATCCGTCGGGCGACCTGCACATGGGCCACGCGCGCAACTATACCATCGGCGATGCCATGGCCCGTCAGGCCCGCATGCGCGGCTACGACGTGCTGCATCCCATCGGCTTCGATGCCTTTGGCCTGCCCGCCGAGAACGCCGCCATCAAGCACAACACGCAGGCTGCCGCCTGGACGTATAAGAATATGGATCAGGCGCTTGCCACGATGAAGCGCATGGGCTTCTCCTACGACCTGGATCGCACCGTTAAGACCTGCAGCCCCGACTACTATCGCTGGGGTCAGTGGATCTTTGAGAAGATGTGGGAAAAGGGCCTGGTCTACCGCAAGAAAAACCCGGTTAACTGGTGCCCCACCTGCAAGACCGTTCTGGCCAACGAGCAGGTGACCGAGGGCAAGTGCTGGCGCTGCGGCACCGAGCCCGAGAAGCGTGATCTCGAGCAGTGGTACTACAAGATTACCGATTACTCCCAGGAGCTGCTCGACGACCTGGAGAAGCTCTCCGGCTGGCCCGACCGCGTCAAGCAGATGCAGGCCAACTGGATCGGCCGCTCTGAGGGCGCCGAGGTCGACTTTACCCTGTGCGACAAGGATGGCGAGCCCATCGAGGGCGACGAGGGCAAGATCACCGTCTTCACCACGCGCGCCGACACGCTCTTTGGCGTTTCCTTCTTTGTCCTGGCTCCCGAGTACGCGCGCCTGCACGAGCTCGTCGAGGGCACGGAGTACGAGGAGGCCGTCACCAAGATCGTCGAGGACTCCAAGCACATCTCTGCCGTCGAGCGTGCCCAGGGCACCCTCGAGAAGCATGGTGCCTTTACCGGCCGCTACGTGGTGAATCCCGTCAACGGCGAGAAGGTCCCCGTGTGGGTTGCCGACTATGTCGTTGCCGACTACGGCACCGGCGCCGTTATGGCCGTCCCCTGCGGCGACCAGCGCGACTTTGAGTTCGCTCGCAAGTACGACCTGCCTATTGTGCCGATCATCCTGGACGATGACGATCGCGCTGCCGTCGAGGCTAGCGGCGAGACCATCGATACCTTCCATGCCGAGACCGTCGACTGGGATTGCGCCCATGCTGCCGAGGGCACGCTCGTCCAGTCCGGCAAGTACACCGGCATGCGCGGTGGTAAGCACTCCGAGGGCGAGGCTGCGATCGTGGCCGACCTCGAGGCCATGGGCTGCGGCCGTCGCAAGGTCGAGTTCCGTCTGCGCGACTGGCTCATCAGCCGCCAGCGCTACTGGGGCAACCCCATCCCGGCCATCCACTGCGAGCACTGCGGCATCGTGCCCGTGCCCGAGGACCAGCTGCCGGTGACGCTGCCCGAGAACCTGGACCTGGGTGCCGGCGAGACCCTCGCCGAGTGCAAGGAGTTCTACGAGACCACCTGCCCGGTCTGCGGTCGCCCGGCCAAGCGCGAGACCGATACCATGGACACCTTCACCTGCTCCAGCTGGTATTACCTGCGCTATACCGACCCGCACAACACCGAGCTGCCCTTCTCCCGAGAGGCTGCCGATCGTTGGATGCCCGTCGATAACTACATCGGTGGCATCGAGCACGCCATTTTGCACCTGCTCTACAGCCGCTTCTTTACCAAGGCGCTGCGCGACCTGGGCCTGCTGACCGTTGACGAGCCCTTCACCAACCTGCTGTGTCAGGGCATGGTCAAGGACGAGAACGGCGACACCATGTCCAAGTCCAAGGGCAACGTCGTGCCCCCGAGCTCGGTTATCGAGCCCTATGGCGCCGACACCATGCGTTTGGCGATTCTGTTTATCGCCCCGCCCGAGAAGGACTTTGACTGGGATCCCAAGGCCGTCGAGGGCGCCAACCGCTTTATCAAGCGCGCCTGGCGTATCGTGTGGCAGCTTGTCCAGTCGGGTGACGCCAACGTTGCCTTCGACAAATCCGCGCTCGACGAGGTTGCGATGAAGCTCTATCGCGAGCGTCACCGTACCATCGCCAAGTGCACCGAGGATTTCGACCGCGGCCAGTTCAACACCGCCATCTCGGCCGTCATGGAGCTCGTCAACGCGGCGAGCGCCTACCTCAACGCCACTGAGGGCGCATCGCGCGACAAGGCGCTGTGCTACGGCGTGGCCAAGGATATCGTGAGCGTCCTTGCCCCCATCTGCCCGTTCTGGGCCGACGAGCTGTGGCATGAGGCTCTCGGCTGCGAGGGCAACGCCTACACCGCCGCCTGGCCCGAGTTCGACCTGGCCGAGTCCATTGAGGACACGGTGCAGATCGTCGTCCAGGTGCTCGGTAAGGTCCGCGGCCGCATCGACGTTGCCCGCGATGCCTCCAACGAGGAGATGCAGGCTGCCGCCGAGGAGGCCGTTGCCAAGTGGCTCGAGGGCAAGACGGTCGTCAAGGCCATCTGCGTGCCCGGCAAGCTGGTTAACCTGGTGGTCAAGTAAGCGCTGCGCGCATAGCTGACATCAAAAAGCGAGGGACGATTCTGCAGGGAGTCGCCCCTCTATTTGGTTAAGGATACTTACGACAACACCCAATTATCCATTTCTTGTGGAGAACCTGTGCTCACGCTGACCTGCGGGTTTGTGTTGTGGTTGCACGTTTGTGCAGGTATTGGTATAGTTTGCTTGCAAATGAAGTTGTAATTGAAAGAAGTGGGGTTTCGGCCCCGCTTCTTTTTTGTATGGATGGAGGTGCCGCAATGGTCAAGACCAAGACCGAACAGGCGATCATCGACGCGCTCGAGGCCGTTGCTCCCCAGCACGATGTCGACATCGTCGACGTTGAGCTCGTGGGTGCCACCAAGGCCCCCTGCGTGCGTGTGCGTATCGAGGGTGCCGAGGGTCAGAGCCTGTCGCTCAATGACGTCACGGCCAACACCAAATGGGTCGGCGATGTGATTGAGGAGCTCGACCCCATCTCTTCGAGCTATACGCTCGAGGTGTCGAGCCCGGGTATGGCGCGCCCGCTGCGCCGCCCGAGTGACTTTGCCCGCTTTGTGGGCGAGAACTGCGAGCTCACCTCCACCGCCACCGAGGGCCGTCGCAAGTACGCCGGCAAGATTGCCGCCGCCACCGAGACGAACGTGACCCTCGAGCTCGAGGACGGCGAGTCTGTAACCCTCGATTTCTCTGATGTTAAAAAGTGCAAGTTGAAGCCCACCTATGACTTCAAGCCCGCGAAGGAAGGAAAGTAAGATGGCAGCATCCGACATGATGTCCGCCCTGATGGAGCTTTGCCAGGAGAAGCACATCGACCAGCTCTACCTGATCGACCGCCTGGAGCAGTCGCTCGCCAAGAGCTATGCCGAGATCCTGCATCTTGAGTGGGGCGCCAAGGTGACCATCGACCGCACCACCGGCAAGATCTACGTCTACCGTCTGGAGCCGATCGACGATTCCATGGACGAGGAGGGCAACTTCACCGAGTTCGAGGAGATCGACGTCACCCCCAAGAACACGAGCCGCATCGCCGCCCAGCACGCCAAGGCCGAGATCAACGCCATCGTGCGCAACTCCGCCCGCGAGCAGATCTACGAGGAGTTCTCCGGCCGCATCGGTGACCTCATCAGCGGTACCGTGCTGCAGTCCACGCCCGACTTCACGATTGTCAAGATTCGCGAGGGCGTCGAGGCCGAGCTTCCGCACTTCGACCAGCGCCGTTACGAGAACGAGCGCAACGAGCGTCCGATGGGCGAGCGCTACCTGCACAATCAGCACATCAAGGCCGTGATCATCGACGTTCGCGACCCCAACTCCAACCTGCAGCCGGTTCGTGGCGAGCACAGCCGTCCGCCGATTGTCATCTCCCGTACCCACCCCGAGCTCATGCGTCGTCTGTTTGAGCAGGAGGTGCCCGAGATCTATGAGGGCACCGTCCAGATCAAGTCGATCGCCCGCGAGCCCGGCCAGCGCTCCAAGGTCGCCGTCCACTCGCTCGACGATCGCCTGGATCCCGTTGGCGCCTGCGTCGGCCCCAAGGGCAGCCGTGTTCGCGCCGTCGTGGGCGAGCTCCGTGGCGAGCGCGTCGACGTCATCCTGTGGGATGCCGATCCGGCCGTCTACGTCGCCAACGCCCTGTCGCCTGCTAAGGTCACCCGCGTTCTTATCGACGAGGAGAAGGCCTACGCCGGCGTTATCGTGCCCGACGACCAGCTGTCCCTCGCCATCGGCAAGGAGGGCCAGAACGCCCGCCTCGCCGCGCGCCTGACCGGCTGGCACATCGACATCAAGTCCGAGACCCTTGCCGCCGACATCCTCAAGAACGTTCCCGTTCACGAGGAGCCCGCCGCCGACCTGATCGGTGACGAGGAGGACGAGGACGTCCGTCGCTGCGAGTTCGTGTCCGAGGACGGCATCCAGTGCCGCAACCAGGCCCGTCCCGGCTCCCGTTTCTGCGGTGTCCACGACACCGACGCCTTCGATGATGCGGAGGACCTGATCTAGCGCGCGGTCGCGCCGGGCAGGTCCCGGCGCATACCCCACGCTCGTTCAGTCTCTAGGCACCTAAGGTGCCAGAAAGGGTAGGTGAAGTCATATGGCAAAAGTCCGTGTGTCCACCCTGGCCAAAGAGTTCGGCATGACCTCCAAGGAACTGATGGGTCATCTCGCCGAAATGAAGATTCCCGCTAAGTCCGCTTCCTCCGCTCTGGAGGACGCCTACGTCGCTATGGTCCGCAAGCAGCTCGCCTCAGTGATCGAGGCCCGCGCCCAGGAAGTCGAGGCCGCCAAGCAGGCCGAGGAGCAGGCAGCCGCCGCCGAGGAGGCAGCACGCGCTGCCGAGGCCGAGCGCGAGCGCATCGCCGCCGAGAAGGCACGCGAGGAGGAGCGCCGCCAGTTCGCCGCCGCCCAGGCTGCCGAGGAAGCCGCCCGCGCCGAGGCCGAGGCCAAGAAGAAGGCCGAGCAGGAGCGTCTTGCTCGCGAGAAGGAGGAGGCTGCTCGCGAGGCCCAGCGCCGCGCCGTTCCCGCTTCCGACTCCGGTTCGCGCTTCCGTTCGCTGCTCGACCAGATCGCCGCACAGGAGACCGTGCTCAAGGAGAAGAAGGACGCCGAGGACAAGGCCAAGGCCGAGCGCGCCGCCGAGCGCGGTAACCGTCGTGGCGGCAACAACGACCGCCGCGGTGGCCGTCGTAACGATCGCAACGCTTCCGACAACAACTCCGAGCGCAACGCCTCCGAGAGCCGTCCGCACAGCCATCGCACCAACGCCAGCAACAACGTCGCTGCCGGCATGGACTTCCCCAACCCCGATAAGCAGGGCAAGGGCAAGAAGCGCAAGGGCGGTCACAACAACGAAGAGGACCACTACAGCCGCATGGCTCGCGAGGCCGAGGAGTACAGCCGCGAGAAGGTGCTCGAGGAGGCTCGTGCCGCCGTCGAGGAGGCCTCTCGTGAGTCCACCGGTCGCCGCAAGAAGCGCAAGGAGAAGCGTGAGCGCGAGGCTGCCAAGGCTCAGGAGGAGCGCAAGATAGAGGAGGCATTGGCCCAGGGCGTGAACCCCGAGGAACTCGATGCCATCAAGGTCTCCCAGGGTGTTACGGTCCAGGAGCTTGCCGAGGCTCTCGACGTTCCGGCCAACGACATCATCAAGCGCCTGTTCCTGCTGGGTACGCCGCTCACCATGACACAGTCCATGTCCGACGACCTCGTCGAGCTCGTTGCCGACGACCTGGGCCGTCAGATCAAGATCATCACCCCCGAGGAGGAGAACACCTTCTCGTTCTACGACGATCCCGCCGACCTTAAGCCGCGCGCACCGGTCGTCACCGTCATGGGCCACGTCGACCACGGCAAGACGAGCCTCCTCGACGCCATCCGTCACACCGGCGTCGCTGCCGGCGAGGCGGGCGGCATCACGCAGGCCATCGGTGCTTCGCAGGTTATGATCAACGACCGCAAGATCACCTTCATCGATACCCCGGGTCACGCTACCTTTACGGCCATGCGTGCCCGTGGTGCCAAGGTGACCGACATCGTTATTCTGATTGTGGCTGCCGACGACGGCGTCATGCCCCAGACGGTCGAGTCGATCAACCACGCCAAGGCCGCCGGCGTACCCATCGTCGTCGCCGTCAACAAGATCGATAAGCCGGGTGCCAACCCCGACCGCGTGCGCCAGGAGCTCACCGAGTACGGCGTCATCCCCGAGGAGTGGGGCGGACAGAACATGTTCGTCAACATCTCGGCCAAGCAGAAGATCGGTATCGACGACCTTCTGGAGACCGTGCTGCTCCAGGCAGACGTGCTCGAGCTCAAGGCCAACCCGGACACCTTTGCCTCCGGCAACGTCCTCGAGGCCAAGCTCGACAAGGGCCGCGGCTCGGTCGCTACCGTGCTCGTGACCCGCGGTACCTTGCACGTGGGCGATACGCTGGTCGCCGGCCTTACCTACGGCCGCGTCCGTGCTATGCTCGACCCCAAGGGTCGCGCCGTCACCGAGGCCGGTCCCTCCGACGCCGTCGAGATCCTGGGCCTGCAGTCCGTGCCCAACGCCGGTGACGAGTTCCGCGTGTTCGAGGACGAGCGCGAGGCTCGTGCCCTCGCCGACGAGCGTTCGCTCAAGGCCCGTATCGAGGAGCAGAGCCGCGTCAAGCACGTCACGCTCGAGAACCTCTTCGAGACCATTGCCGACGCCGAGGTCAAGGAGCTCAACCTGATCATCAAGGCCGACGTCCAGGGTTCCATCGAGGCCCTTCAGGATTCGCTCGACAAGATGGATCAGTCCGAGGTCCGCATCAACACGATCCACTCCGCCGTTGGTGCCATCAACGAGACCGACGTCGTCCTGGCCGACGCCTCCAACGCCATCATCATCGGCTTTGGCGTCCGTCCCGACGGTAAGGCCCGCTCCGCCGCCGAGCGCGAGGGCGTCGAGATCCGTTGCTACGACGTCATCTACAAGTGCCTCGAGGAGCTCGACGCTGCCCGTATCGGCATGCTCAAGCCCACCGAGGTCGAGGTCTCCACGGGTACCGCGACCGTTCTGGACACCTTCAAGGTGCCCAAAGTCGGTATCGCCGCCGGTGTCCGCGTCGAAGAGGGCGAGATCGCCGCGACCGATTCCGTGCGCCTGGTGCGCGACGGCATCGTGGTCTTCAACGGCAAGATCGCCTCGATGCGCCACTACAAGGACGAGGCCAAGAGCCTCAAGAGCGGTTCCGAGGGCGGCATTGGCCTGGAGAACTTCCAGGACATCAAGCCCGGCGACCAGATCGAGGGTTACCGCATCGACCAGGTTGCCCGTACCGAGTAGGGGGTAGCGCTATGAAGCAAACGCAGGCAACCCGCCGTCTGGGCGAGCAGCTTCGCGAGAAGCTTGGTTATATCCTGCTCTTTGAGGTTTCCGATCCGCGTCTCGACCTGGTTACTTTGACCGCGGTTGAGGTCGCGGTGGACCGTTCGTTCGCGCGTGTGTACGTGTCGTGCGATGCGAGCCGCTACGACGAGGTCATGGAGGCGCTCGCAAGCGCCAAGGGCCGTATTCGCAGCCTGTTGGCTCGCTCGCTCGATTGGCGTGTTACGCCCGAGCTCGATTTTCGCATCGATCGCTCGACCGATGAGGCCGAGCGCATCACGCGTGCGCTGGAAAACGTTCCCGCCACGCTTGCGATCGAAAAGGACGAGGACGGCTATCCGATAGCGGATGCCGCCCAGGAGGCAGCTTTAGATGACTAATTCCGCCGACCTCGCCTCGTGCGAGTCTGCAGATATTCAGCGACGCATCCTCGAGCTCATCGAGGATGCGTCCTCCATTGCGATTTCGGGACACACTTCTCCCGATGGCGACGCCCTGGGCTCCGTGTTGGGTCTGGGCCTCTCGCTTATGAAGTTTTTCCCTAACAAGGACATTGCCCTGCTGCTGGCAGACGATGATCCGGTTCCGCGCATCTACCGCTTTATGGAAGGCTCCGATCGCCTGGTACCGGCATCTGCGTATACCGGCAATCCGGACCTGTTCATCTCGGTGGACGTGCCGGTCGTCGAGCGTCTCAATAATTCCGCCGAGGTGCTTCGTCGCTCCAAGCATGTGGTGTGCTTCGATCACCATCCGGCGCGCGAGGAGTTTGCCGAGCTCAGCCTGAGGCGCGTCGAAGCTGCAGCCTGCGCCATGATCATCGACCGCTTCTTGGACAATTGCGGCATTGTCGCACGTGATGGCGTTGCGACCTGCCTGCTGTGTGGCTTGGTTACCGATACCGGCCGTTTTCAGTACCAAAACGCCGATGCAGCCGCGTTCCATGCAGCCTCGCGTCTGGTTGCCCACGGTGCCGATCCGGCGCGTGTGGCACTCGAGGTTTACCAGAGCATGCGCGTTGAGTTTTTGCACCTCAAGTCCATCGTTATGGGCCGCATTAAGACGGTGGCCCACGGGCGCGTCGCGTATAGCTACGCGTACCAGAGTGACCTTGAGGCCTGCGGTGTCACCTCGGACGAGTGCGACGGTCTGGTTGACGTGGTGCGCTCGGTGATGGGCGTCGAGGTCTGTCTGTTCCTGAAGGGCATTGAGGGCGATACCAAGGTGCGCGGCAACCTGCGCTCCAAGGGCGACCTCAACGTGTCCGAGATCGCTGCTGCCTTTGGCGGAGGCGGACATCCCGCTGCCGCCGGTTTCTCCAACAACGGAACGATTCTCGAGACGCTTACCGTGGCACTTCCCATGCTGGCCGAGCTGGTGGGGGAGGATCCCGCTTCGGTGACCGTCGAGCTTTAACTTTTTGGATGGTACATGGCTCGTCGTACGCCTTCTCAACTGAATATGCTGCTCGCCGTCGATAAGCCGGTGGGCTGCACGTCCCACGATGTGGTTTCGAAATGCCGACGCGCCCTCCATGAGCGGCGCGTCGGCCATGCCGGCACGCTCGACCCCATGGCATCGGGTGTCATGGTGGTGGGTGTGGGCCAGGCCACCCGTCTGCTGGGCATGCTAACCCTCGATACCAAAAGCTATGTCGCCGACATTTCGTTTGGCGCCGAGACCAATACCTATGATGCGGAGGGCGAGGCGGTCCGCACGGTGGCTGTTGCCAACGAGCTCCGCGATCCTGCCTATGCCCGTGAGCGCTTGGCCGCTATGCTGGGTCCGCAGATGCAGGTGCCGCCGGCGTTTTCGGCTATCTCGGTCAATGGCGTTCGCGCCTACAAGTCTGCTCGCGAGGGCAATGCGGTGGACCTACCTCCGCGCCCCGTCGAGGTCTATGCCACCGACCTGATCGCCGTGGGAGGCGAAGGTGATACGTGTGTGTGGACCGTGGCGTTCTCAGTGAGCAAGGGTACCTATATCCGTGCGCTCGCTCGCGATTTGGGCCGCGCCTGCGAGAGCGCCGCGCACATTTCCGCGCTGCGCCGCACGGCCTCCGGTGTTGTTTCCATTGGCGCTTGTCATGCGGTCGAGGAGCTTTCTCCCGAGTCCGCGGCTGGCTTTGCCCTGGATCCCATTGCGGCCTTGGGCGCCACGCGTGTTGACTTGCCGGGCAATCTTGCCGACGACCTGCTCTGCGGCCGACGCATTCCCGTTGAGCGTGCGCTTGCCGATTTCGATTCCGCGAAGGCGCCTTTTGCGTTGGTGCTCGATGGGGGACTCAAGGCGCTTGCCCGCATTGAGAGTGGCCGCTTTGTCATGGAGCACGTGTTTCCGCAGGCAATCGGCGGTGTTCGATGATGTTGTCCGCTCGTGAGCTCGCGCGTATCTTTTTCGAGGGCGAGTCGGACGAGGCCCGCATCGTCACTGCCGATGCGTTTGATGAGTGCGAGCACTTGGGTGCTGCATCGATTGCCATCGGCGTGTTCGATGGTGTGCACCGTGGACACCAGGAACTCATCGAAGCGCTTGTCCGTGATGCCCGTGCCCATGGCTGCAAGGCGGTCGTGGTCACTTTCGATCCCGATCCGGACGTTGTGGTGAGTCCTTCGCCCGCTCAAAAACTGATGACGACGGCCGACCGTCTACATGCCTTGGCTCAGACCGGGGTCGATGCAGTGGTGGCCGTTCCCTTTACGCCTGAGGTTGCGGCACTCGACCATGTTGGTTTTCTCACACTGTTGTCACGCGTGGTCGACATTCGTTCGATTCGCGTTGGCAGCGATTTTAGGCTGGGTCGTGGCGGTGCTTCTGGTGTTGCCGAGATGCGCGTCTGGGGTTCCGAGCACGGCGTTGACGTGTATGGTCACGATCTGCTTTGCGAGGGCGGTGAGGCCATTTGCGCCACCCGCATCCGTCATGAGCTGGGACAGGGCCATGTGGAGCTGGCTGCTGAGTTGCTCGGCCGCCCGTATATGCTGCGCGGCGGTGTTGTTCGCGGCCGTCACGAGGGCTCTGGCATGGGCTTTCCCACGGCAAACCTGCAGGTTTCCGACGGCATTCAGGTGCCTGCCGATGGCGTGTATGAGGGCCTGGTGCTCGTCGATGACACCGTATGGCCTGCTGCCGTTAACGTCGGCCTGCCGCCGACGTATGCCGACGATGCCGCTTCATCGCATCTCGAGGCTAACTTAATTGGTTATACGGGCGACCTGTACGGCGCTTCCGTTTCGCTGGCGTTTACGCGCTGGCTGCGTCCCTCGCGTGTGTTCGAATCGCTGGATGAGTTGATCTCGACCGTCGAGGGTAATATCGAGGATATTCGTCACAACTTGGGCGAGCAGGGGGTGAGTATCCGTGATTAGCGATGATGAAAAAGACCAGGTACGCGCTGCGTCCGACCTAGTTGCCATCGTGCAGGAAACGGTTGAGCTCAAGCCCCGCGGCCATGAGTTTTGGGGTTGCTGCCCCTTTCATGGCGAAAAGACGCCGTCCTTCCACATTATCCCCGCCACACAGGTGTGGCATTGCTTTGGCTGCGGCGAGGGTGGCGACGTCTTCACCTATATCATGAAGCGCGAGAACCTGAGCTTTCCCGAGTCAATCCGTTATTTGGCCGATCGTGCAGGTATTGAGCTGCACGACACCGGAGATCGCCGCGAGCGCGGTACCAAGCGTGCCCGCATCTACGATCTGTGTGCCGAGACCGCCCAGTTCTACCACACCATGCTTATGCGCGGTAAGGATGGCCGTCCACGTGAGTACTTTGCCAGCCGCGGCATGGGCGGCGACGTCTGCCGCCGCTACTGCCTGGGCTTTGCGCCGGGTCGTAATATGCTGGTGGCTCATCTGTCGCAGGCGGGCTTTACTCCGCAGGAGATGATCGACGCCAACGTTGCCGTGAGTCGAGGGCGCGGGCAGCTTGCCGACCGCTTCTACGACCGCGTGATGTTCCCCATCTTTGACGAGCAGGGTCACAACATCGCCTTTGGCGGTCGCATCATGGGTGACGGCCAACCCAAGTACCTCAACACCGCCGAGACGAGCGTGTTTCATAAAAAGCGAAACCTCTACGGCTTTAATTGGGCCAAGGAGTTTATCGTCGCGCAGGATACCGCCATCGTGGTAGAGGGCTATACCGACTGCATCGCCTGTTGGGAGGCGGGGATTAAAAACGTTGTCGCTACGCTGGGCACCGCGCTCACGGAGCATCACGTCAAGACGCTCACCCGCTTTGCTAAGCGCATCGTGTACATGTTCGACGGCGATGCGGCGGGACAGAAGGCCGCCCGCCGCGCGATTCAGTTTATCGAGCAGGATTCGATGGATCTGCGCTGCGTGGTGCTGCCCGACGGCAACGACCCCATGGAGTTCATCACGGCGCATGGTGGACAGGAGCTGCAGGCGCGCATCGACGCTGCCGAGCCGCTTATGGACTTTGTCTACCGTTCGCTGCAGGAGTCGAGTGACATCACCACGCCGGGCGGTCGTGCCAAGGCGCTGGAAGATGCGCTGACGCTTATCTATCCGCTGCGCGATAGCTATATGATCGACACATACTTTATCCAGATTGCCGATCTGCTGGGTTTGGATCTGGAGACGGTTCGCGCGAGTTCGGGTCGCGTGTTTCGCGATGTCGCCAAGCGCGAAGATGCGGAACGACGTCGTGAGCAGAACTATGAACGCCAGCGGGCGCAAGCCGAGCGCTCTGGTAGCGCGGGCGGTCGGACGTCTGGTTCGCAGGGGGCATCTCGCGGTGCTTGGGCATCGGGCGCGACGTCGCCGGTGTTCGCGCCGGTCGAGGAGGAGCCGTACGACTATGTCCCGCTCGATGCCTACGGCGCCGCGCCCGTGGAGGTCGTCGACGATCTGCCGCCGATCGACGTGCCTGATGGTATGGGCGCTGTTCCTGTGGCTGATGGTTCGGGCGCACCGGCTGCGGCGGCGCCGATGGTTCTTACCGATCTTGAGCGCAAGTCCTTGGCAGGGGAGCGCGAGCTGTTGACGATGCTTACTAGCTACCCCGACCTGTTCCGCACGTATGCCGACCGCATCTGCTCCATCGAGTGGGTTGACCCACGTCACGAGTCCATCGCATGGGCCGTGCTGGCAACGCCGCCGGGAACCGATCCTGCAGCCTGCATGGATGCGGCGCGCTCGGTGTGTCCCGAGGCGGCAACGCTTGTGAGCGCCGGGCGCATCTCGGCGACGAGCAAACACCCTACCGAGACGAACATCGTGTTCATGCTCGATACGCTCGAGCTCTACACCATCAAGCGCCGTATGCGTGCCGCGCAGGCCAAGCTGCGCCAAGACCGTTCGCTCGACGATGAGGCCCGTCGCGCGCTGACCGTGCAGGCCGCGCAGGATTCGCAGCGTCAACGCGAGCTGCAAAAGTCGATCGGCGGCGTGGCGGACCCGTTCCGTTTGATCGGCCTGGAGGCCGCGGGCACCGAGCAAGCCTAGATGTTGTGGTCAACCAGCGTATTCTCGCCTATATCCAGTCCTCTTTTTGGGTATAGACGTCAATGTGTGTGCTAAAGTATTGAGTCCTGTGGACTATGAAGGGAGAATCTGTGCCAAAAAAGACTGAGAGCACGGGTACTGGGCTGGAATCCTACGTTGCAAAGCTCATGGGCAACGGCTCAAACAGGACTTCGGTAACCGAGGACGAGATTCAGGTCGCCCTGAAGGATATCGATGTTTCTGACGAGCAGCTCACCGCGGTGTATTCCGCGCTGCGCAACAGCGGCATCCAGATTATCTCCGCGAGCGGTAACGACGACGCCCCCATGGACGTCGACGATGACGATAACGATACCGATACCGACGATTTTGATGACGACGACGAGCACGATTCCGGCTCGCTCGACGATCACGAGCTCAAGATGGCCCGTCAGGCCGACGCCGAGATGGGTTCTTCCAAGAGCAAGAAGAAGCGCACCGTGCGCACGTCCCGTTCACGCTCCCGCGTGCGTGGCATCGATGCCTCCACGGTGATGCTGACCGGCGATCCGGTTCGTATGTACCTCAAGGAGATCGGCAAGGTCGACCTGCTGACCGCCTCCGAAGAGGTCGATTTGGCCATGAAGATCGAGGCCGGTCTCGAGGCCACCGAGAAGCTCGAGGCTGCCGATGCCGGCGAGCTCGAGCTCACGCGTGCCGAGATGCGTCGTCTTACGCGCATTGAGAACGTGGGCCTCGAAGCCAAGCAGGCACTCATCAGCGCAAACCTGCGTCTGGTCGTCTCCATCGCCAAACGCTATGTCGGCCGCGGCATGCTGTTCCTTGACCTGATCCAGGAGGGCAACCTCGGTCTGATCCGCGCTGTTGAGAAGTTCGACTACCAGAAGGGCTTTAAGTTCTCCACGTACGCCACGTGGTGGATCCGTCAGGCCATTACGCGCGCCATTGCCGATCAGGCCCGTACCATCCGTATTCCCGTGCATATGGTCGAGACCATCAACAAGCTCGTCCGCGTGCAGCGCCAGCTCCTTCAGGACCTGGGTCGCGACCCGACCCCTGAGGAGATCGGTGCCGAGATGGACATGAGCGCCGACCGCGTCCGCGAGATCCAGAAGATTTCGCAGGAGCCCGTGTCGCTCGAGACCCCCATCGGCGAGGAAGAGGATTCCCAGCTGGGCGACTTCATCGAGGACTCCCAGGCTATCGTTCCGCCCGATGCCGCCAGCTTCTCCATGCTGCAGGAGCAGCTCACCCAGGTGCTCGACTCGCTTGCCGATCGTGAGCGCAAGGTTATCGAGCTGCGCTTTGGCCTTGTCGACGGGCATCCCCGCACGCTCGAGGAGGTCGGTCGCGAGTTTGGTGTCACGCGCGAGCGTATCCGCCAGATCGAGTCCAAGACCTTGGCCAAGCTCCGCCACCCCAGCCGTTCGAGCAAGCTGAAGGACTATATCGAAAGCTAGTCAAGCAAGAAGCGCCCTCAAGCACATCCGCCTGGGGGCGCTTTCATGTAGTCATTGGGGACGTCCTCAATGACTAGGTGGTTGATTTCCGGTCTCAACCGAACACATTGAGCTGACGGCACGCTCCCGCAGTT
>UREC01000050.1:0-14787 GCA_900546755.1 uncultured Collinsella sp. | reverse complement strand
CATTGCTGCTCGAGGCTGGGGTAGAGGTGGTAGAAGCCGTCGAAAAGGCTCTTGAAGCCAAAGGCTTGCTGCCAGTCCGCCATTCCTGCGCGCGCCATGCCCGCGCGGTTGTAATGGTTGAACCCGGCGGCGCTCGACATGCCCGAGCCGATGCCGACGATGATGGCGTCGGCATCGTCGATAAGGCTTCGAAGCCTACGCGCTTCTCTTTCTAGGGGTGGCATCGGGCGATCTCCTCGAAAGCCGGGGCCATATCGCCGTCAACGAGAATCGTCTCGCACGATGCATCGGGCGCCATAGCCTGGCTGTAGTTGAACACGATGTAGGTGGCGTGCTCGCAGACGTTCGCGATCTGGGCGAGCATGTGCTTTATGATGCCGTTGCGCAGTCCCACGCCAAGTTCGAGGATGGCGACCCTGCCGTTGCGATGGGCTTGCACAAGGCGCTCGAGCTCCTCGAGCTGGGCCGTGGCGAGGGCGTCTGGATGGGCGAGACGCCGCTCGTCGATCGACGTGCGTATGCTCCCCTCCGTCTCGAGCACGCGCTCCTCGTCGAACCCGGCGCGCGCGAAGTGCCCGTCGATGTTGCATGTGACCACGAAGGTGTCGGCGTGCTCCGTAAGACGCCGCAGCCCGTTCATGAGCGAGCCGGGCTCATATTCGAGATACTCCTTTTGATGGAACCGCTCGGCCCATCGGCGTCGCACGCTGGCATCCGGGGAAGCGAGCCCCTGCAGTATGCAGCCGATGCCGTCTGCCTGGGCGAGGTCCCCGTACGCCTCTTGGAAATGAGCATCGGCGCAGAAAAGGTTGAGCCCCTCCGCCATGTCGAGTCCGTTGCTAGCGCCGATGATGACAAGATCCGCTTCGGCTAGCGCCCTGCCTATGCGAACTGCTTTCGCCGTCTCCATGCGCTACCTCCCCAGCGTCTTGCGCACGTCGGCGAGCACGTCGGCGATGTCGGCGCGAACGGCGAGCCCCCGATCCTCGATCGCGCGGGGGAGAAACTGCGTCTTGTTGTTTACGGCGATGTAGCTGGCCTGCGGTAACTGCGCCGTGAGGGCCCAGAACGGCTCCTGGATAAACGCGGGCGTCATGCGGCCCACACCCAGCTCGAGGAAGAGGATCCTCTGCCGTGCGTGCGCGTCGAGCCAGTCGGACACCTTGCGGTACTGCTCCTCGTAGAGTTCGCCCTGCAGGAAGTTGCCGTAGCCGCGAACCCAGGGGAACGCCTCTGCCCCGCAGTGCGGGCAGCGCGGCACGAGCTCTGTCGGAACCTCCAGACCGTCTCCCATGGCCTCTACCATGTGGGAGATCGGCTCGACCGCGTTCCACACCTCGTCGGTGCAACAGTGGGAGCACTGAAAGAAGCGGTGGTCGCCTTGGATCTCTGCCACTTTCTCCCAGGGATAGAGCTTCACAAACTGCGTGTCCTGGTTGGTGGTGAGCACGAAGAAATCCTTCTCGGCGAGAATGGCGTCGAGGTCCCTGTAGGGCTTGCGCAGCGGGGCGTTGAGCGTGGTGTCGAGGAAGGTGGCGAGGTATCCCCAGCGCGCCTCGGCGGTGGGCCAGCGGTAGAACGACCCCTCGAAAGCGCCCTTGAAACCGTAGCGCTCGGCGAATTTGCCGAAATGCCTGCGATAGGTTGCGTTGTCCTCGTAATAGAAGTCGCCGCCGCCCGCCGCGGAGAGCCCAGAGGCCCCACCCACCAGCACGCAATCGGCTTCCTCGATCATGCGGGCGAAGTCCCTGATTTGCTGGTCGTAGGGCTCGGGCTCGCGGTCACTCAGCTCATAGGGCGTGCCGCCGCTGCGGTAGGCGGCCTGAAGGGAAAACGATTGGTTGGTGAGCTCGATAACGAGCTGCTCGTACAGGGTCACTGGATACCTTCTTTCAGCTATTATAAACAGGTGTCTATAAAAAGTATCCATGTCGATTTGCTTAAGAGCAATGAACAGCTTCGGCCTGCTGTCGATAAACGAGCGTTTGCCGGGCATTGTCGAGCGTTGCAATTGGAGGGGTAATGGAAGCGGGGAAGATCGATCGTCGCCGACGCTATACACTCTCGGTCATACGGGAGGCGTTCTTCGCGCTGCTGGCCGAGGTCGGCTTCGCGAAGATGACGGTAGCGGATATCTGCCGACGCGCCGATATCAACCGTGGCACGTTCTATCTGCACTACGAGGACAAGTTCGCCCTGCTCGACGCGCTTATCGACGAGGCCTTGGCGGCGGTGCCGCCGCTCGAGGGAACGGAGGCGGGCGCCCTCTGCCAGCGTCCGCCGGCAAACGATGACTATTATCTGCTCTACTCGGATGACGACGCGTACGCCCGGGTGGCACAGCGCGTCGTCGAGCGCGGCGCCGAGCAGATGGTTCCCTCGATCATGGAGGAGACTGGGCTTTCGCGCGAGGACGCCTATCTGCTCTTTGTCCACAACGTCCAGGGAAATCTCGCGGTCAACCGCCTGCTCGGTTGGAGGCGGGGACCCGAGTTCACCCATGCCCAGGAACTGCTCAGCACCTATTCCGAAGGAGGCTTGCGAGCGGTTACGACTCGCCATGATTCCTGCAGTTCATCTTGACTGCGGGTCATTTCAGGCAGGCGGCGCAGCTATGAACAAGAAGATTGCATGGCAATCAGCACTAGCGGAAATGCTTGCTGCCCTTACCAAGAGGAGTGCTGATTGCCATGCGTTGATGCTCCCGCGGACAATTCCGTCAGCCACCGCTTGCATCCATTTTGGCTAGCTCTGCATACCGAACATGGCGTTGAAGAGCGTGATCTGCTCCGGGGTGAGCTGTGCAATGCCGTTTTTATCGTTCTGCATTGGGTCCCTTTCGCTGGTGTCTCGTGCAATCGAATGTAGCGCGAGTACATGAATAGGGGCGAATTCCCTCAAGTGCCGTATAGAACAATTTTTAAACGCAGAAAAATAACTGAAAACAAATTAATCCGCGTTAAAATATTGTCAAATAGAAGTTCATGAGGGAAGGTTACGTATGCGTCGCAAGGCAGACGAGCTCCTTAGGGAATGGCGAGACAGAGCTGATAGAAAACCTTTGCTGGTCAAAGGCGTGCGCCAGTGTGGCAAGACCTATTTGCTCAGAACGTACGCCCAGGATCTTTTCGAATCGGTTGTCTACGTTAATCTTGAGAACGACCGGTCGGCGCGAGCGGATTTTTCGGGCGGTCTTGACCCTCATTCGATCGTACGTGCGATCGAGGCTCGTACGGGACAGCGTATCGTGCCTGGCAAAACCTTACTGTTCATTGACGAGATCCAGGCATGCGAGGAAGCGCTCACTTCCCTTAAATACTTTTGCGAAGATGCTCCCGAGTATTACGTTGCGGCTGCTGGGTCGCTTCTTGGGGTTGCCATTAACCATCAGTCGTATTCGTTCCCCGTCGGAAAGACCGACTTGATCGAGATGACTCCACTCGATTTCGAGGAGTTTCTCTGGGCAATGGGGCACGATCAGCTGGTCGATGAGATACGCTCGTCATTCGAGTTAATGGGTCCTCTTGCGCCAAGCCTTCATGAAAAGGCGCTTAGGCTCTATCGACAGTATCTTGTTGTTGGCGGAATGCCCGAGGCGGTCCAAACGTATATCGATGATCAGTCAATCATTGATGTGGCCGAAAAGCATCGGATTATTCTCGACGGATATTCCGCCGACACCAATAAATATGCTGATGAACGCTTGAGCGCAAAGACGCGTGCGTGCTTCGATTCCATTCCACAGCAGCTTGCCAAAGAGAATCGCAAATTTCAATACAAGGTAGTGCGAGCGGGGGGCAATGCGTCTCTCTTTGGAGATGCTCTCGACTGGCTTGTATTGTCGGGTACGGTGGCGCGCTGCAGCCTAGTCGGGCAGATCGAAAGCCCTTTAGAGGCCTTCGTTAACCCTTCTGCTTTTAAAATCTATCAGGCGGATACAGGGCTGCTCGTCTCCAAGGCCGGTGCTCAACGCGCCGATATTCTTGCCGGCATCGGCGGCACATTCATGGGTGCACTTACCGAAAACTACGTCGCCCAACAGCTTTCAGCCATGGGCTATCCGCTGCATTATTGGGCGCGAGATAATCGTGCGGAAATCGACTTTGTAGTAGAGAAGCAGGGATGCTTGTCTGCGATTGAAGTCAAGGCGGGAGAGAACACAAGATCTCGAAGCCTGTCCTCACTTAAAAAGACCCATCCGGGCGTACGCCTTATCAGGCTATCGACTAAGCCCTTTGGAATGAATGATGGGCTTATGTCTGTTCCACTTTATGCGGCATTTTGTCTATAGGGATGATGCTGGTGTAATGCATGGGGCCCAGGGCGCAGCGTTTACTGCGCTCCGGGCCCCGCTGCTTTGTAAAACCATGACGGTTTGGCCACCGTTGTTTTAGTCAAACAAACTTGGCATGTCGTTTTCCTTCATGAGGGCACCGGCGGAGGGCAGGCTCTGCGCGGTGAACTTCTCGGCCGAGACGCCGGCGCCAAGAATCTCTTCGGTCGTGCCGACGGTGGTGACCGAGCGGCCCTTCTTGGCCGTAAAGGCCTGGACGCCCTGCGTGTTGGTGGTCGTCTTGGTCTTGAGCAGCGACGTGTTGAAGTTCATCAGGCGGTAGTCGCTCGAGACCAGCGCGAGGTCGCGGTCTTCCTTGAGCACCTGCGCATACAGCAGCTTGCTGCCGCCGTAGATGGCGTTCTTAAGGCGCTTGCGGTTGGTCTTGGTGACGTATCCAGAAAGCGCGACGCGCACCACGCGGCCGTTCTCAAAGACGAACAGCACGTCGGCCTTGTAGTCCTCGGGGTCGATGACCCAGATGACGCTCTCGTCGGGTTCCATCTCAAGATCGGTCGGCAGGTACGAGCCCAGCTGGGCCGACTTGGTGTCCTCAAACGCTGCAACCTTGCACTTGTACACCTGGCTCTTGTTGGTAAAGACCAGCAGCTCGTGGGTGTTGGAGGACGGGAACTCGATAAAGGGTTTGTCGCCGTCCTTGTACTTGAGCGTGGTCGCCTTCTTGAGCACGCGGTCCGTCATCTTCTTAAGGTAGCCATCGCGCGAGAGCATGATGGTGACCGGGTACTCCTCGACCTCGGGTTCCAGGCTCACCTCGATGACCTCATGGGGCTCGATCCTACCCGTGCGGCGCGGCATCACATACTTCTTGTTGACCGCGGCCAGCTCGTCGCTAATGACCTTCTTGATGTTGTCCTCGCTCGAAAGGATCTCCTCGAGCTCGGCAATCTCGCCCTCGAGCTTGGCAATGTCCTTGGTGCGGTTGAGGATGTATTCCTCGTTGATGTTGCGGAGCTTGAGCTCGGCGACAAACTCGGCCTGGGTCTCGTCGATGTCGAAACCCTTCATAAGGTTGGGTACAACCTCTGCCTCGAGCTTAGTGCCGCGGATGATGGCGATGGCCTTGTCGATGTCGAGCAGAATTGCCTCAAGGCCGTGCAGCAGGTGCACACGCTCGGACTTTTTGCCCAGGTCAAAGTTAATGCGGCGACGCGTGGACTCAATACGCCACTTGACCCACTCGTGCAGAATCTGGCGCACGCCCATAACACGGGGATAGCCGTCGACGAGCACGTTGAAGTTGCACGAGAACGAGTCCTGCAGCGTGGTCGAGCGATAGAGCTTGGCCATGAGCTTGTCGGGGTCGACGCCGCGCTTAAGGTCGATGGCGATGCGCAAGCCCGAGAGGTCGGTCTCGTCGCGGATGTCAGCGATCTCTTTGACCTTGCCCTCCTTGGAGAGCTTGACAATGCGCTCGATGATGACATCGGTCTTGGTGGTGTAGGGGATCTCATACACCTCGATGATGCGCTCTTCGGGAATCCAGCGCCAGCGGGAGCGAATCTGGAAGCTGCCAAGACCGGTCTCGATGATCTTCTCCATCTCCTCGCGGCGGTAGATAATCTCGCCGCCGGTCGAGAAATCGGGCATGGGCATGTACTCGAGCAGGTCGCAGTCGGGGTCCTTCAGGTAGTGCATCGTGGCGGTGCAGACCTCGTTGAGGTTGAAGCCGCAGATATCGGACGCCATAGCGACGCCGATGCCCTTGTTGGCCGAGACGAGGATGTTGGGGAACGTGGTGGGCAGCAGACGCGGCTCCTTCATGGCACCGTCGTAGCTGTCGACGAAGTCGACCGGGTCCTTGTCGATGTCCTTGAAGATCTCGGCGCTGATGGGGGAGAGCTTGGCCTCGGTGTAACGCGAGGCGGCGTAGCTCAGGTCGCCCGAATAGTACTTGCCAAAGTTGCCCTTCGACTCCACGAAGGGGGCAAGCAGCGCTTCGTTACCCGTCGCCAGGCGCACCATCGTCTCGTAGATCGCGGCGTCGCCGTGCGGGTTGAGCTTCATGGTCTGACCCACGATGTTGGCGCTCTTCTGGCGCTCGCCCTTGAGCAAGCCCATCTTGTACATGGTGTAGAGCAGCTTGCGGTGTGAGGGCTTAAAGCCGTCAATCTCGGGGAACGCACGCGAGACGTTGACGCTCATGGCGTAGGGCATGTAGTTGACCTCGAGCGTCTGCGTGATCGGCTGGTCGGTGACCTCGGAGTGCAGGCCGATGACGTTCTCGGCGTTGACCTGCTTTTTCTTTGGCTGGTTCTTCGTCTTCTTCTTTGCCACGATTTCCTCTTGAACTATTTGTGGGCCGTCGTTATCGATTTGCTGCTACTGCAGGTCCAGCTGGTCCAGGTATTCCTTGCCGTGCTCGGAGATATGGCGCTTGCGGCCCGCCTCGTCGTTGCCCAGCAACAGGTTGAACATGGTTTCCATCTTGGTGACGTCCTCGGGCTCCACCTTGATCAGACGGCGCGTCTCGGGGTTCATGGTGGTGAGCCACATCATGTCCGGATCGTTCTCACCAAGACCCTTGGAGCGGTTGATGGAGCACTTCTGGTCGCCGATCTCCTTGAGGATGCCGTTCTTCTCGAGCTCGGTGTAGGCAAAGTAGGTCTTCTCTTTGCAGTTGATCTCGTAGAGCGGCGACTCGGCGATATACACGTAGCCCTCGTCGATAAGCGTGGGCACCAGGCGATAGAGCATGGTGAGCACAAGCGTGCGGATGTGATAACCGTCGACGTCGGCGTCCGTACAGATGATGACCTTGTTCCAGTTGAGGTTGTCCAGGTCAAAGGCGCCAAGGTTCTTGATGCGCTTGTCCTTGATCTCCACACCGCAGCCCAGCACGCGCATGAGGTCCATGATGATGTCGGACTTAAAGATGCGCGGGTAGTCCTCTTTCAGACAGTTGAGGATCTTGCCTCGGACGGGCATAACACCCTGGAACTCGGCATCGCGCGAGGTGCGGATGGCGCCTGCTGCCGAGTCGCCCTCTACGATGTAGATCTCGCGACGGCTCTTGTCCTTGGAGCGGCAGTCGATGAACTTCTGCACGCGGTTGGCCATGTCGGTCTTCTGCTGCAGATTGGTCTTGATGCTCTGGCGCGTCTTCTCGGCGTTCTCGCGCGAGCGCTTGTTGATGAGCACCTGCTCCATGATCTTGTTGGCGGCGTCTTTGTTCTCGATCAGATAGGTCGAGAGGCGCTCCTTAAAGAATGCCGTCATCGCCTGCTGGATAAAGCGGTTATTGATGGCCTTCTTAGTCTGGTTTTCGTAGGACGTCTGGGTGGAGAAGCAGTTGGTCACCAGCACCAGACAGTCCTGGACGTCCTGCCACTTAATGCCGCTCTCGTTTTTGTTGTACTTGCCCTGTTGCTTGATGTAGGCATCGATGGCGCTGGTCAGAGCACTACGGGCGGCCTTTTCGGGCGAACCGCCGTTCTCGAGCCATGACGAGTTGTGGTAGTACTCCTGCATCATGAAGGTGCGCGAGAAGCACATGCACGCGGTGATCTTGACGTTGTAATCGGGCAGGTCCTCGCGGTCGCGACCGCGACGGTCAGCCTCGATAAAGAAGGGCTCGGTAAGGTAGTCGGTACCGACCTTCTCGAGCACGTAGTCCTCGATGCCCTTGGGATAGCAAAAATCCTCTTCGGAAAACTCGCCATCGTCGCCCTCAATGCGCAGGCGGAAGGTCACGTTGGCGTTGACCACGGCCTGGCGGCGCATGGTCTCGCGATACCAGTCGTGGGGAATGCTGATCGAGGTAAAGACCTCAAGATCGGGGCGCCACTTGATGGTGGTGCCGGTGCGGTCCTCGTCGCTGGGCTCGATCTCAAGCGCTTTCTTTTTGGCGCCAACGACCTTGCCTTTCTTAAAGTGCAGGGAGTACTTGTTGCCGTCGCGCCAAACCGTGACGTCCATGTACTCGGATGCGTACTGGGTCGCGCACGAGCCCAGGCCGTTGGTACCGAGCGAGAAGTCGTAGTCGCCGCCCTGGTTGTTGTTGTATTTGCCACCTGCGTAGAGCTCGCAAAAGACGAGCTCCCAGTTAAAGCGCTTCTCGGAGGGGTTCCAGTCGAGCGGGCAGCCGCGGCCGTTGTCCTCTACCTGAATGGAACCATCGCGAAAGGCGGTAAGGGTGATGAGCTTGCCGTAGCCCTGGCGCGCCTCGTCAACGGCGTTGGACAGGATCTCGAAGGCGGCATGCGCGCAGCCGTCGAGTCCGTCCGAGCCAAAGATAACGGCGGGGCGCAGGCGTACGCGCTCCTCGTCCTTGAGCTGACGAATACTGTCGTTACCATAGTTTGCGGTGTTTTTTGCCATGCTCGCTCTCTCGATGCTCCTTTGCTGCGTTGTAGTCATATAGATAGTCAAGGTAGCATAGCCCAGGCCTCGGACGATTCCAACTAACACGAATTCCATCGAACGCGCGTTCGGAGTCGTTGACCTTTAGCTTCTGCGGTCATTCCCTGCGCGGCGTGGTGCTCGTGTTAAAACCGTGGCTTATCGGCTGGTAGAATTGCCGCATCAAGACTGCATGTTGTTTGAGGGGGCGCAATGACTGAGAAAGAGAAGATGGAGCGCGGGGAGTGGCATGATGCCAACTTTGACGAGGAGCTCCTGGCGCAACGCGCAAAGGCGGAGGCGCTCTGCTATGACTTTAATATGGCAAAACCCGGAAGCGACGCGCAGCTTGACGCTTTGAAATCCTTGCTCGATACCGATCTTCCGCAAGGGCTGACGGTCCTTTCGCCTGCCTACTTTGACTACGGGAGCAAGACGAGCTTTGGTGAGGGCTGCTTTGTAAACCATGGCTGCTACTTTATGGACGGCGGCTCTATCACCTTTGGTGGCAACGTGTTTATCGGGCCGTTTTGCGGCTTCTACACCGCTTCGCACCCCCTAAAGGCAAAGGACCGCAACTTGGGTCTCGAGAAGGCTCTGCCTATTGTTGTAGGCGATAACTGCTGGTTTGGCGCGAACGTATCCGTGTTGCAGGGGGTTACCATCGGCAGCGGTTGCGTAATTGCCGCGGGCAGCGTCGTGACGGAAGACCTTCCGGACAACGTGGTGGCGGCAGGCGTCCCCGCAGTCGTAAAGAAGGCCATCGAGCAATAACGAAGCCCTTAAACGATAGTGCCCCACTGTCCTCGGTGGAATGCGGGGCGAGGAAGCCGAGCTCGACTCCGCTGGCGACATCTAATGCGCAATGGGCTGGCTCTGGGCATCCAGAACCAGCCCATTTTGATGTTCGATGAGCCGAGTCGGCGCCTCTCACAAAAGTAACTAGGAGCTAGCGAGGCTTATCCGAATTGACCTCATTGGCGGTGTCGGTTTCGAGCGCCGTGCGGCGGGCACTGTAGGCGACGAGGCCGGCGCCTGCCGCGGCGAGTGCTGCAGCGGCTGCCGTAAGGGGAGCGTTGACATCGCCCGTGCCCGCAAGCGCACCCGCTTTTCCGGAGCGCTTGTTATTGCCGTGGTCCTTGCCACTGCCGGAGCTGCTTCCGCCGGAGCCGCCGCCCTCGTCAGCACCGCCGCCACTCGAACCACCATCGCCGTCTGCTGTCATCGGGGCGTCGTGAAGTCCTGTCGTATCCGCGCTGTCGCATACACCGACCTGAGCTTCTGAGCGTTCGCATGCCGCGTCGGGCACATGAAGCTCGTGCAGTACGGCGCCCAGCGCCGAGTTTGCGCCCGGTCGAATTTCCTCGAGCGTTATGGGATCGAGCGCCACCAGATTACGTGCCTTCGCATACAGCGTTACGCGTTTGCCAACTTCGTCGCTCCAACTCTCGGGGATGGCGAAGCTCATGCGGAACTGTGCCGTGCAGCCCGGTGCCAGCACGGCGTTGCCGTTGTCGGCTACCAGCGGGTGCGTCGCAAAACGTGCGCCCAGCGTCTCGAGTGCGTACTTCGCGTGTGCCATGTCGTTGGCCGAAGCGTCCTCGGCAAGCTCCGGATCGTAGATCGATGCCATACGTGCGTTCACTCCGAATCCGATGGATGCGCTGGAGAACGGCTGGCTGGAGCCCTCTCGGTACAGATCGATCGTGCCGGCAGTCAGCAAAGTGTTGCCGTCGTTTCGCACCGTGACCATGAAGGATTCGCCTGCTGCTCCGGGCACCACCGCGCCCGAGGTAGCGACCGCGCCCGTCGGAGTGGCACACGCCACCAGAGGCACTTCGATGCCGTGCAGCTCTGCCTCGCTCTTCTCCGCGCTCACAATGTGCGTGGCGAGCGCGGAGAGCATGCCTCCCGACGTCAAAAATGTCGTTATCTGATCGACGGGATGGTCCAGCTCGCACATCACGAACGGCTCCGTGAACAGATCGCCTGCCAAGGTGCTGGCGAAGATGCGGAAGTGCTTGCCCATTACTGCTACCGGGTTGCCTTCTTCGTCGTAGGTTTGCCCCACCTTGCCATCGGTGTTCTCTACATAGAGCGCGCACCTGCCGTTGTTGCTTACGCTAAACGATGCCGGGCCACAGCCTGCGGCACCCACGGGCTGCGTTGCAAATGCCGATGCGCCTCGCGTCCAAGTAATATGCTGCAGCTGCTCGTTGACGGTGGCCAAAAAGCCCGAATGTTGTGGCCACGGCGCCGCATGGGGCACCGTGGCGTCTGGTGGCATAACGCCCCAGCCCGCAATGGACTGGCCGATCACGGCGTACGATGCGCAGCCGCAACCGTCTGCGGTCTCGTACGCAACGGGCACCACCATTTTGCCGTTGATATTCTCGGGCTCGCTCAGCTCGATACTCGACGGTGCTTGCGGAAAGCGAAGAACTTGGCGGAACGTCAGGCTGTCGCCCAAATCATCCGACCACAGGGTAAAGCATTCCAGCGCAACCTCGGCCTCGCTGCCGAGCGCCTTTTCTGCGGTGGTTCCGCGGCGGTGGAGGTAGGCACCCGACAGGCGTCCGTCGATCAGCGTCTTGCCTACCGTGATGCGCGGGCACTGCAGGCAATGGTAGCCATCCTCTTGCAGGCGGCCGCGCGAGATGCTGCGCCATGACGTATGCGACACAACGCGGATCTCGTCATTACTTATGCGCAGGCGCACAACGGACAGTATGCCGGCTGTGCTTGCCGTATCGAAAAGGGTGTTGTCGCCGGCGGGGCGCTCGCCCGAGACCAGCAGCACGTAGGCGTCCTGGTTTCCTCTTCCGTCCGTATATTCCACCACGTCGAAGTCGTAATCGAATATGCCGTCGCGCTCCACGTCGCCCTCGCCAAACCCAAGGGGAAAGTCCACGGGCGTGGGAGCGGACCACGTGCCGTTTGCCTTTGTGTGCACCACCAGGCGCGAGCGGCCATTGTCGCCGTAGCGCACCGAGGCGATACGGAACAGGCATTCTACGCCGGCAATCATCGTTAGCTTCATGTGGGCTTCGCTGAGCACGCCGGAAAACAGCACGTTGTCGCTCGAGGGTTTTATGCCGCCACGCTCGTCCTCCGACACGCCGGCAGAATTGGCGTTCGGGTCCGCAACGGCGTTCGTTGACTGACCGATGTAGGTGTACTCATACATCGGCGCGGCGTTTTCGTCGTTCTCTACCAGTGCATGGACGAAATGCTCGATCTGTCCCGTGTCTTCGCTTTCTGAATCCGCCTCGAGCTCAATGCGCGTGGCCGCTTGATCCCAATCGCGCACGACAGGCGCGGCATTTACGGCAGTGGCCTTAACCTCGGCGCGTGCGAGCAGCTCGGCGTTGGTGACGATGGTGGCCGATGCGATAAACTGCGGCACACCACCTGCTTCGGCGTTGCCGGCCGAGCCGAAGCAGGCATCCAACGTATAAGGCGTATTTCCACCCAATGCCAGCTCAGAGCGCTGGAGTACATACTGGTCGCCATTGTTCACCGACATATTCCACGAATCGATGAGTGTGGGCCACGACCCCGACCAAGCCTTGGTGGTCCACTTGAACATTACGAACTGGAGTATCACATCGACATCGACGTCTGCACCTACGCGCAGCCGCGGAAGCTGGTGTCCATCTGCCTTCTCGTACCCAATGAACAGTGTGAGGGATGCGGCGCCACGCACAGCGGACGAAGCGACGCCTGCAATGCCGGCTCCAAAGGTGACGGCAAGTCCGATCTGGATGGTGAACGAGCCCGACGTGTTGGAATAGTCGAGCGAAATGTTCTTGAAAAACGCCGCGCCGCTGCCGTGCGTGTGGGCGCCCACGGCGAGCGCCAGTTTTGCCAGCACCCAGGGGTTGACGTTTAGGAAAAACGGCACCGGTCCTAGGGTAAACTGCTCGGTCCAATTGAGGTCGGTTCTTACCTGGAAGAGGGCCTTAATATTGCCGTATGCGGGGTCGTTGTTGTTACCCCAGGTTTTGCCCACCCAATCGTAGGCGAGCGAGCCGTACAGCTGTGTGGCGATATCCATCGTGAACAGCGGCGTGCAATGGTGGCGAAGGAGCTTGGTGTTTCTTGGATCGGTGCCCGAACCGGCACTCATACTTTTGTACTGATTCCACTTCCCCTCCATCTCGTCGAGGTAGCGGTTTGCCTGCTTGGCGCCCGACTCACGCGGCGATTTCTTCCAGTATTCCGGATCAGGGTTGCCCGAATCGTTCATATAGCTGGCTGGTTTGTATCCTCCGCCAAACAGTACGTACCCGGCAAACGAGAAATCGAACAGAATGGGGAACGAGGGCATCCAGCACGTGAACTTATTACCACCGATGCCGGGAAACGATGCGGGGAAATCAAACGGAGTGATCTCTTGGTCCATAGTGGTGGGGACGATAGTGGTCGATCCGGATTCCGCCTTTGCCGCCGGCGCGGTAACAACGGCCATGGGGGAGGAGAGCGTGTAGGTTTTGTCCTGGTAGTCGAGGACAAAGCGCAGCTTGCATCCTTCTTCCAGAAGGCTCGACGCTGCATCGAGGAACTTGTCTTCGAGTGTGAACGTCGCCAGATTATCCGCGCTCGATGCGCTGGCCTTGATCTGACCAATCTGCGTGACGGTTTCGGTTGAGCTGCCCGCAGCGGGCATCACTTTATTGATATGCAATGTTGCCTGCCCGCCCTGCGGCAGATGAGCCTGCACGGTAAATGCGTGCGTATCGGGCTGCTCGTTTGCCGTGTCGTCCTTCGGCAATGCCATGAACGTGGCTTCAGCGTACTGGATGTCCCATTCGTCGAATGTGAGCTGGCGGAAGTACGGCTCGCCGTCGGAAAGCGGACGCGTGGGCGCGGTTATGGCGGTGCCGCCCTGGATACGCGCAAGGGGAATCTCGACATCGCGGTAGCCCGCCATGCTAATGGAGATGCCGCCGTTAAAGTCGTACGCGTCAAGGAGCTTTGCCTCGTCTACGTAGCCTTCCGAAAGCGAGGCAATCTCAAAGATGGCGGTGCCTTCGTCATCGGTCGTGGCGGCGAGCTGCTCGCCTGCGGCGTAGCGCGACGTGAGCGTGACCTGCGCTCCCTTGATGGGCATATTCTTGTTGGCGACGTCGACCACGACCACACCAAACATGGTGCGCGAGAGAACGAGCACCCTGAAGGGGTCTTTTTCGTCGGCATAGGCCGCGGTGGGCGCGAACGGCAGCAGGAAGGCATTTTCGCTTCCCGGCACGCGAGGCAACATGATGCTCGCTAGTGAGGACGCTCCGGCAACAAGTAACGAACGGCGATCAAGCATCTTGGGCTCCCATCCCGCAAATATCGGTGGAAATAATCCAATTTTGCGAGAAGACGCTTCGTGGCGGTAGTGCCGTTCAAGGGTCAAAATGTCCAAATTGATCGAGCGAAGCGCCGGGTTCCGGAACGCGTTCGATGCGCTTGGCAGCCCGGTCGCTAACGCAACATGTGCGCGACCAGCTCGGCGCGTGTGCCGATGCCAAGCTTTGCGTATACGCCGGATAGGCGGTTTTTGACGGTGCCCGGCGATACTCCCATATGGCGTGCGATTTCAGCGTTGGTCCATCCGCGGCAGGCGAGCATGGCCATGGTGAACTCTGTGGTCGTTAAATCGTCGGCAACGTCCTCGCCCGAATCGGGGTTGTGGATGCGCCGCCAGCCGTAGCTGAAGCGGTACGTGATCTCGATGATGCGTGCGAAGTCGTCAGGGCATTGCGTTTTTAGGCATGCCTCGATGAGCCCCTGCAAAAGGCCGTGGTGCTCGCCAATGAGCTCGATAAGGCCGTCGGGGCGCGCAATGTCCCAAGCGGCTCCAAAATGCGCTTTTGCGGCGTCGATGTCCTTGAGGCTCATGCATGCCATGGAAGCTGCCAGGTGCAGGAACAGTTCAGAGATGGGATAGCTTCCCTGTTTCATAATTAGGGCGTTTTCCGCCATGCCCAGGCTGCGGCCGTATTCGCCGCGCAGATACAAGGCGTGCGCCATCACGTAGCTGGCGAACACATGGTGATACATATCGAGCAGATTATACGAAAAACAAAGGCGAGATATACCGT
>UREC01000049.1:0-15173 GCA_900546755.1 uncultured Collinsella sp. | reverse complement strand
AGGGCGGAGGCGGGGCATTCCCCGCCTCTTACACCACATCTCTGCGCGCTACCCGCCACATCCCGATTACGTCTTAAAGTGGCGCAAAAAGCCGTGTGCTCTGCTTGATTTTGCTCAGGAATTATGCCTGAGGGGTAGTGGATTCGCCTTTCTCCGCCGTGCAGCGGCACGTGTAGGGCTCTCTGGCTCAGGCGCGAGTCGCTTCCCGTCTGAAAAAGTTCTTAAAACAGCCTTAAGGATTTTGGACATATGCGTTGGCAGCGTACAATACGCATGTTTTGCATGATTGAAATCTGATGAAAGGGGGAACGCCATGGAGGTGCTGGTTGTTGGCAACACCGCATATGTTGACGATGACTTTTGTGCCAAGGCGTTCCCCGGGGACCACGTTAAGGTCGTCGCTGCCGCGGAAGCGCGCCGCGATGAGTCGTCGCCCCATGCCTCGTGGAAAGAGCTGCTTCAGCACTTGGAGCAGGCCTACGAGTTCGACCGCGTGGTCTACCTGTCTAATTACCTTACCCCGCATACCGATACCGTGGGCGATATCGAGCTACTGCGCTCGGTCTTTCGTACGTGCGCGGGTCGCCGGGTCCAGCTACTGTATGTAGCGGGGCCCGCGGGCGCTGAGGATGCCACCGATGCCGCAGAACAAACGGGCAAAGGCATTATCGCGCACGCAGCCAACGACCTGTGCCGTTACTACGCTGCTCGCGAGGGCGTTCAGACCAAGATCCTGCGCGTGCCGTTCCTGTATACCGCGTCTGCTGCGTTGGAGGACCCGTTTTTGGTGCCGCTGTTCGACGCGTGCTCAACCGGATCGGTCGCTCTGCAGGGCGCGCAGGATGCGGCGTTTCCCCTGCTGTGTGCCGAGGAGCTTGCGGTGCTGATTCGCCGCATCTTTGATAGCTGGGATGCCTCTTTTGAGACGCTCGACGTTGCCGATGCCTTCCATCACACGTCGGGTGAAGTGGGCGAGGCCCTCAAGGCACTGTTCCCAGGGCTTGCCGTTGCCTATGGCGATTCTGCCGGCTACGCCCTGCCCACGGACGATACCGTTCGCGTGCGTTATGGCTGGTTTCAGCGCTACGACTTGCTGCGCGATCTTTCGACCATTCAGGCGCGTTGGGATGCTGGCCGCTCAAAGAAGGCCAACCCCTTGCGCGCCGCCATCGACCGTATCCAGCTGCGCACGCTGCCTATTAAATGCCTGGAGACGGGCGTTGCCTGGGTTCTGTTCGAGGTGCTGGAGCGTCTATTCTCCCAATCAGCCCAGCTCAATGTGCTCGATTATCGCCTGCTCTACGTCGTGCTCATCGGCACGCTGTATGGCTTGGACTTTGGCTTGGTTGCGGCGCTGTTGGCATCGGTGGGCTTGGCCTTAAGCTACTTTACTCAATACGGCTATACCTTCCAGGGCCTGTTCTATGAGCCGTCCAACTGGCTGCCGTTTATCGCGTACTTTGTGGTGGGTGCCGTGTGCGGCTATGTGCAGCTGCGTAACAGCGAGGCCATTAGGGTGGAGCGCGACCAAAACGAGCTCGTACGTAATCGCAATACGTTCCTCACACAGCTCTACCATGACGCCATCGAGGATAAGCGCACATATAAGCGCCAGATTGTGGGTCGCCACGATAGCTTTGGCAAGATCTTTGCCGTGACGCAAGAGCTCGACGTGCTCAATCCGCGTGATATATACCGCAAGTGCTGCGAGCTCATAGGTGAGATTCTCGAAAACAATTCGGTAACCATCTACCACGTTTCGGGCGGGGCGTTTGCGCGTCTGGTGGCGGCGAGTCCCGTGATTGCCGAAGACGCCACACGCTCGCTCTCGCTTGAGCAGCTTGTGCCTCTTTTGGGCGGCGGGGGCCGTTCGAACCTGTGGGTGAATCGCGAGCTGACGCCGGGGCTTCCCATGTTTGGATACACGATCGAGCGCGACGGGGCGCCCGCCGTGTTGATTTTTGTGCGCTGCGCGGCCGAGAACCAAATGACGCTCTATTACCAAAACCTGTTCCGCATCTTGTGCGGCCTGGTCGAAAGCGCGCTGGGCCGTGCCTTTGACTATGAGGCCGTGGCGCAGGATAAGCGCTGCGTTGACGGCACTTGCGTGCTCAAGCAGGCGGCCTTTGGCCAAGAGCTCGCGGCCGAGCAGGCGCTGGCAGACGGTAAGATGGGGAGCTTTTTGCTCCTGCGCGTGGTGCCGGGCATGGAACCTGTCGGCGAGCTGGTGGGTGCTGTTGGGTCGGCGATCCGCGAGAGCGATGCGGCCGGTTTGGTCGACGGCGATGTGCTCTACCTGCTTATGCGCCAGGCAAAGGCGTGCGATTTGCCTATTATCCGCGAGCGCCTGAGCGCCAAGCAGATTACGGTGGAGCCCGTCGATGGCGAAGACATCGTGGCGCTGCTGCAGCACATCGCTGATACCGGTGACGGTGAGGGGGATGCCGCTTGATCTCGCTTGTCGTTGCTGCCGTCTTGCTGCTGATTCATGCGCTGGTGTGTCTGGTGCTGTGGACGCTTATGAAACTGGGCTTGCTGCCGGTTCGAGGGCACATGCTTGCTGTGATGGTGCTCGTACCGCTGTGGGGGCCGTTGCTCGTGGCGCTACTCTCGGTGCGTAGCGCGGTGTTCGGCGCGGACCTCAAGGACGCCACGCTGGAGACGCTTCGCATTAACGACGACATGCATCGCAGTTTGCTCGTGCAGGGACGCGAGCGCGATGATGGCGTGGTGCCGCTCGAGGAAGCATTGATCGTCAACGATCCGGGCGACCGCCGCCGTCTGATGCTCTCCATGCTTACCGAGGATCCGGATGCGTACCTGGCACAGTTGCAGGCAGCAAAACTCAACGACGATGTTGAGGTCGCGCACTATGCCGCGACGGCGGTGGCGCAGATTTCCAAGGAGTCCGACCTTAAACTGCAGCAGTTGGAGCGCGCGTTTAAGACCGATCCCAGCTCGCATAAACTGGATGCGTATTGCGATTTTCTGGGCGCCTATCTGGACTCGGGTTTGGCAGAGGGCCGCGTGGCACAGATTCAACGTCAACAGTATGCACGTTTGCTCGCGCGTCGTTGCGAACGTGAGGACGTGCCGGCGCTGCGCATTCGTTATGCCACGGCGCTGGTCGATGCCGGCGAGATTGATAAGGCGGAGGACGTCGCGAGCCAGTTGGTGATCGATGCGTCAGACGAACAGGACGTGTGGATGCTCTGCCTGCGCTTGGCTGTGATTCGTCGCGATGGGCAGGCGGTACAGCGCGTAATCGACGCGATCGACAAGCAGCATGTGTATTTGAATGCCGAAAATCGTGAGAGGCTGGCATTTTGGCGCGAAGGAGAGGAGGCCCGATGAGCGTGGTGCAACATATCCGCGAGCGTGCGGGCCATTTTCGCTGGATGGGGCTGCTCGTGGTGTGGGCGGTCTTTATTGCCATGGCTGTCGTGCTGTTGATCGAGCGTGCCGGCGTGCAGTACAGCGCCGGGCAGCATAAGCTGGGCATGCTCGCTGCCAACGACGCGGTGCCGGCAAGTTCGGCGATGTTTGGCCAAAAGCCCACGTGCTTGGTTATTACCGACTCGGACCAAGATGGCGTCGAGGACGTCAAAGAGCAGTTCGACCAGATCTTGCTTGACATGAAGATCGCCCACCGCGATGTGGATATTGCCACCGATGGTGTTGATGCGATTCCTTCTCTCACGTCCTTCGACCGCGTGATTTTACTGATGCCGTCGCTCGACGGGCTCGGTACGCACCTCTCCGACATCATGAGCTGGGTGAGTGCCGGCGGTTCGCTGATGCTCGCCGTGACGCCGGATAACTCCAGCTACCTGCAGGCAATCGGTCCCAAGCTGGGCATCGATTCTGCCGGCTATGAATATGCGACGGCAGAGAGCATCGTGCCGAGCGAGGACTTTATGATCGGCGGTGGCCAGCGTTATGAGTTATCGGACCCCTTTGATTCGTCGCTTTCGGTTTCGCTGCGTGAGACGGCCCACGTGTGGGCTAAAACCGGTGACACGGGTACTCCGCTTATTTGGTCGAGCGATTGCGGCAGCGGCCGTACCGTGGTGTGCAATATCGGTATCTACGACAAGGTCATGCGTGGTTTCTATGCCGCGGCCGTGAGCCTATTGGGCGATGCCACGGCCTATCCGGTCATCAATAGCGCCGTCTTCTATCTGGACGACTTTCCCAGCCCCGTTCCCTCGGGCGACGGCACCTACATCAAGCGCGACTACGGGCTTTCCATTGCCGACTTTTATGCCAAGGTCTGGTGGCCCGATCTGCAAAAGCTCGCGCAAAAATACGGCATTCGCTATACCGGCGTGATGATCGAAAACTACGAGGACGCGGTCAACCAGACCGAGCCCGCGCGTCAGCTCGATACCACGCAGTTCCGCTACTTTGGCGGTATGCTGCTGCAGATGGGCGGAGAGCTGGGCTTTCACGGCTACAATCATCAGCCGCTGGCGCTCTGGGACACCGACTATGGCACGCTGTACGACTACAAGACGTGGAAGAACAAGGAAACACTCGTCGCATCGCTCAACGAGCTCATTGCCTTCCAAGACGAGGTGCTGCCCAACGCTCACGGTTCAGTCTACGTGCCGCCGTCAAACATCCTTTCGGCCCGCGCCCGCAAGATTATTGGCGAGGACGTGCCGCGCATTAAGACCATTGCCAGTACGTACTTTGAGGACGGAACCGACCTGCCGTACGTGCAGGAATTTGGCGTGGCGAGCGATGGCATCGTGGAGCAGCCGCGCATCGTTTCGGGCGGCATGGTCGATGACGCCTATATGCGTCTGGCCGCGGTGTCCGAGCTCAACATGCACTACGTGAGTACTCACTTCATGCATCCCGATGACCTGCTCGATCCCGATCGCGGCGCCAAGGAGGGCTGGGACGTCTATAAGGGCGGCCTGGTCAACTATCTGGACTGGCTAACTACGTCCGCTCCCGACCTGCGCCACCAGACGGGTTCGGAGTGCTCGGGTGCCATTCAGCGTTTTTCGTCCGTGACGGTGAGCGTGGATATGAGCGACGATGCCTGGACGCTCAACCTGGGCAACTTTCACGACGAGGCGTGGCTTATGTTCCGCGCCAATAACGGCGAGCCGGGTGCGGTGTCCGGTGGCGAGATTAAACACCTGACGGGCGACCTGTACCTAGTCAAAGCGATGGACAAGACCGTGACGATTGAGCGTTAGGAGGGTGGCGACCGATGAGAATCTGCTTGGTGCTCGAGGGCTGCTACCCCTACGTGCACGGCGGTGTGTCCACCTGGATGCACGGCTACATCACGGCCATGCCCGAGCATGAGTTTGTGCTGTGGGTGATTGGCGCCCACGCCGAAGACCGCGGCAAGTTTGTCTACGAGCTGCCCGGCAACGTCGTCGAGGTGCACGAGGTGTTCCTGGACGATGCCCTGCGGCTTTCGGGCGAGCAGGAGGAAGTCGACTTTGACGACCGCGAGCGCGAGGCCTTGCGCCGTCTGGTGTCGCTCTCCAATCCGGACTGGGACGTGCTGTTCGATATCTTCCAGCGCCGCCACGTGCACCCGCTCTCATTTTTGCAGAGCCGTACGTTTATGGATATCTTCCGCGACGTGTGCCTGGCCGAGTACCCGTATACGCCTTTCGCCGACGCCTTTCACACCATGCGTTCGATGTTGCTGCCCGTGCTCTATCTGCTGGGCAGCGAGGTCCCGGTGGCCGACGTGTATCATGCCATTTCGACCGGCTACGGCGGCCTGCTCGCAAGTTTGGGCTCCAGCATGAATCACGCGCCGGCATTGCTGACCGAGCACGGCATCTACACGCGCGAGCGCGAGGAGGAGATCATTCGCGCCGACTGGGTGGTGCCGTCGTTTAAGGACCGCTGGATCCGTTTTTTCTACCTGCTTTCGGAGGAGATCTACCGCCGCGCCTTCCGCGTGACGAGCCTGTTCCATAACGCCCGCAAGACGCAGATCGATATGGGCTGTGATGCGGACAAATGCCTGGTCATTCCCAACGGCATTCAGTTTGACCGCTTTAAGGACATTCCCTTAAAGCCCGATGACGGCTGGGTGGACATTGGCGCGGTGGTGCGCCTGGCGCCCATCAAGGACGTCAAGACCATGATCTATGCCTTCTTTGAGCTGCACGAGCGCCTGCCCAAGGTGCGCCTGCACATTATGGGCGGCGTGGACGACGAGGAATATGGCGCCGAGTGCCATGCGCTGGTGGAGACATTGGGCGTGCGCGACCTGATCTTTACCGGCCGCGTCAACGTGGTCGAGTACATGGAAAAGCTCGACTTTACTATTTTGACGAGCATCTCCGAGGGCCAGCCGTTGAGCGTGTTGGAATCGCTGGGTGCGCGTCGCCCCTGCGTGACGACCGAAGTGGGCTGCTGCCGCGAGCTGCTCGAGGGCGCCCCGGGCGACGACTTTGGCGTGGCAGGTTTTGTTACCCCGCCTATGTATCGCAAGGGCTTGGCCGATGCCATGGAGCGCATGTGCGCGAGCCGTGCTCGCCGTATCGAGATGGGGGAGCGCGGCCAGCGTCGCGTTGCCACATACTTTTTGCACGAGCAGATGCTCGCCAACTATCGCGCGCTGTACGACGAGACGGCGCGTGCGTTTGACCTGCCCAGAGAGGGGGATTAGCCGGTGGCCGGAATCGGTTTTGAGCTCAAACGCCTGTTTAGGCGCAAAGGTCTGTTTGCCACGATGCGCGCCTATGGCTACGCCGGCATTGTGTGCACGGGCCCCATGCTGCTGGGCGTGCTGCTCCAGGTGGGTATCTTGGTGCTGTGCGGTCTGTGGGACGTGGGCCGCGCCAACCAGGACCTGCTGGTGTGCATGGTGACCTATACGCTGCTAGCCTCGCTCACGCTCACGAGCTTTTTCTCTATGCCGGTCACGCGCTTTTTGGCGGACATGCTCTTTGCCGAGCGCGAGGACGAAATCTTGCCCTCGTTTTGGGGTTCCAACGCCATCATGCTCGTTGTGGGCACGGTGCTCTACGGCGTCTTTTTGCTGTTCTCGGGCGCCACGCTGTTGCAGGGGCTGCTGTGCCTGTGGCTGTTCAACATTATGATCGTCAACTGGAACGGCATGAGCTATCTCACTGCTATTAAGGATTATCGCGGTATCCTGTGCAGCTTTGCTGCCGCCATTGGCGTGGCGTGCCTGTGTGCCTTGGCCGCGCTGGCGCTGGGGTTGCCGCCCGTCGAGGGCCTGCTGGCGTCAATCGCCTTGGGCTACGGCGTCATGCTCGCCTGGGACGTGGTGCTGCTGTACCGGTATTTTCCTCAGAGCGACCGCAGCCCCTGGCTCTTTTTGCGCTGGCTCGACCAATTTATGCCGCTCGCGCTCACGGGCTTGTTTACCAACCTGGGGCTCTTTGCGCACCTGGTGATTATCTGGGCAGGGCCCATTGGCGTGCAAGTCAAAGGCCTGTTTTACGGCGCGCCCTATCATGATGTGCCGGCGTTGCTTGCGTTTTTGACCATTCTGGTCACAACCGTCAACTTTGTGGTGTCGGTCGAGGTCAACTTCTATCCGCGCTGCCGCGACTACTACAGCCTGTTTAACGACGGCGGCGTGGTGGGCGACATCGTGGTGGCAGAGGAGGATATGCTCGCCACGCTCAACCGGGAGCTGCGGTTTTGCGCGCTCAAGCAGCTGTTTGTGACGGCGGCGGTCATCTCGCTCGAGACCACGGTGCTCTCGGCCCTGCCACTGGGCTTCAACAACCTGATGCACGGGTATTTCCGCACGCTGTGTGTGGGCTATGGCCTGTATGCCGTGGGCAATACAATCCTGCTGATCTTGTTGTACTTTACCGACTACAAGGGCGCCGTGCTTGCCTCCGGGCTGTTCGCGGGTGTGGCGGGGCTGGCGACCATCGTCTCGCTGTTCTTTCCGCAGCAGTTTTATGGCTTTGGCTTTTTGCTCGGCGCGGCGGTGTTTTTTATCGTGGCGCTGCTGCGGCTCGATACCTATACTGCCAACTTGCCGTATCGTATCCTGAGTCAACAGCCCATTGTGGCGACCGACAAGACGGGTCGCTTTACGGAGTTGGGCCGCTTGCTCGACCGTGCCGAACAGCGCTACGAGGAGCTGCGTTTAGAGGGCGAGCCGCATGGTGCGTTTGAGCGCATGGTGGTTCGCGTGTATCGCAATCGTTGGGGAGGTCCTGATGACCGATAGGATGATGTCTCGCCGTCGCCTGTTTGAGGCGGCTGCCGGTGCGATGCTGCTTTCGGGCTGCTCGTCTCAGGACGAATCCTCGACAAAAAAGACCAAGAAGCAGGGCAAGATTAAAAAGGCCGATGCCTCGGGAGAGGCCAAGCACCTGCGCGATAAGGACGAGCTGTACGAGGTCTACGACGACTCGGGCATTGTGACCATGTACTTGACGGTCTCGCGCGGCAACAGCTCTGAGAATACCGATCATAGCTGGTCCGAGATCAATACGTATTCGGTCTACGACTATGCCGACATGGGCGTGACGCGCTATCAGGTTATGGGCCTGCTGCAGGCGGGTGACGAGGACGGTCCCGTTGCTGGTGAAGTGGGCTATGGCGAGGAAGCGCCCAATGCTACCGTGCAGGTGCGCGGCCAGACGTCGAGCATGAACTCGCAAAAGAATTACAAGGTAGAGCTCAAAAAGGGCAAGGGTACCTGGCGCCAGCAGCGCGCGATTGCGCTTAACAAGCACATGGGCGAGGGTATGCGTTTTCGTAACAAGATGGCTTATGACCTCATCCGTGGGATTCCCCAGATGATGGGCTTGCGCACGCAGTTTGTACATCTGTGGGTGTGCGACCAGACCGAACAGTCCAACGATACCTTTGAGGACTACGGTCTGTTTACACAGGTGGAGCAGCTCAACAAGACGGCGCTCAAGGCCCACGGTCTGGATAAGAGCGGGCATCTGTATAAGGTGAACAGCTTCGATTTCCATCGCTTCGAAGACACCATCAAGCTGGCGGATGACCCCGACTATAACCAGACGGCGTTTGAGGGCATGCTCGAGATTAAGGGCGACTCGGACCATACCAAGTTAATCGAGATGCTCGATGTGCTCAACGACGATACGCAAAAGATCGACGATGTGCTCGACACCTACTTCGATACCGAGAACCTGGTCTATTGGCTGGCGTTTCAGATTCTGACAGGCAACTGCGATACGCAGAACCGTAACTGTTATCTGTACAGCCCGCTCAACTCAAATACCTGGTACTTTTTGGATTGGGATAACGACGGCATGCTGCGCAAGCTTGAGCTGAGCCTGAAGGGGTTCTCGGATTATTCGAGCTGGGAGCGCGGCGTGAGCAACTACTGGGGCAACGTGCTGTTTAATCGCGCGTTGCGCAGCAAGTCGTTCCGTAGCGAACTCGATATCGCCGTGAAGGATCTGCGCTCGTACATGACCAAAGAGCGTCTGAGCAAGATGATCGAGCATTATCGCGAGGTGACGGAGCCGCTCGTCTTTGCTACGCCCGACCTGGAGAATTTGCCCGTGACTAAGGACCAATACGAGCAGATCGCCGCGGCGATTCCCTCCGAGATCGAGGAGAACTATAAGAGCTTTCGCGAGAGCTATAAAAAGCCCATGCCGTTCTACATTGGCGTGCCGCAGATCGATAACGGTAAGCTGCGCGTGAATTGGGACGCGTCGTACGACTTTAAGGCGCGCGACATTCGCTATACCGTGGAGCTGGCGCGTGATTACGCTATTACCGACGTGATCTTTAAAGCCGAGGACGTGCTGCTGCCCGAGGTGACCTGCGATGCGCCCGATGCCGGCCAGTATTTTGTGCGCGTGCGTGCTGCCAACTCCGACGGCTATACGCAAGATGCGTTTGACTACTATGTGACCGACGATGGCAAACAGTACGGCATGAAGTGTTTTTACGTGCAAGACGGCGGTAAGGTCGTGGAGGACACGTATGAGGAGGGCTAGCGCGCTGCTTGAGCGTCTGTCGGCACCTCCTACGCGTACCACGCAGGAGCGTTACCGCCACGAGCTCAAGTACCTCATCAACGAAGGCGAGCACGCTGCGCTTGCCTGCCGTATGGCGCCGGTGTTTAAGCTGGACAAGCATGCGCAGGCGGGCGGTTACACCATTCGCAGCCTGTACTTTGACGACTACTGCAACTCGGCCTACGAGGAAAAAGACGCCGGTATTCTCATGCGCAAAAAATATCGCGTGCGCATCTATAACGGCGGCGACAAGGTGATTAAGCTCGAGCGCAAAAAGAAGTACGGTAGCTGGATCTACAAGGAGGACGCGCCGCTCACGCGCGGCGAGTTTGAGCAGATTCTGGCCGGAGACTACGACTTTTTGCTGAGGAGCCCCTATCCGCTCTGCCGCGAGTTCTACATCGAGTGCATCTGCAACATGATGCGCCCGCGGACCATCGTGGACTACGAGCGCGAGCCGTGGGTGATGGATGAGGGCACCGTGCGCATCACGTTTGACATGAACGTGCGTGCCGCGGTGGGAAGCTTCGATATCTTTGACGCGACGCTGCCCGCGCTGCCGGTCCTGGAGCCCGGCAAGCTGGTGATGGAGGTCAAGTTTACGGAGTTTTGCCCGCAGCTGGTGCGCGATATGGTGCCGCCGGGCGCGGCCGAACTCACGGCGGTCTCCAAGTACTGCCTGTGTTACGAAAAGACCGCCTACCTGCGTGGATTTAATTACTGGGAATCGGATTTTGAGAACCGAGGGGATATTTAGACCATGAGCACCAGGGACTTTTTTAAGAACTCCGTCTTGGAGGCGTTTGGTCAGGTCGACCCTGCCAAGATCGGCCTGTCGCTGCTCGTGGCGCTCGCCATGGGCATCCTGATCTATTGCGTGTACAAGCGCTTTTTTACCGGCGTGGTGTATTCGCGCAGCTTTGCCGTGACGCTCGTGGGCATGTGCGTGCTCACCTGCATGGTCACGCTCGCGATCTCGACGAACGTGGTCATCTCGCTCGGTATGGTCGGTGCTTTGTCCATCGTCCGCTATCGTACGGCGGTTAAGGACCCGCTCGACCTGCTGTATCTGTTTTGGGCCATTACCACCGGCATTACGGCGGGTGCCGGCATGTACGCGCTCGTGGGGCTCACGGCAGTGGTGATCGTGGTGATGATTGCCGGCTTTGCGAGTCATCAGGACAAGGCGCGCGTGTACATGATGGTCATCCGCTACACGGGCCAGACCACCGGCGACGACATTGTCCGTGCATTTGGGCGCACCAAGTTCACCGTCAAGTCCAAGACTATGCGCGGCGAAAAGGTCGAGATGGCCGTCGAGGTGTTCTCGGACGGTGTGGATATGCCCTATGCCGATGCGATTCGCGCGCTCGACGGCGTTGAGGACCTGACGCTCATCCAGTACAACGGCGAATACCACGGCTAACTATGTTCCGGCGTTTTAACAAACGCCGGACCGCTTGACGCTGCGCGGGCATCTGCCGGGCGATCTGCCGCTCAAACCGTCGCTCGCGTACATGAAGTACGCGTCGCTCTTCTTTCACGGCACCTCGCCACGACAGCTGCCCGCTCGCTGGCGCGTGATCTTCCAGGATGGCTAATTTGGTTCAGTTTTATTATTTAAGGGACGGTGTCGCGTGGACGTGCAACAGTTAGAAGAGGACTGGGCTGCGAGGGCTGGTGCGCGTGAGGCGTGTCTTGTTGCGGCCTCGCATGTGCCGGCGGCGCTGTCGATGCTGGGGATTGTGCAGCCCGGCGATCGCCTGGTGGTCTTTGCGGATGACTTTGCCGATGCGTTTGCCTGCGGCTTTGATGGCTGCGATGTTGCGCTGGTGGGGGAGCCCGCGGCTGCGGCGTTTGCTGCTGCGTCCGAGGGTTTTGATGCTTCGTTTGATGCCGAGGGGCCGCATCTGTGGTGGTTCGTCAACTCCATCGGCGGGTTTGGCCTGCGTGTGCCCGACCTTCGTGCGCTGGGTCGCGCGGCTCGTGAGTTGCATGCGCTGCTCGTGGTTGATAACACTGTGTCGGGCGTCTTTGGGTGCGACCCGCTGCGTCTGGGCGCCGCGCTTTCGCTCGAGGCGCTCGACCGCGTGTGTGCTGGCGTTGCGCCGCGCAAGCTCGTCGCCGCTTCGGTGGCGCGCTCGCAGCTTAAGCGCCATCGCGTGGATGCCGCGGCCGAGTGCGCGCACGCCCTGCTCGAGGGGTGCGGATTGGCTGCGCTCGACTTGTCCTCCGATGAGGCCGAGATTCTAGAGCATGGGCTCGACACGATCGACACCCGCATGCAGGCGCATTTCGACCGCGCCCGTGCGCTAGCCGAGTATCTGGCCGCCAACGAGATGGTACGCAACGTGCGCTATCCCGGGCTGACCTCGCATCCCGACCATACCATCGCGACCGGCATCCTGGAGCACGGCTTTGGCCCGGCAGTAGAGTTTGACCTGATGGACTGCACCGCGGGCGAATTCTTTAACGCACTGCCCGACAAGTTCCGTATATCGCCCGCCGGCGGCGCAACGACGCGCCTCTCTGCTCCGCGAGGCAAGCAGGGGAGCACCATTCGCCTCTTCGCCGGCGCTGATGATCCCCTGGTAGTGGCTGCCACCCTAGACACCGCCCTCCGGAACTAGCTAGTATTGGGTCTGTGCCACGAAAACGGCCTATCTACTACGTTTAACCCCTAGGGGTCAACCATACCCGCCATTTTTGAAAAATGGCAAGCTGTCTACCAGCGGTTTTATTTTCACGAAATCTGGGGTGGTCGAGGGTGTTCAACTAAACGTAGTAAATGGGCGCATTTTATGGCGCGCGTCTTAATTCGTTAGTGCGGCGGACCAATAATCAGCCCAGATAGTTTACTTTGCGTTAATGCTGGCGATGAGGTCGTTGGCTTTGGTGGCAATGACTTGGTTTATGTCGGCCTGCAGCTCCTCGTAGACCGCGATGGCGCGCTCGCCGGCCGGCGTGAGCGTGGATCCGCGGGCGCCGTCGCGCTCGATGAGCTTGCAACCCAGCTGCCCTTCGGCTTCGTTCACAATGCGCCAAGCCTTGGAATAGGCCATGCCCATGCTTTTGGCGGCGCGGTTGAGCGAGTGCTCGCGGGCGATGCCTTGCAGCAACAAAACGCAACCATGGCCGAACACGCCCGGCAGGTCTTTGTCGCACGCTTGAATGACCAACTTTGCCGTCGTCTTGTACTCCATGTGCCTTACGTCTCCCCGCTAAAGTGTTTGCTGGGCAAACGCATAGCCTGCGTCAAACCCTCGTGTGCTCTTCTTAAATCATGCATTGTAGCAGTCAAAGTGCGCTAAGATACTTCCCCAGTATTGGGCGCCCAAGGTTGGGCTGGGTCCTACGAGGCCTGCAGCCGACCGGTCGCATGGAAAAAGGAGAAACATGGCTACGTTCTTTCCCGGTGAGTCCCACACGTTTTCGGAGTATCTGCTGGTCCCTGGTTACTCGTCCTCGCAGTGCATTCCCAACAACGTCTCTCTCAAGACGCCGCTAACCCGCTTCAAGCGCGGTGAGAAGCCGGCAATCACCCTGAACATTCCCATGGTTTCCGCCATCATGCAATCCGTCTCGGGCGTCGACATGGGTGTCGCGCTCGCTACCGAGGGCGGCCTGTCCTTCATCTACGGTTCCCAGACCCCCGAGTCCGAGGCTGCTATGGTCAAGGCCGTCAAGGATCACAAGGCTGGCTTCGTTCAGTCCGATTCCACGCTGACCCCCGACATGACCATGGAGCAGGTCATCGAGCTCAAGGATAAGACCGGTCACTCCACCATGCCGGTTACCGACGACGGCACTCCCAAGGGTAAGCTCCTGGGCATCGTCACCAGCCGTGACTATCGCCCCAGCCGCGATGATCACCAGAAGAAGGTCTCCGAGTTCATGACCCCGCGTGAGCAGCTCATCGTGGGCGACAAGAACATCAGCCTCAAGGTTGCCAACGACGTCATCTGGGACAACAAGCTCAACGCCCTGCCCATCGTCGACGACAACGATCACCTTATGGGCATCGTCTTCCGCAAGGACTACGATAGCCACAAGACCAACCCCAACGAGCTGCTCGACGGCGACAAGCGCTACATGGTCGGCGCCGGCATCAACACCCGCGACTATGCCGAGCGCGTGCCGATGCTCGTCGAGGCCGGTGCCGACGTCCTGTGCATCGACTCTTCCGAGGGCTTCAGCGAGTGGCAGAAGCGCACCATCGAGTGGATCCGCGCCAACTACGGCGAGGACGTCAAGGTCGGTGCCGGTAACGTCGTCGACGCCGAGGGCTTCCGCTTTTTGGCTGACTGCGGTGCCGACTTCATCAAGGTCGGTATCGGCGGCGGCTCCATCTGCATTACCCGTGAGACCAAGGGTATCGGCCGTGGCCAGGCCACCGCGCTGATTGACGTCTGCCGCGCTCGCGACGAGTATTACGAGGAGACCGGCGTCTACGTGCCCGTTTGCTCCGATGGTGGCATCGTCTACGACTACCACATGACGCTCGCCCTGGCCATGGGTGCCGACTTTATGATGCTGGGCCGCTACTTCGCCCGCTTTGACGAGAGCCCGACCGAGCGCGTCAACGTCAACGGTCAGTATATGAAGGAGTACTGGGGCGAGGGTTCTGCACGTGCCCGCAACTGGCAGCGCTACGACCTAGGCGGTGCTGCGAAACTCAGCTTCGTCGAGGGCGTCGATTCCTACGTTCCCTACGCTGGCTCCCTCAAGGACGGCGTGGGTGGCACGCTCTACAAGGTCAAGTCCACGATGTGCAACTGCGGCGCCCTCTCGATCCCCGAGCTCCAGGAAAAGGCACGCCTGACCCTGGTCAGCTCCACCTCCATCGTCGAAGGCGGAGCCCACGACGTAGTCGTGAAAGACTCCCAGCAGTCTGTGTCTTATCGATAAGCGGCTTTCCCAAGCACCGTACCTTGGACCTCAAACCGTCGCTCGCGTACCAAAGTACGCGTCGCTCCTCTTTCGGCCCAATCTGCGGCACTCGGAAAACCCGTTCATGCTAGGACGGGTCACAAACAAAGGTTGAGTATCAACCACGTTATTTAGATAAAGCGAGATGCCTGCAAGTCGCAGGCACCTCGCTTGTCGTATTTGCTATCATCAGTCAAGTTAACCTTAGGGTCGGTCGGCTTGGCTTTGTTCGCTACAAGTTCCGCACGCAAAGAAGAGCAC
>UREC01000048.1:0-15408 GCA_900546755.1 uncultured Collinsella sp. | reverse complement strand
GCCTTTCAACTTCGGCGGCATGACCAAAAGGTCAATGCCGCCTCGTTTCAAGGCACCTTGCTCGTTCTGACGGGTTTTCGCTGTCGTTGCCAAAACATCGGCGCTTCCGTTGTTGGCACTTAGGGACGATCCTTTTGTGCCGGCACTTTGGGGCACTCCTTGTCATTGGTGCAAAGCAACCTGTCTCCATTGCGCTGAGCGGCGTGTGCCGTTAAGCGGAAGGGGTGTTAGCGGGACTTTCTTTTGGGCATACAATGGCTATTGTCTTGCTGCGGTGAAGGCCTGTCCGCTCCGCAGCTGTTTTCTACGGTTAAAGGAGAATGTATGTCCGTTGAGGTCATGAGGTCTGTGATCGAGGCCGCCGAGGGCCGCGTGCCCGTCGACACGCTGTTTACCAATGCGCAGATCGTCGACGTGTATGGCCAGCGTGTGGCGCCCGGTAGCGTTGCCGTCAAGGACGGTGTGATCGTCGGCGTGCTCTACGATGGTCGCGACGATGCCGCTGGCACCTACGAGGCAGCTGAGGTCGTCGACTGCCAGGGTCGCTATCTCGCTCCCGGTTTTATTGACGGGCATCTGCACATTGAGTCCTCGAACATCCGTCCCGCCGAGTATGCTCGCATGGCCGCGACGCGCGGTACTACCACCGCCATTGCCGACAGCCACGAGATTGCCAATGTTGCCGGTCTCGACGGCTTGCGCTTTATGATCGAGGATGGCCGCCGCGCGCCCATCTCCATCAAGTACATGATGCCTTCGTGCGTGCCCGCGCTGCCCGACGAGCAGGCCGGTGCCGTGATTACCGCCGCCGATATGCAGGAGTTTTTTGCCGAGCATCCAGGCGATGTCTTTGGCCTGGGCGAAATGATGAACCTGCCGGGCGTCTTTATGGCCGACCCCGAGACCTGTGCTCGCATCGATGCTGCCAACCAGACGCCGTCCAAGCAGGTCGACGGCCATGCGCCGCTCGTTGCCGGTAAGGACCTCAACGCCTATGCCGCAGCGGGCATTATCGCCGACCACGAGTCGACGATTCCCGAGGAGGCGCTCGACAAGCTATCCCGCGGCATGTATGTGATGCTGCGTGAGGGCACGTGCAGCCACGACCTGGCCAATTTGTCCCCGATGCTGCTGGAGAATCCCGCGCGCGCCCGCCGCTGCTGTTTTGCGACTGACGACCGTGCTCCCTCCGATGCGCTTTCGACCGGTATGATCGACAACGCCTGCCGCGTGGCTATCGAGGCCGGTATTGACCCCGTGGTTGCCATCTCTATGGCGTCCCTTTCTACGGCCGAGGCGTTTGGTCTGGACCACGGTTGTCGCGACCCGCACGAGCTCCGCGGCGCAATCGCCCCGGGCAAGCGCGCTGACCTGCTGTTGCTCGATGACCTGACGTTTGCTAAGGCTCCGCATCGCGTATATGCCGCCGGTGCCCTGGTGGCGCAGGACGGCACCTTTGTGGGCGAGATTGCACCCGAGATGGCCGAGGTTGCGGCCCTTGCCGATGAGCTGCGTGCTTCCGTTAAACTGCCGAAGCTATCGCTCGACGTGTTCGACTATGCCTTTAAGCCGGGCGAGGCTGTGATTGACGTGGTGCCGGGTAAGGCCATCACGGGTATGGTTCGTCCTGAGACTGACGAGGACTTGCGCCGCATTATGCTGATTGAGCGCCATGGCCGTGGCGTGTCGCTGCAGGCCGAGGGCGCCGACGGCGACGGCCCCGCGGGTCTGGGCTTGGTCGGCAAGCATATCGGCCGTGGTTGGGTGCGCGGCTTTACCATCACGGGCGGCGCCATTGCCTCCACGATCGGCCACGACTCGCACAACGTGTGCGTGGTGGGCGACAATGCGGCGGATATGATGGCTGCCGTTGAGGCCGTGGGGCAGGGCGGCCACGTGCTGGTGCGCAACGGCGAGGTCGTGGCGCGCATTCCGCTGGCGCTCGGCGGCCTGATGAGCGAGGGCGCTGCCGAAGACGTTGCGGCGCAGCACGACGACTTTATGGTCAAGGCGCGCGCCATGGGTATTGAGCCGCCGCTCGACCCCATCATGGGCATCATCTTCCTGCCCCTGCCGGTCATCCCGACGCTCCGCATCCGCCCCGAGGGCATGTTCGACGTCACAACCTTCACCTACGCCGACTAGTCATCGGGGACGTTTTTAAACGACTGGCCGTCGGGGTGGCGTGTCGCCTGACGCCGCGACCGTAGGGCCTCTGGCGCGCGTGAGCTATTTGCTAGGTCCTTGTAACGTTTATGACTGCGGGGTCTTATTTGAGCTCCCTTTGGGTACGTTGGAATCGGATACACGTCCGATTCCATCAAGCCCGAAGGGAGCTTTTCTATGTTTAAACTGATTGCATCCGATATGGACGGCACACTGCTTGACGAAAATGGTCAGGTGCCGCCTGAGACCTACGAATTGATCCTGGCACTACGCGAGCATGGTGTACATTTTGCCGCATCGTCAGGTCGTCGCTACGATCGCCTGTGCGAGTTCTTTGCGCCCGTTCGCGACAAGATGGACTTTGTCGCGGCTAACGGTGCCCAGGTCTACGCCGACGGCAAAATGGTAGACCGCGAGGTGTATTCGCACCTGGCGATTCGAAAGCTCGCCCAGGCCGTCGCGACGTTTCCCAATTTGCACCTTGCGCTCTTTGACCGAACCAAGTCCTTTTTGCTCGATGACGAGAGCAAGTTCGTGCGCGAGGTTGATAAGGACCTCCCCAATGCCGAGCGCATTTGGGAGCTGCCCGATCCCAGCGTAAATATCATCAAAGCGAGTATCTTTTGCGACGACGGTGTCGTTATGGACAGTGCGTACGTGCTACAGCGCGAACTCGGTCAGCTCTTTACCTTTGCGCCTTCAGGCAACGCGTGGATCGATGCCATGCAGCCCGGTGTGTCGAAGGCTTCGGGCATCGCACAGCTCGCGGAGCATTACGGCATTGGGCGCGATGAGGTTATGGCGTTTGGCGACTCTATGAACGACTACGAGATCATTCGCTTTGTCGGCACGGGTTGCGCGATGGAAAACGCGCGCCCCGCGCTCAAGGCGGTGGCCGATCGCGTGGTGGGTCGTAACCGCGACCACGCCGTCCAGCAAGAACTCCGCCGTGTTCTGGAGAGCCTTGCTTAATCCAGCAGTTAGGGACGTTCCTTTTCTGCCGGGTTGCTGCTGCTAGGCGAGGGCGGCCATGATGGTGCGGGCGACGCCGTCGTGGTCGTTGTCGTATTCGGTGATGGCGTCGGCGGCCTCGCGGTCTTCGGGCTCGGCGTTGATCATGGCCATGCCATGGCCCGCTGCCTGCAGCATGGGGATGTCGTTGATGTTGTCGCCGAACGCCCAGGCGTCGGCGAGACGCTCGCCCAGATGCTCACACAGCCACGTGAGGGCCGTTCCCTTGGTGGCGCCTTCGCCCATAACCTCGATATTCATGGCGTACGAACGCGTGACCTCAATGCCTCCGAGCGTGTCGAGCGCCGCCGCGATGGCGTCGCGATCGGCCGGGTCGTGCCAGTACATAGCGATGCGTTCGAGCGTCTCGACCTCGTCGATCTTGCTGTCGATATTCATGTCGATCGGCGTTCGTGTGCGCTTGAGCGAAGCCGCGATGTGGGGGTCGCCGCCACAGAACTCATCCAGACGCCCGTATAGCGAGCGGGGGAGGAAGCACTGCCCATCCGCGAAGATATCGAAGGTCACATCGTGGCCGGCGGCAATGCGATGGATGCGGTGGGCAATGCCACGGTCGAGCGGACGGCTCAAGATGCACGTGGCGCGCGAGGTGTCGGTGGGCGTATCCTCGTCGAGCTGCCAGACGCTGGCGCCGTTGGCACAGACCGCGTAATGCACGGCGGGATGGGCGAGAATGGGCTCAAAGATGCCCGACAGTGGACGTCCCGTGCAGGGAACAAACTCGATGCCACGACGTGCGAGCTCGTCGAGCATCGCCCAGGTGGCATCGCTCATTTGCTTATCGCTCGTCAGCAGCGTTCCGTCCATATCGGAAAACACAATCATTTGATGCAGCCCTTTCTACTGGCATAAAAAGCGTGGCCGAGGGCGGTGATGCCCTGGCCACGCTCGAGTTCTATAACGGTCCGCGTCCTAGCGGTCGGCGAGCGGCTTGTACTCCAGCGGCTCGATCATCGGACGATAGGCGGGGCGGATGATACGGTGCGCGCAGAAGAGCTCTTCCATGCGGTGTGCCGACCAGCCGGCCATGCGGGCGACGGCGAATAGCGGCGTAAAGAGCGTTTCGGGCACGCCGAGCATCTTGTAGATAAAGCCCGTGTACAGGTCGATGTTGGCGCAGATGGGCTTGGTCATGCCGTGGTCGCGCATGACCTGGGGTGCCAGGCGCTCGATGCGCTCGATGAGCGCGAACTCTTCGCCCAAGTCCTTCTTGGCTGCCAGCGAGCGCGCGTAACGACGGCAGACCTCGGCGCGCGGGTCGCTGAGCGTATAGACGGCGTGGCCCATGCCGTAGATGAGGCCCGTGCCGTCGAAGGCCTGCTTGTCGAGGATCTTGCCCAGGTAGGCCGCGACTTCGTCCTCGTCCTCCCAGTTGGAGACATGCGCGCGGATGTCCTCGTGCATAGACACGACCTTGGCATTGGCACCACCGTGGCGCGGGCCCTTGAGCGAGCCGATAGCCGCGGCGTAGGCGGAATACGGGTCGGTGGCCGAAGACGACAGCACGCGGCAAGCGAAGGTGGAGTTGTTGCCGCCGCCGTGCTCGGCATGCAGCATGAGCATAACGTCGAGCAGCATCGCCTCATCGCGGGTGAACGCCATGCCGCCGCGCAGGACCTGTAGGATGGTCTCGGCGGTGGAGAGACCGGGCGTAGGGTGCGGCACGTGAACCTCGGAGCCGCGAAGCTTGGCGACCGAGGCCATGTGTGCGAAGGCGGCGATGCGCGGGAGACGTGCGAGCATGGAAATGGCGACGTCGATTTCGTGCTCGGGCGTGATCACGTCTGGTTCGGCATCGAAGGCGTAGAGCAGCAGTACGGCGCGCTGGAGCACGTTCATGATGCTCGACGATACCGTGGTCATAGGGAACTCTTTAACGTACTCGTCGCTCAGATGTCTAAAGGTGCCCAGGCGCTCGCAAAAGCCGTCGAGCTCTTCCTTGTTGGGCAGCGAACCCGTGATAAGCAGATAGGCGACTTCCTCGTAGCCATAGCGATTCTCGGCCTGGGCATTGTTGACCAGATCCTCGATGCTGTAGCCGCGAAGCGTGAGCTTGCCCTGATCGGGCACGACCTTTCCGTCGACCTTGTTGTAGCCGTGCACATCCGAGATACGAGTGAGACCCGCGACCACGCCCGAGCCGTCGGCATTGCGCAGGCCGCGCTTGACATTGTGCTCGACAAACAGGCCCTCGTCATAAGGGTCGGTCGGCAGGCCGTGGTAGAGGTTTTCGCTCTCAGACGAAATCTGGCGGCTTGCTTCGTAATCCAGAACCAGTCGGCTCAAGTGGTCATCGAAGCGGTAATAGATTTTCTTGGCGTCGTAGGCCATGTGCGCTCCTCTCCGGGCCGTGTGGGGGCGGCGTGCTTGAGTGCAGATGCGCCGGCCTGTTCCTGCACGGCTTGTTCGCTACAGGCGGTACATAAAGTTAAAGACGTCCTCGCGCTGGATGGACACGTTGACGCCCGAAAGCTCGCCGGCCTCGGCCAGGGCCTTCTGCAGCTCGGCGAAATCGAGCTTGGACTCAGCGGTGTCGGCCAGCATGGTCATGGTGAAGATGTCCTCGATAATGGACTGCGTAATGTCGCGGATGTCGACGTTGGCCTCGCCCAGGACACGGGTGACGCCGGCGACGATGCCGGGGCGGTTCTTGCCAAGGACGGTGATGACGATACGGGAGGACGAGATCTCGGCCATGGGAAACCCTTTCGCGTGGTCGCGGCGCGCGCGGGGCGCTCCGCTACGGTACAGTATTCATCATTGTACCTGTCTGGCGCAAAAAAGGCGCGCTCGCTGCGGCGTTACATGCCTGCAACATGAGCGTAAGGGGGAAGGCCGCACGGGGAAGAGCCGTCTGGCGCGTGTCCGGCTCGTGTTGGGTTGATTTCCGATCTCAGCCGAACACATTGAGCGGACAGGCCGTTCCCGCAGTCAGCCGAACGCCTCCGACGGCTGATTCCGAACTGGAAGCGGAGGGCATCCCCGCCCTTCGGTAGGGGATACCGCTCCGCGGCGCATGCCGCGGGCGGCGCCCCTATCGGACCACCGTGACCTCAGTTGGGATGGGCCCAGCACTGCCGCGTACTCGGTGAGCTAGAGCCAACTGTTCGTCTTCACGTCGCGTATGGCGATATTTCGGTCGTCCGGCTCGGTGATGCCGTAGCCGAACGCCTGGAGCGTCTCGATGGACTCCTGGATCCTCTGTTGGAACATGGGACCCGGATCGACCCTCGGCCCGAGGTGCCCGCGCCAAAGGCACGGCGTGGCGCGCAGCATGTTATGGATTTTGGAGATGGGCTCGATGTCGGCGTAGACGTTGAGCGTCGCCATGGCGTCCTTGTGGCCGAGGATCGATTGGAGCGCCTTGATATCGCCACCTTGGCGGATCCACTGCGTTGCGAACGTGTGGCGAAGGCCGTGGAACGTGATCAGCTCGTCGTTGGTGCCCATGAGGCCGTTGGTCTCCGAGAACGTCTTGAACGCCCTGCGGATATAGCTTGTCGTCGCGAAGGTCGCGCCCGGCTCCGACAGGATGTAGCAGTCCCCGATCTCGACCGCCCCGGTAAGGCCGCGCAAGCGCAGCTTTCCGCAGTCGATCTCGTGGGTCTCCTTCAGGATGGGGAGTAGGCCGACCGGGTCGATGGGGATACCCCTGGCGTCATGGGTCTTGGTGTCCTTGATGAACGAACCCATTCCCTTCGCGTACGCCACCGAGTGTCTGATCGAGATCAGGCCCGTCTCGAAATCCACATCGCACCACCGAAGGCCGCAGACCTCGCCGATTCGCATCCCCGTGTGCAGGGCGAGTACGACCGCCCTCTAATCCTCGGCGGACCAATCGAGTCCGAACTCCTTTCGGGCATCCTCTTCGCTCATGACTTCGAGAAGGTCTCCGGGTTGGCAACGAAGGGCGAGGCATAGCTGCTCGAGTGTGTTGAAGCGAATGCCGCGAATATGCCCTTTTTTAATACGGGACAGGTTCACGGGCGTGGTTCCAATCCTTTCGGCAAGTTCGTTCGAGGAAATCTTTCGCTCGGCCATGATCTTGTCGAGGCGAACAATTACGGGCATGGCGTTTCCTTACGCAATCTCGTCGGAGTCGAGGTACAGCTCTCGGGCGTACAAGAAGAGCTGGGAAAGCATGAACAGGACGATGCCGAGAACCAGAGAGGTCCAATCGAATGATGAAGCGATCTCTTGGGCGCCGACGGCCCCCTCGCCGCCAAACATCGAAACGGAGGTTTTGAGTGAGCCGGCGTAGAGGCTGGTGGCAGCTTGAACAACGAAGAGAATGCCGAGCACCTTCAAGCATGTCGCAGACCCTTTCTTGAAGGGGTCTCCGCTCTTGATCGTCCACACGAGAACGGCGCTGAGGATGGTCGTAGCGATACCGATGACGGCAGGGACCAATGTCGAGATCGCAAGGGCTGGATACGCGGGGGAGTCTGCAATTACAGGGTTGTCGAGCACTTCGATTGCTGGCTTTAAGGAGAACGCCACTTGTGCGATGGCGGTGGCGCAAAGGGTCGCAGAGGCTATCGCACATGCGATGCGGAAGGAATGAAGCCGGGGAGTGCGATTGTCGGAACTCATAATAACCTCCGAAGAATTTAAAAAACTCAGGTTACTTTTTAACAGTTTATGTTAAATTGACTTTGCCGGCAAGTAATCACAGCGTGCTGCAACCGAAACCCCTCTAGATTGGAGAGGATTATGTTCAGTACTGTTAAGTCGTGTAAGCTCTTGGTTTTCCTCGGCCTCGCTCTTTGTCTGTTGCTGCCGGGAGCCCCCGCTTTTGCGGATACCCCGATGCCTCCTTCCCAGGAGAGCAGCCAGTGTGCCCTCGTTGAGCCCCTCGGGTATACGGACGACGTCGTCGATACCTACTGGAGCTACAGCTGTCCTCGCGGCGTAAGCGGGCACAGCATCTCGATGTTCAACATCTCTTACAAGACGATCTCCTACCGAAATGGCTATCGCCGATCCGCGCATCATAGGGAATCCCGCCTCGCTGCAATGTGCTCCTGTGGTGTTCTTGGCACAACTGATAAATGGCAATTTGTCTATAGCACCTACTAGATGCGAGGAAGGGCCGAGCATTTTGTTCGGCCCCTCTGTTCCGACTGGATGAGGTTAAGGTTGGCGATGAATATGCTCAAAATCTCGAAGGCGATCTTTAGGTCGCTTCTCTCCTCCAGGTCGCTCTGTGTTGTCGTTGTTGCGTTGATGGTTCTTTGTGCTCTGCCCGTCTTCAGGAGCGCGGCTGGCATCGACGGACGGGTCGAATACCTCGAGTCGGGAATAACCCGTGTTGAGCAGGAATTGTCAGCATCCTATGCGGATGCGCTTGTGAATGCGGGGGAGGACGGTGTCTATACCTCTTCATCAAGCATGCCCGCGCTTCTGTACCCTCTTGCCGCGGGACGTCTTATCTTGGCACCGCTCTCTCCCCTACTTCCGTTTCTGCAGATATCGGATGGAGAGTACACCTATTATGACGGATCGAAGGAGTACTTGCTATGGGTCGCAACGGCCGTTGCCGTCTCGTTCCTTGCCGCGCGTCTTAACAAACGTGAAAAGCTCATCATCCAGGCACCGATGGGCGAGCTGGGTAGACTTGTTGCATCGAGCGTATGGGCGAGTGTTTTTGCAATGCTTGCCGTCCTCGCCATCAATCTTCCAGGGATAATCGCCGCGCTTGTGAAGAATGGCCCGGGCTCGCCGTTCTATCCGATAGGCTACATTCAATATGCGACTCCGGTTATCAAACCGGCTTGGCTGGTGTTCGCGCAGACGGCCATCTTGCAATTCTTGGTGGCAGCGTTCATCTCGCTTGTCGTTCACCTTGCCGTGAAGATTGCCAATAACCCTACGCTTGGAATCGTGTTCGTATGTGCCCTGATGGGGGTGACGATGGTTCCCGGGTATTACGGAAGATCCATCGCTTTACGTGAGTTCGCCCTGTTGAATCCCCTTACGTATGCGAACACTGAGTTGACCGTCGGCGCCTATAGCCCGTACCCGACAACGCAGATAGTGAATCTGCCTGGACTTTGCTTCGAGCGTGGCGCGATTGCCCTCGTATGCGCAATCGGGATCGAGGTGCTGGCAATTAGCCTGCTTTGCGTTGCTGGAAAGAGCGGCTGCGCGTGCCCGATATCCCCGATTTGTCTTGAGAGAGGTTCCTTCACTGCATCGAGAACGGCAACTCGTTCGAGCGCTTGTGCCTCCGCCGTTGCATACGTAAGAACGATGGGGAAACTGCTCCTGCGTTCTCCTACCCTCGCCGTATGCGCGATTGCAATGTCGACGACGATGCTGGCCCCGGCTCTGGTCGAGATGTTTCCTGACGCTGATAACGTTTCCGCTGTTCGGTATAGGGATGGGGAGCTCCGTTCAATAGATCGGTATTTAGAGCAGAACGCTGCGAATATGGACGTCGAGGGCAAAGCGGCCCTGGAAGACATGCGGGATGCTCTTTCGGGTTTCGTGTACGCGCCTATGCCTGCGGAGGGGTTTCGAAGCCTTGCGACGTACGAGCGCGCTCGAGGTGAGCTGGGCGCGGCAGATGCGACTCTCCTGCAATCGATCGGAATCGAGCCGGAGACTCCTTCTCGTGCGGAGGCGCGCGCCCTTCTGCTTGAGTCGATCGCGAGCTTGCCGGACCCCAAGGTTTACGAGTTAAGTACGAAGATGCCCCCATTAATCCTCCTTTCGTATCTCCAGGCAGCGCTTCCCTCCTTATTTTTGCTGTTGCCCGTGGTTGTCACATCGCTCGCGTGCACCTACCTGCAGTGTCGTTCCCCTCTGGTTCTCCAGATCCCCGCAACAGCGCATGTGCGTTTTCTGACGGCTGTTGCGCTGGCTCTCCTGCTTGGCTTGGTGCTGCTTTTGGTGTCGATGGTTCCCGCTGTCGTTGTGTCCGTGATTAAGAACGGTGCGGGTGGATCGGAGTATCCCGTCGCTCTCATTCGGGCGGGAGCTTCGACAACGTCCGTGGTGGGGGAGGCGGTGTTGTGCAGTATTCCGTTGCTGGTCATGGCATACGGCGTGATTTCCGTCGTCGCTGCGTTGACAGCAGCGATTAGCCGCAACCCCGTTGTCACCGGAATGGTTTGCGCGGTTCTCTTGGTGTTAGGTTCGTTGAGCGCTCATGTTGAAAGCGTGGGCATGGGCGTCGCGCTGCTGGCTCCATTCGCCTCGTTTGATCCCGCTTCCCAGGTGGGGACGATTGGGTTCCTTGGGCGAGGGACGAACGCGATGCCTTTTGGAGAGGTCGTCGGCGCATCGGGCGCTCTGCTGGTGGTCTTGGGCGCCGTATCTCCGTTGATGGTGCGCCTGAGTGTTCCAAAGATCGAAAGGGGATGATCTCGATGATTGACCTTCAAACGCTGACGATCTCTTATGGAAAGAAGGTGCTCGTAGATTCGGTGAACGCTGAGTTTGCCCCGGGTACGGTCTACGGTCTCGTCGCTCCGAACGGGCATGGAAAGACGACGTTGCTGCGTGCGATGGCAGGTTTGCCGGGTCCTCGCGTGGACGGGAGCGTCGTTCTGGATGAGGTGCAGGGTACGGGTGCGAGAGAGGTCCGTTCTATGATCTTCTATGCACCTGGTGAGGGGACGCTGCTGTATCCCGGATTGCGTGCGGAAGATCACCTCAAGATGGTTTGCGATATGTGGCCGCATGCTCGCGATATCGAAGAGATAGTGGAACAAACGCAGATAGGCGAGTTCGCGAAGATGAGGATCCGCACTCTGAGCCAGGGCATGAAGCAGCAGCTTACCCTGGCGATTGCGTATGCGACGGGCGCGCGGTACCTTCTATTAGATGAGCCCATGAACGCGCTCGACCCCAGCAGGGTGGACTTGCATTCCGAGATTCTCAGGAAGCTGGCCGATTCTGGTACGTGCATCATCATGTCATCCCACATCTTGGATTCGGTCGATAGGCTGTGCGATGAGATTCTGTTTTTGAAGGATGGGAGGCTCATTAGAAGCATTCCGCAAGATGATGCTGCGCCGAAGTCTCCCGGATCCCATTTCGCAAAGCCTGCCGGACGCGCCGAGGGTGCGCTAAGCACGTATCGGCGACTCTACGAAAAGGGCGGGTAGAAATGCAAGTTAAAAATCTATGTAGTCAATATAATACCGTTGAACCCGCGTATCGATACCGCTCAGCCATTCGCCTCGCCCCCATCGCACGCATCTTCATTCGGTCTGTCATCATTAATCTAACGATTCTTTGAGGAACGTAGGTGCTTCCAAATGTACTGTCGACTTCTTCTCAAACTGATCCTAAGAGACAAGGCCGCATGGATTTGTACGCTCGTTCTCGCTGCAGCCTTTTCCGTCCCCATTGCGTTCAATTCACCCATCTACGGGCCCTTCTTTATGAAGCAGGGCATGCAGGGCTTTGTCGACGCATTCAATACGCGCGCGCCCCAGGCCAGCGGCACAGACCTATCGCCAGAGCAGCAAGCTGACGCGGAGCTTGCAAGATACGCGAACGCCGCCCTTGCCGCTCAAACCGACGCCGCCTTTCTCGATTCTGCCGAGAGCTACTACGCGCTCATGGACGAAGGCTTCCAATCCGGGTCCATCGTGGGAGACCGAGAGACCAATGACGCGGCGCTCGCATATTGCCGTGCCCTGAGCGGCTCCGGCATCACGGATATCCCGGCCTCCGCAAACGACCTGCCATTCCTTTCCTTCCTGCCTTACGCCATTGCCGCGGCGCCGTCTTTCCTTCCCTTCATCCCCTTCCTTCTCTCGTCGATACTCGTGCTCGGCGCCACAAGGCCCGGGACCCTGGCGGCAAAGGCGCCCGTGCCCAAATTCCGGCGCCTTATCCAGATCGTGTTTTCGATAATCGTCGCGGGGACCGCGATGCTACTCGCCGGCCTCGCACCCGGGGGCATTTACGCCTTGGCCCTAAACGGCTTCGGGCAAATTGGGTACCCGATCGCCTTCTTCCATGACGGCGCGCTTACCACCACGACTGCGGGAAACGTCTTCACAGCCCTGCTTATCGCGCTGCTTGCGGGCGGAACCTTGATATCCGTTTGCTCCGCCGTCATATCGACCGCAACGAGGCGCGTCCTCGCAGGCCCCCTTACCTCCGCGCTGCTTGTCGCGGCCCCGGCATTCCCGTTACTGTCCGATTCGGCACTAGGGCATAATGCCGTGCTCGGGCTCCTGCCGCTGGCCGTGTTCTCGCCTATCGAGGCCACGGGCTACGTAGGATGCTTCCCGACAGAATTCATTGGCTCCGGTTCAGGCAGCGCATCGATGCTTGCCGTGGCCCTGATATACGTCGCGGTCCTTTTTGCGGTCGGCGCCGTTGCGACACGTTCGCCCAAACAGCCTGGACCCGCGAAAAAGCACCATGGGCTCGAGCTTCTGGACGCGAGCGTGGGATACGGAAGCACGACGATACTTTCAATCGGATCGCTTTTCCTGAGCCCGGGAACGGCGGCGGGCCTCATTGCTCCCAACGGCTCGGGGAAAACCACCCTTCTTGAAGCGCTGTCGGGCCAATTTCCCACCCGCATCCGCTCGGGAAGCCTGGCGGCAGACGGAATCTGCCAACGTCGATCAGCCGAATTTGCAGAACTCGTCTACCTGAGCTCTTCGGGCAGCGCGGATCTCTATCCCACGCTATCGGCCATCGAGCACCTTGCTTTCGTTAGGGAGGCGTGGAAATCGGCCGCCGACATCGACTCGCTCTGCGACTCCCTCGGAATCTCCCCATATCTCGACAAGCCGACCCGTAAACTCTCGACAGGAATGAAGCAGCAGGTAAAGCTTGCCATGGCGATAGCGACCGATTGCCCGTACCTCATCCTCGATGAACCGCTGAACGGCCTCGATCCGGGAAAGCGGAAAACCTCCTGCGACGCGATGCGCAGCGAGGTGGCGCGGGGACGAAGCGTGCTCATTTCAAGCCATCTGCTCGACGACCTGGCAGACCTCACCAACTCGTTCTACTTCATCGAAGCCGGCACGCTCGTGGAAAAGATCAAGTCGTCCTCGCAGACGCTCAAGCAGGAATACCTCGATACATACGAAGGAGGTGAATGACATGAAACTATTTGAACAGCTGAAGTCCAATGCGTCGCGCATGGCTGTCTACGCCATCCTCGTGGCAACGGCTTTATGCGGAATCGCGGCACCCGTCTATGCGCTCAACGGGGAGAAAGGCGATGTCGAACCCGCGTACATGGCTTCGACGGTTAAGGACCGGTACAAAGCCTTCTCTGGAGACACGTTTTACGTAGCAGAGTACGACACGACCTACCGTCAGCTTCGCTACAACAAGAGATACGAATATCTAGGCCCAGAAGTAATCAGCTATACGTCGGGTTGGTACCGCTCCAGCTATGGACACATAACCCAGTTCAAGTGTAACTACCGCGTGTACAACTAAAGCAACCGGCCGGGACGAGGGGCGACGCAAAAGCGTCGCCCCTCGTTTTTAACCATGTCAACTGAACCTAGTTCAGTTTGGTTGATTTCCGATCTCAGCCGAACACATTGAGCGGAAAGGCCGTTCCCGCAGTCAGTCGAACGTCCCCGGGGCCCTTCTCAGGCCCCGGGGACGGCATTTTCCCAGTTGAAGGAACGGTGGAGATGTGTTTCGATGGGTCAGATTCGTGTCGTTCCGAAAAGACCGTGAACCTTTTGTGGGACGCGCGGCGCCGTGGTATCATAACCGAGTTTGTTGTCTTGGTCGGAAACCAAGACGCCTTATGCGCTGATCGGTAACCAGCGCCTGACCAATAAGGAGTCCTACCATGAAGCAGGGTATCCATCCCCAGTATGTCGAGTGCACGGTGACGTGCTCCTGCGGCAACACCTTCAAGACGCACGCTACCGTGTCCGAGATGAAGGTCGAGCTTTGCAACGAGTGCCACCCGTTCTACACCGGCCAGCAGAAGTTCGTCGACACCGGTGGACGCGTCCAGCGCTTCGCCGACAAGTTCGGTGGCGCCGCTGCCGCCCAGCTCAAGAAGGCTGAGGAGGCCAAGGCTGCCAAGGCCGCCAAGGCTGCTGAGGCCGAGGCCGCTCGCAAGGCCGCCGCTGAGGCTAAGGCTGCCGAGAAGGCTAAGCGTGCCGCTAAGTTTGCCGAGGAGGCTGCCAAGCAGGCCGCCGAGGCTCCCGCAGAGGCTCCCGTCGAGGAGGCCGCTGCCGAGGCCGAGACCACCGAGGCTGCTGAGTAAATAGCTCGCCGCGGAATCGCTCGCATTCATGGCATGAGGGCCGTGCATCCATTTGGGTGTGCGGCCCTTTTCTTTTTATTGGTGCAAGCTAACCTGTCCCCGTGGCACCAAATGGCAGAGAGACGGCGTTTGCTCAGATAAAACTTGCCAAAATAAACCTGTCCCATTGTGGCAGGTTGGTCATAGTTATTACGTGGCGGTCGAGGTCGACCGTATAGGCCGCGCCTTGTTTGGCTAAAGTACAATCATCTGTGTTTAACTCGCCCGCAGCTGCACGGCGTGGGCGATGGCCAAAAAGGAAAACCACATGGGATTCATGTCAAAGCTGCTGTCCTTTGGATCCGATAAGGACCTTAAGCGCTACTACAAGATCGTCGACCAGATCAACGGTCTTGAGCCCCAGTTTGAGAAGATGACCGAGGACCAACTCCGCGGCCAGACCGATAAGTTCCGCGAGCGTTACGCCAACGGCGAGTCGCTTGACGACATGCTCCCCGAGGCCTTTGCCACCGTGCGTGAGGCTTCCAAGCGCACCATGGGTATGCGCCACTTTGACGTGCAGCTCATTGGCGCCATGGCACTGCACGAGGGCCACATCGCCGAGATGAAGACCGGCGAAGGTAAGACCCTCGTCTCCACGTTGGCCGGCTATCTCAACGCTATTGCCGGCAAGGGCGTGCACGTCGTTACTGTCAATGATTACCTTGCCAAGCGTGACTCCGAGTGGATGGGCCGCATCTATAAGTACCTGGGCATGACCGTCGGTCTGCTCCAGAACAACATGCCACTCGAGCTCAAGCGCCCGGCCTACCAGGCCGACGTCACCTACGGCACCAACTCCGAGTTCGGCTTTGATTACCTGCGCGACAACATGGTTACCCGTCCCGAGCAGCGCGTTCAGCGCGGCCACAACTACGCCATCGTCGACGAGGTTGACTCCATCCTGATCGATGAGGCCAGGACGCCGCTCATTATCTCGGGCGCTGGCA
>UREC01000047.1:0-15560 GCA_900546755.1 uncultured Collinsella sp. | reverse complement strand
CATGGTGATCACATCCTCCGAATCCCGGTTAATGTCCAGCCTGTAAATGGTTCTCACCGTCTCCTCCGCCTGGGTGCGAACAGTGCAGAAGCTCTTAAAATCGTGTTCTCCCAGCAGACAGGCCGCCGCCTGGCGCATCCGGTCCACATCCAGATCAAAGTAGCAGAAATGGCAGTACAGCCTGTTTAAGGGCATGTCGATTTTCCTGTTTAAAATTTTATACTCATAGGTTTTTACGCAGTTGGCTTTTCTGGGGTGAAAGGTCAGGGGAACCTCCTCTGATTTCTGCACCCGCACGTCCTCCGGAAGTCTCTGGTTTACCGCAAAGCAGATTTTCTCGGCGGGAATTCTGGCCTCTGTATCAAACACCGCGATATTTCCCCTGGCGTGGACGCCGGAATCTGTCCGGCTGGCCCCGATTACCTGAATTTCTTCCCTCAAAAGCTCTGAAAGAGCTTTATTTAAAACCTCCTCGATAGTCACGCCGTTGGGCTGCAGCTGCCAGCCGCAGTAATTAGTGCCGTCGTAGGCAACGGTCAGTTTAATTCGTCTCATATTGTCATTCTCCTGTCTTTCCTAAGCGTCAATACACCAACGGCATAGGCTTGCTTATACACTTATGCTGAGTACTGACGTCAGAGCAAGCCGAACATGTCGCACATGCCGGCGATGGCTCTATACAGCCAGCCGGATGACAGTCAGCACAGCCAGATATACAAAAAACAGCACATAGGCTACCCTGTCTGCACCGTGATATTTCAAGGGCTTCATCTTCGTTCTGCCCTCTCCGCCCCGATAGCATCTGGCTTCCATGGCCATAGCCAGGTCAGTGGCTCTGCGGAAGGCAGAGATAAACAGCGGAACCAGAATCGGAATCATGCTTTTCGCCCGCTGAATCAGGTTTCCGCTCTCGAAATCAGCGCCTCTGGCCATCTGAGCCTTCATAATCTTGTCCGTCTCCTCCACTAAAATCGGAATAAAGCGCAGGGCGATGGACATCATCATGGCGATCTCATGGACCGGAACGTGAACCTTATTGAGAAAATGAAGTCCCTTCTCCAGTCCGTCCGTCAGCTGGTTGGGCGTGGTAGTCAGGGTCATCACGGAAGATCCGATGACCAGATAAATCAGGCGCAGTCCCATAAATACCGCCAGCCTGATTCCCTCCCTGGTAATTTTAAAAATCCAGAACTGCACCAGAGGAGTTCCCGGCGTCAGAAACAGGTTAAAGCTGACACTGATAATCAGCAGAAAGACTACTGCCTTCAGTCCCTTGACCATAAATTTAAACGGAACGTTGGAACAGCGGACGACCGCCGCCAGGACTGCCGTAGCCGCCAGATATCCCCACAGGCTGTCAGCCATAAACAGGGATACAATAAATACCATGGTTCCAAACAGCTTTGTCCTGGGATCCAGACGGTGGATGATAGAATCCACCGGATAATATTGTCCCAGAGTTATATCTCTAATCATACGTTTTCCTGCCTCCCAAGAAATGCCAGAATTGCGTTCTTAGCTTCCTCCACTGTGGTAATTGTGCCTTCAATAGCCGCTCCCCGCTCCCGCAATTCTTCTATAATATAAGTCACCTGCGGAGCTGCCAGGCCAACCTCTTCCAGCTCTCTGCAATGGCTGAATACCTCCTTTGGCGTCCCGTCAAATACCTTTTCGCCGTGATCCATAACCATCAGACGGTCCACATACCTGGCCACGTCCTCCATGCTGTGGGAGACCAGAAGCACCGTGGTGCCGGCCTTGTGCAGGTCCTCGACAATCTGGAAGATCTGCTCAATCAGAATCGGCGCCAGACCCATGGAAGGCTCGTCAAGCATGAGCAGCTTGGGGTTACTCATAAGGGCGCGGCCCATAACGAGCATCTGCTGCTCGCCACCCGAAAGGGTGCCGGCGACTTGGCGACGGCGCTCCTTAAGGCGAGGGAACTGCTCGTAGACGCGCTCCAGGCCCGGAGCCACCGTGGACTTGGGCTGTGTATAGGCGCCCATCTCCAGGTTCTCCTCGACCGTCATCTGCAAAAAGGCGCGACGGCCCTCGGGGACCTGAGCCAGGCCCTTACCAACCAGCTTATCGGCGGGCGTATGAGTAATGTCCTCACCCATAAACTTGATGGAGCCGGTCTTGGAGCGCAGCAGGCCCGAGACCGTCTTGAGCGTTGTGGACTTGCCGGCACCGTTCGCACCGATCAGGGCCACGATCTCGCCCTCGTTAACGTTAAAGGAGATGTCCTTGATGGCGTGGATGGCGCCGTACCAGACGTTGATGTTGTAGACGGAAAGCATCGGCTCTGCCATTTAGTTCTCCCCCTTATCCTGCTTGCCCAGATACGCCTCGATAACAGCGTCGTTGTTCTGGATCTCCTCGGCCGTGCCCTTGGCGATGACCTTACCAAAGTTGAGCACGCAGATGCCCTCGCAGATGTTCATGACGAGCGACATGTCGTGCTCAATGAGCATGATGGCAATGCCAAAGGTGTCGCGAATCTTAACGATGTTCTCCATGAGCTCCGCGGTCTCGGACGGGTTCATGCCGGCGGCAGGCTCGTCGAGCAGCAGCAGCTTGGGGTTGGTGGCAAGCGCGCGGACGATCTCCAGGCGGCGCTGAGCGCCGTAAGGCAGCGAGCCGGCCTGTTCGCTTGCCAGGTGCTCCATGTCAAAAATGGACAGCAGCTCCATGGCGCGCTCGTGGGCGGCCTTCTCGTGCTTCCAATACGTCGGCAGGCGCAGCACACCCTCAAAACCGGAGTAGCGCTCCTGGTTGTGCAGGCCAACCTTAACGTTGTCCTCCACCGTCATGGTGTTGAACAGGCGAATGTTCTGGAACGTACGGGCAATACCCATGCGGTTGACCTGGTAGACCGACTTGCCCGAAGTGTCCTCACCGTCGAGCAGGATGGTGCCGTGCGTGGGCTGATACACCTTGGTGAGCAGGTTGAAGACCGTGGTCTTACCGGCACCGTTGGGGCCGATCAGACCGGCGATCTCGGTCTTGCCGATAGTCAGGCTAAAGTCGTCGACTGCCTTAAGGCCGCCGAATTCAATGCCCAGGTGGATGCACTCGAGCGCCGGGCGCTGGCCCAGGTCGCGGTCGGGAACGATGGCGCCAGAAGGATACGGGACCATCTTGCCCTTGTTGAACTCAAACTTACCGGGCATCGGCTGCCACCTCCTTCTTGGAAGCAAAGCGGTCCTTGACGCGACCGAAGAACGCCTTGAGCTGCGGGTTGTTGGTAAAGATCATGACCAGGATCAGCACGATGGCGTAGATGAGCATGCGGTAGTCCGAGAACTGACGGAGCAGCTCGGGAAGCACCGTGAGCAACGCCGCCGCGATAACGGAGCCGCGCATATTGCCCAGACCGCCCAGGACCACGAACACCAGGATGAGGATGGACGTGTTGAAGTCGAACTTAGTGGCGGAAAGCTGCGAGAAGTTACCGCCGAACAGGGCCCCGGCAGCACCGGCGAGGGCAGCGGAAACCACGAAGGCGATCATGCGGTACTGGGTGACGGAGATGCCCACGGACTCGGCAGCGATCTTGTTGTCGCGCACGGCCATGATGGCACGACCGGTACGGCTGCGAACCAGGTTGAGCACGATCACGAGTGCGACCATGACCAGGATGGCGCCGGCAAGGAAGGTCGAATAGGTCGACACGCCCGATGCGCCCTGGGCACCCTTGATGATGGCGGTGCCGTCCTCGAGCAGGTGCAGGTCGTCGATCGTGGAGTTACCCGTGATGTTAAAGATCACATGCAGGCCGCGGGAGTCGACGCCCACGATAAGGCAGGTGACGATCTCTTTGATGATCTCGCCAAAAGCCAGGGTCACGATGGCCAGGTAGTCACCGCTCAGGCGAAGGACCGGGATACCAATCAAAAAGCCCAAGATGGCAGCGGCGATAGCGCCGACCACAATGCTGATGATCAGACGCATCGGGTCGGACGGAACGGCGCTCTCGAGCGCGACGGCGGTAACGATGCCCGTGTAGGCACCGACACTCATAAAGCCCGCATGGCCCAGCGACAGGTCGCCCGCGATGCCGACGACGAGGTTGAGGGAAATGGCCATAACGATGTAGGCCGTGATGGGAACCAGCTGGCCGGCGATCATGCGCGGGATCATATGGTTAGACTGCATAAAGAACACGATGGCAAATGCCACGATGCACATGGCATACGTAACAAAGTCGTGACGCGTCTGCTTGTCTTTAAGAAACTTCATAACGCTCACCTACACCTTCTCGGGGACGTACTTGCCCAAGAGGCCGGCAGGCTTGACGAGCAGGACGATGATCAAAACACCAAAGACGATGGAGTTGGCAAGGCTCGTGGAAATGTATGCCTGCGCCATCGCCTCGATGATGCCGATGAGGATGCCACCGACAAAGGCACCGGGGATGGAGCCGATGCCGCCGAAAACGGCAGCGTCGAAGGCCTTGATGCCAGGCATGGCGCCCGTGGTGGGCTGCAGGACCGGCGAGTAGGAGCACAGGAGCACACCGGCGATGGCGGCAAGGGCGGAACCGATGGCGAACGTCATCGAGATGGTGCGGTTGACGTTGATGCCCATGAGCTGAGCGGCGGCCTTGTCCTCGGACACGGCGCGCATGGCTTTGCCCATCTTGGTCTTACCTGTAAAGAACATCAGACCGGCCATGATAACCAGGCAGGCGACGATGGTGACGAGCGAGACGGCGCTTACGTTGAACTTGGCCAAGAACTCCGGCACCTGGAAGGTGACGAGCGAAGTGAAGTTCTTGGGTGTGGCGCCCCACAGAAGCTGCGCGGCGTTCTGCAGGAAGTAAGACACGCCGATGGCCGTGATCAGGACGGCCAGAGGGCCCGCCTGGCGCAGCGGCTTGTATGCCAGACCCTCGATGAGAACACCGAGAACCGTGCAGACCACACAAGAGAGAACTACAGATGCCCAGCCCGGGAGGCCGAGATACGACGTGGCACAGAACGAGACATAGGCACCGACCATGATGACGTCGCCGTGAGCGAAGTTGAGCATCTTGGCGATACCGTAGACCATGGTGTAGCCCAACGCGATGATGGCGTAGACGCTGCCCATGGACAGGCCGTTGACCAGGTATTGGATAAAGACCGTCATGTTCCACATCCCCCTTTCGAATAGGTTTCCAGTTGATGTATGAAACAGGGACGTTACACTGTCCCTAGATACCAAGCAAGCAGGGAAGGCCAAAACCTCCCCTGCTTGGGATCAAAACCGCTCTATATAAGGCGGCCTATTAGGCCTGTACGTACTTGCCGTCGGTAATGACGTACGCCGTCGGGTCCTTCTGGACCTGGCCCTTATCGTTCCAGGTAAGCTTGCCGGTCAGACCGTCAACGGTAATCTTGAGCATAGCCTTGGACAGTTTATCAGCGACCTCGGTCGGGTCGGCGTCGACGCCCAGGCCGGCCTCCTTGAGAGCCTCGACCACAGCATGCACGCCGTCGTAGGCGTCGGCGGCAAACTGGTCGGGGGTATCGCCGTACTTATCCTTGTAAGCGTTGACGAAGTCGGCGTTCTTCTCGTCGTCGGCGGAGAACGGGGTCATGAGTAGCAGACCCTCGGCAAGAGAGGTGTCGAAGCCCTCAACGCCCAGGATGCCGTCCATGCCGTCGCAGCCCATCATCTTGACGTCGTAGCCCATGTCCTTGGCGTTCTTGAGCAGGACGGACGCCGGCGTGTAGTAGATCGGCGCAAAGATCATGGTGGCGCCGGCCTGCTTGGCCTTGGTCAGCTGGTTGGTAAAGCTCGTGGCGGAGTCGTCCTTAAAGGTCTCCTCGTCGACAATCTCAAGCTTAGACTTAGCGGCCTGGGCCTTAAAGGAATCTGCGATGCCCGAAGAATAGGCGTCGCCGGAGTTATAGAACAGCACGAACTTCTCGTTCGCATACTTCTCTGCCAGGAACTTGGCAGCGTTGACACCTTGGTTGGGGTCGGTAAAGCAAACCTGGAAGACGCAATCCTTGCCCTTGGTAACGTCCTCGGAGGACGCGGACGGGGTGATCATGAACGTCTCGGGGTCGTTGCCGCACTCGGCGGCAACGGCGACCGACGCACCCGTGGTGGTCGGACCGACGAGGGCCTGCATGCCCCAGTCGAGCAGGGTGTTGAAGGCGTTGACGGCCTTCTCGCCGTCAGCCTGGTCGTCCTCGGCCTTGCTGACAAGCGGCAGCTCCTTAGTCGAGAAATCCTTGCAGCCAAGTTCGACAGCCTGTGTAACGGACTTGCCGTAGGACGCGTTGGCGCCGGTCAGCGGGCCGATGGTGCCGATCTTAAACGAAGCGTCGCTCGAAGCGGAACCGCTGTCGCCGCCGTTGGAGGAGCAACCAGCTAGAATGGACATCGCCCCCAGACCTGCTGCGCTCGCGATAACGCTCCTGCGATTCATAACAGGGTTCAATGACTTACCGGTGAGGCTCGACATGCGGCTCTCCTCTCAAATCTCGTCGGGTTTCGGTTACCCGACAGGCCATCCTTCGCCGTGTTCGGCGTTCGCAAAATACTAGACGCTTTAGTTAAGGAAAGTGGCGATTATTTCAACTTTTCTTTGGATTTGTTCATTTATCCATAATTCTGCGTATTTCTTTTACTTTATGCAGTAATGCCACTTTATTGTGTGAAAGTAATGTTTCCGTTCTGTTACAGGCGTCCCTGCCCTGAATAAAACGGCCTCACCGGTCGCGCTTTATGCGCACTTAGGCGGCGATGTACTTGCCGTCCTGAATCACATAGGCTGTGGCGGGCTTTTCGACCTGGCCCTCGTCATTCCACGTGAGCTCGCCCGTCAGGCCCTCGATCTTGATCTTGCGCATGGCCTTGGCAAGGTCGCCGGCAATGTCGGCACCGTCGGCCGAAATGTCAATCCCCGCCCTATCGATAGCTTCGGCGATGGCGTGGACGCAATCGTAAGCGTCGGCGGCAAACTGGTTGGGCGTCTCGTCGTAGGCATCCTTATAGGCCTTGACGAAGTCGGCATTCTTCTCATCGTCGGCAGAGAACGGGGTCATGAGCAGTACGCCCTCGGCAAGAGAGGTATCGAAGCCTTCCACAGAGAGCAGGCCGTCCATGCCGTCGGTACCCATGAGGGTCATGTCGTAGCCCATGTCCTTGGCGTTCTTGAGCAAAACGGACGCCGGCGTGTAGTAGATCGGCGCAAAGATGAGCGTGGCGCCGGCCTCCTTGGCCTTGGTGAGCTGGTTGGTAAAGCTTGTGGAAGAGTCGTCCTTAAAGGTCTCGGTATCGACGATATCAAGTTTGGACTCCTTGGCCTGCTCGGCAAAGGCATCGGCAACACCCGAGCTGTACGTATCGCCGGAGTTGTAGAACAGGGCGATCTTGGCGTCCGCGTACTTCTCGGCCAAGAACTTCGCGGCACTCGTGCCCATGGTGGGATCGGTGAAGCAAACCTGGAAAACCGTGGTCTTATCCTTGGTAACGTCGAGCGACGAGGCCGAAGGCGTGACCATGAGCATATCGTCGGCGATCTCGCCAGAGACAGCGACGGCGGCACCGGTGGTGACGGGGCCGACGAGCGCCTGCATGCCCCAGTCGCACAAGGTATTGAAGGCGTTGATGGCCTTCTCTCCGTCGGCAACATCGTCCTCGGACTTAAGCGAAAGCTCGAGGTCCTTAGTCGAGAAATCCTTGGCGGCGAGCTTGGCGCCCTTCTCGGCCGAGACGCCATAGGTTGCCGCGGCGCCGGTCAGAGGGCCGATGACACCGATCTTGAAGGTCTTGCCGTCATCGGCGGAGCCGCCGTCCGAGCCACCCGACGAACAACCGGCGAGTGCCGCGGTGCTACCGAACGCCGCGGCGCCAGCCAAGAAACTCCTGCGGTTAAGTACGTTGTTGATGCTAAACATGGTGTCCCCCTTTTCGCTGGCCGCGGTGCGGCCGTCTTGCGGTACAGGGCAAACCTTATGGTGCAAACGTTGACAGTTTGTTACGGAAGTTCGTTTGTAGCGAGCGTGTTTCCAATGTTTCCGCAGCGTTTCGGGGGTGGCGTTTTGTGCTGCTCCCGCTGCCAGGCAAGCACGCGCCCGCACTTCACGCTAGAATGCACTCAACCTTTAAGCGGTTAATCCATCCATAAGATGCACGAAGGAGCTATCTATGAGCGAACCCCTGCGCACCGTGAACGTCGGCCTCATCGGTCTGGGAACCGTCGGCGGCGGCGTGGCCCGTCTGATCAAGAGCCACCACGATGAGTACCTGGCCGCCTACGGCATCGACCTTAAGCTGACCCGCGCCTGCGCGCTTGCCTGGGAGCAGGCCGAAGCCGCCGGTATTGAGCGCGAGGCCTTTACGAGCGACTGGCACGACGTCGTCACCGACCCCGCCGTCGATATCGTCGTCGAGCTCATCGGCGGCGAGCACCCCGCGACCGAAATCTTCACCACCGCCTTCGAGAACGGCAAGCACGTCGTCTCTGCCAACAAGGCCCTGCTGGGCCGTCATGTCGAGACGCTCGCCGAGAAGGCGCGCGCGTGCGGCGTGCAGATTAAGTGCGAGGCCAGCTGCGGCGGTGGCATCCCCATTGTCAGCACGCTCGAGCACGACCTGGTGGGCAACAAGATCCTGACCATCGCTGGCATTCTCAACGGCACCACCAACTACATCCTGTCGCGCATGGACGCCGAGGGCGCCGATTACGCTGACGTGCTCGCCGACGCCCAGGCAAAGGGCTATGCCGAGGCCGACCCGTCCGCCGACGTCGACGGCTTCGACGCCGCCAGCAAGACGGCAATCCTCGCTTCCATCGGCTTTGGCACCCGCGTGACCACCGACGATGTCTACCAGCAGGGTATCCGTACCATCGGCGCCGAGGACATTGCCCAGGCCCGCGAGCTCGGCTACACCATCAAGCTGCTGGGCATCGCACGCAACACCGACGCCGGCGTCGACGTCCGCGTGCATCCCACGCTGATCCCCGCCGACCATATGCTCGCCAAGGTCAACGGCGCCATGAACGCTGTCTACGTGGTAGGCGACGCCGTGGGCGAGACCATGTTCTATGGTGCCGGCGCAGGCTCCTTCCCCACCGCGAGCGCCGTCGTAGGCGACATCCTGTCGCTCTCCGAGCAAATCAGCCGCGGCGTTGCTCCGCTGCCCGAAATTGAGCCCTATGGTCACAACCTCGCTTTTAAGCCCATGGACGAGCTCCAGACCAAGTACTATGTGCGTCTGAAGGTCGCCGACCGCGTGGGCGCCCTGTCCGAGACGGTCAACATCTTTGCCAAGCACAACATTTCGATCTCGCTCATCAACCAGGTCGAGGACGGCAAGTCGGGCGTCAGCGATGCCTGCTCGGTCATCTTCTTGACGCACCGCGCACTCGAGAAGGACGTCCAGGCTGCCGCCGCCGAACTTGCCAGCGTCGACTGCGTGGCCGAGGTCGCCAACGTCCTGCGCATCGAGGACGTCGAGGCATGGACCGAAGGCGTCATGGCGAACTAGTCCAACGCTCGCCTAGCAATACGCGCCTTGAGGGCTCCCGTCCGATGTGGGACGGGAGCCCTTTTGTCACCTGCCCTAAGCACAACGGCAAAGCATATTTGCGCGAGCCGCTCATCGGTAACGCGGGCTACCGTTCACCGATATGCAAACGCGGCCGATTCCGACTACCGCTACGCTGTGCTGCGAATGTCCGCCCGCGATGAGAGGAAGCACCATGTTGCTCGAGGGCAAGAAAGCAATCATCACCGGAGGCACACGCGGTATCGGCTATGCCATCGCCTGCCGTTTTATCGAGGAAGGCGCTGCCGTCACCGTCTTTGGCTCGCGCCAGGAGACTGCCGACACGGCCGTTGAGAAGCTGACAGCCGCCTATCCCGACGCCAAGGTCTGGGGTCGCTCCTGCGATCTCACCTCGCTCGAGGCCGTGACTGAGGCCTTTACGCAGACTGCAGCCGACATGGGCGGCCTGGACACGGTCATCAACAATGCCGGTATCTCCCAGCGTTCACCCCTCTTGGACTACACGGCCGAGGAGTTTGCAAAGGTCATGGACCTCAACGTCGTCGCCGTCTTTAATGGCCACCAGGCTGCCGCCAAGATCATGACCGAGGCCGGCCACGGCGGCACCATCACCACCACGAGCTCGATGGTCGCCAAGTACGGTCAGCCCTCCGGCGTCGGCTATCCCACGTCCAAGTTCGCCGTCAACGGCATGGTCCAGTCGCTCTCGCGCGAGCTCGCCCCCATGGGCATTCGCGTCAACGCCGTCGCACCTGGCGTAACCAAGACCGATATGGTCGCCAACCTGCCCGAAGAGGTCATCAAGCCCATCATCGCCACCATTCCGCTGGGTCGCATGGGCGAGCCCGAGGATGTCGCCAACGCCTTTGTTTTCTTGGCGAGCGACATGTCCTCCTATGTTACGGGTGCCGTGCTCCCCGTCGACGGAGCCGCCCGCTCCTAAGGAGCCTCAAGCTTTGGCTTCAAGCTTCAACATAGCTCAACCAAAAAGGCGCGCCGTCTGAATCAACTGCAGACAGCGCGCCTTCTCCTGTTATGAAAGGGAAACTATGTCCCAGTATTTCGGATCAGAACGGGGCACGGTTTCCCCCAGGACCTCCTTGCGGAAACTGCATCCCACTCTGAGCGCCCATTCCGGGACACAGCTTCCCAACGGCCCCCGTTTCGGAAACCACATCCCGTTCCGAGCCTTCAAAGCGGGACGCGGCTTCCCCGAGAAAGTATCGACTACTTACCGTCGTCGTCTTCGGCTTCTTCGCGCGCATAGAGCTCCAGCATGCGGCGGCGGTATTCGCGCACAGCGAGCTTGGCGCGCTCCAGGCGGCGACGCTCGCGCGGAGTCAGCTCGGACGGGTCGACCTCGTCTCCATAGGTCTTGTCGGCAAGCAGGCGCGCCGCGTCCACAATACGGGCATCGATGTGGCCGCTCGCCGCCTCGGCGGAAAGACGCTCGGCAATCGTATCGAGCGTAGGCAGGCCTTCGAATACGCGACCGTGACCATGCGCGGTCAGCAACTCATGCTCGCGCGCGAGCAGGCTCGCCAGGTCGTGGTGGGCGCGCAGAATGTCGAGCGCATCGGATGGATGCTCGGCAACCTCTGCCACGGCGGCGACCGGTGCGGCGTCGACCACGCGGTAGAAGAGCTGCGCGAGCAGCGGCATCAAGAACACCGTGATGGCGCCGGCGGCAACCATGACCGACGCAATATCTTGCGACAGCGCGCCCGCGTTGACGGCCACGCTTGTCACGGCAACGATGATCGGCAGGGCCGTGGTGCAGTACAGGGCCACGGTAATGCGGCCATACGCCGACACATCGCGCGTCGCGGGACAAATGCTCATAGAAATAAGAATAGGCACGGCACGAATTATCAGCAACGCCACGATAAAGCCCGCGAGCAAGCCCGGGCGCGACGCCACGGCCGTCAGGTCGATCTTTGCGCCCGATACGGTGAAGAACACCGGAATCAAAAAGCCGTAGGCCAGACCGTCGAGTTTGGTCTCGAGCGTATGGTTGCCCTCGGGGATGATATAGCGCAGGACAAAGCCAGCGGCAAAAGAACCCAACACGATATCGAGGTCAAAGATGGCCGAGAACGCCACGAGCGTAACCAGGATGAGCACCGTCAGGCGCACGAAGGTCTGCGACGTGGTATCGGCGCGTTCCTCGACAAACGCAAAGAAGCGGCTGCCGACGCGCTTGGAGCGACTTGGGACCACGGCCAGCAGCACGCAAACCACCGCAAACAAGCCAAGGATTACGAGCGTTTGGATGCCGGTGCGGGCAGACAGCAGCACCGACATGGCGAGCACAGGGCCGAGCTCGCCCCAGGTACCATACGCGAGAATCGAGTCGCCCACACGCGTGCCGGTGAGCGAGCGCTCACGCATGATGGGCACGAGCGTGCCGAGCGCCGTCGAAGTGAGGGCAAGCGTCACGGCGATACCGTCGAAATGACTAACCGAGAACCACGGGGTAAAGCGCACGGCAAGCCAGGCGATACCAAACGTGACGACCCACGTCGCCAAGCCGTAGCGCCCCTCCACGCCCGTGATGCTCTTGGGGTCGATCTCAAAGCCGGCAAGCAGGAACAAAAAGGCCAGGCCGAGCTCGGACACCAGCGAGACCTCGGCATCTACATGGATAATGCCGAGCATATGCGGGCCCAGCACCGCACCGAACACGAGCAAAAAGACCGTCTCGGGAACGGGTTTTCCGGGAATCGCCGAGGCGATGAAGGGGCTTGCAAAGGCCACGAGCGCGATGATGGCGAGTGAAACGAATGCCATGTGATGCCTTTCTCTTGTTTGCGCTTCACTGTAGCACCCTCGCCGTCCTCAACGCGCCGCGAGCTGTCGTATCATAGTGAGGTTTACAAACATGTGGCTCAAGGCGACCGCAGGGCAGACCCCGCAAACCGACCGCTGCCGCATACCGTACCGTACGCCCAACCGATCAGGAAGGCAGGAACCAATGGTCTCTCGTATCTACGTGGAGAAGAAACCCGGGTTCGACGTCGAGGCTCAGCAGCTCAAGGGCGAGCTGACCGAGATTCTCGGCATCAAGGGCATCGAGGCCCTGAGGATCATCAACCGCTATGACGTCGAGGGCATCGACGAGGAGCTTTTCCGCTCCTGCGTGCCGACCGTCTTTAGCGAGCCCCAGGTCGATGTGACCTACGACGAGCTCCCCGCAAGCGATGGCGCCGTCTTTGCCGTCGAATTCCTGCCTGGCCAGTTTGACCAGCGCGCCGACTCCGCCAGCGAGTGCGTGCAGCTCATCAGCCAGGGCGAGCGCCCCGCCGTGCGCTCCGCCAAGGTCTATATGATCTCGGGCGCTCTGGACGAGGCCTCCATCGAGGCCATCAAGCACTACGTGGTGAACCCCGTCGAGGCCCGCATCGCCTCGCTCGACCTGCCCGAGACGCTGTACATGGAGACCCCCGAGCCCCAGCCCGTCGAAGTGCTCGACGGTTTCCGCGAACTCGACGAGGCCGGCCTTGCCGCCTTTATCGCCGATCGCGGCCTTGCCATGGACGAGGCGGACATCGCCTTCTGCCAGCAGTACTTCCGCGATGAGGACCGCGACCCCACCATCACCGAGATCCGCGTGATCGACACCTACTGGTCCGACCACTGCCGCCACACCACCTTCGGCACCGTCCTGGATGACGTGACGATCGACGACGCCGTGGTGCAGCAGGCCTTCGACCGCTACATGGAGATGCGCCACGAGCTCGGTCGCGACGCCAAGCCCGTCTGCCTCATGGATATGGGCACCATCGGCGCCAAGTACCTTAAGAAGACCGGCGTCATGACCGATGTCGATGAGTCCGAGGAGATCAACGCCTGCACCGTCAAGGTGAAGGTCGATGTCGACGGCGAGGACCAGGACTGGCTGTTCCTGTTTAAGAACGAGACCCACAACCACCCCACCGAGATCGAGCCCTTCGGCGGTGCCGCCACCTGCGTGGGCGGTGCCATCCGCGACCCGCTCTCGGGCCGCAGCTACGTGTACCAGGCCATGCGTGTCACCGGCGCCGGCGACCCCACCGTCCCCGTGTCCGAGACGCTCGAGGGCAAGCTGCCGCAGCGCAAGCTCGTAACCACCGCTGCCGCCGGCTACTCCAGCTACGGCAACCAGATCGGCCTTGCCACCGGCCAGGTCAATGAGCTCTATCACCCCGGCTACGTGGCCAAGCGCATGGAGGTCGGCGCCGTCGTGGGCGCCACCCCGGCAAACCACGTGCGTCGCGAGTGCCCCGCCCCCACCGACAAGATCATCCTGTTGGGCGGCCGCACCGGCCGTGACGGCATCGGCGGTGCCACCGGCTCCTCCAAGACCCAGAACACCGAGTCCATCGAGACATCGGGCGCCGAGGTCCAGAAGGGCAACGCCCCGGTCGAGCGCAAGCTGCAGCGCCTGTTCCGCCGCGGCGATGCCTGCCGTCTGATCAAGCGATGCAACGATTTTGGCGCCGGCGGTGTCTCGGTCGCCGTAGGCGAGCTTGCCGACGGCCTGTATGTCGACCTTGATACCGTGACCAAGAAGTACGACGGTCTTGACGGCACCGAGCTCGCCATCTCTGAATCCCAGGAGCGCATGGCCTGCGCCGTCGCCGACGGTGACGTCGAGGAGTTCATGGGCTACGCCGCCGAGGAGAACCTGGAGGCGACCGTTATCGCCGAGGTTACCGCCGAGCCGCGCATGCGCATGGCCTGGAACGGCGTCGCCATCGTCGATCTGTCCCGCGAGTTCCTCAACTCCAACGGTGCGCCCAAGCACCAGGTCGCCCACGTCTGCGCCCGCAGTGTGTGGCAGCCCAGCTGGGCCGGTACCACGCTCGCCGAGCGCATGACCTCGCTCGTCACCGACCTCAACGTCGCTTCCAACAAGGGCCTTTCCGAGCGCTTCGACTCCACCATCGGCGCCGCGACCGTGCTCATGCCCTTTGGCGGCAAGACGCAGCTCACCCCGAGCTCGGCCATGGTTGCCAAGTTCCCCGTGGACGGCGAGACCACCACGGCGAGCGCTATGGCATGGGGCTTCAACCCCTACCTGATGGAGGCCGACCAGTTTGCGGGCGCCTACCTGTCCGTGGTTGAGTCCATCGCCAAGCTCGTGGCTGCCGGCTTTGAGCACAAGCGTGCCTATCTCTCCTTCCAGGAGTACTTCGAGCGTCTGCGCACCGAGGCCGAGCGCTGGGGCAAGCCCATGGCAGCCGTCCTGGGCGCCCTTATGGCCCAAGTCGATCTGGGTGCCGGTGCCATCGGCGGCAAGGACTCTATGAGCGGCTCGTTTGAGGACGAGGCCGGTGAGCTCAACGTTCCGCCGACCCTGATCAGCTTCGCTGTGGCCGTGGGCAAGGCCGCCCGTGCCGTCTCGCCCGAGTTCAAGGGTCTGACGCATCGCGTCGTGCGCATCGCCCCCGCCACCTATGGTGAGGACTACCGCCCCGACGCTCAGCAGCTGCTCGCCGCGTTTGACGCCGTCGAGGCGCTCACCGCCAACGGCGACGCCCTGGCCGTCTCCACGCCCGGCTACGGCTGCGGCGTCGAGAGCCTCTTTAAGATGTGCGTCGGCAACCAGATCGGCATCGAGCTTGCCGAGGACGTGGACGTGGAGAGCCTCTTCACCCCGCTCTACGGCAGCTTTATCGTCGAGCTCGCCGAGGACGCCGAGCTGCCCGAGGTCGCCGACGGCGTTGTCGTCGAGCCCCTGGGTACCACCGTCGAGGGCTATGTCATCGACACCGGCTCCGAAGTCATCGAGCTCGCTGAGCTCCAGGAGGCCTGGGAGAGCGGCATCGAGGGCGTCTTCGCCTACCGCAGCACCGGCGAGACCGCCGAGGTCGAGACCATCGACTTCCGCGCCAAGGATATCCACGTGTACGGCGGCGCCAAGATCGCCCGCCCGCGCGTAATCATCCCCGTGTTCCCCGGCAACAACTGCGAGTACGACAGCGCCCGCGCCTTCCGTGCCGCCGGTGCCGAGGCCGACACCTTCGTGATCAACAACCTCACGCCCGAGGCCGTCGCCGAGAGCA
>UREC01000046.1:0-16038 GCA_900546755.1 uncultured Collinsella sp. | reverse complement strand
TAGTCGTTGGGGACGTTCTTGAATGACTAGTCGTTTAAGAACGTCCCCAACGACTAGGTCAAAAGGCTCCGAGCGCGGCGTGCTCACGCCCGTCGTGGTGTGCCCGAAGGGGGATGGCTGCTACGAGCTCGATCATTTGCGAGGAGAAGACGAACCAGCCGTTGCAGATCCAATATGGATCTCGCCAACCTCGGCAAGCTGCTCGATGAGTGGAAGCCCTGTCGGGTCGTCTATTTCAACACCACCCAGAAGGATGGTGTCATCGCGCAGGTCGATCTGTGTGTTGAACACAGCGAGGTTAAAGCCGGAGGCCACAAATCCGATAGCAGCCAGGACGAGCCCCGTGGCAACAAGCCCACCCGCTACGGCAAGGTAAATCTTTTTTACGCTGGACATGTTTGCACTCCTTCCTATGCCGTGAGCGGCGCCGCTTCAGCGTCCCTGCGGCTCTTACTGCCTCGATCTTTCCAGAAGGGCGAAACGGCTTTCTTCGCCCAAAGGGCAGAGAGGCGCGCGATCTGCTTGGACGCCATCCAGGCGCCGGCTCCCGCGAGGAGCGCCACACCGATGGAAGCGAATCCCATTCCCATCGAGGTTAAAACGTACGGAACATGCCCGATAATGATGCCGTCCACGGTGAACAGGAGCCCCACCACGCCCGCGCCCCCGAATGCCGCGGCCACGATCCACACGCAGAGCGCAAGAACCCAAATGCAGATGTAGACTGTAGCGGCAACGGCGACGAACGCGAGCAGCAGCGGAATCCATACCGGAGAGCCCACAATGGCGAGCGCCCATAGAAGCGCCGTGCTCTTGCGCTTGGTCCTCGCAATTGCGCGCGGCACGGCGGGCAGTTCGTCGAGCGTTGCCTCGGCGACCTCACCGAGCGTGCCCATGGCGGCCACAGCCTCGGCCTCCGTCATGCCGTCCTCCATACGGTCGGCGATGACCTCCGCGTAGAACTCCTGCGTTTCCTTTACCTGATCTGCCGGCAGGCAGGCCAGAAGCTCGCCCAGCCGGTTCAAGAACTCATCGCGCGTCATGGTGCGCTCCCTTCACGTAACGGTAGATCTCCTGCACGGATGGCCATTCGGCGAGGAACTCGGCGATACGCTCATGCCCGGTGTCCGTGATGCGGTAGTACCTTCGCAGCCGCCCGTTGTGCTCGGCGGAGCGCGCCGTGATGCACCCCGCCTTCTCCAGGCGCTTGAGCAACGGATAGAGCGTGGACTCCGTGAGCCCCATGCTCGCGGGCACGTCCTTCACGATCTGATAGCCGTAGGATTCCTCGCCCGAGACGGCCGCGAGCACGCAGGCCTCGAGGAAGCCGCGCTTCATCTGTGCCTCCATCCGCACACCTCCTTTCGTAGTATACTGTGTAACACCTACTATATGATACATAGTATATGATGTCAACAGTTGTCGTATAGGGAGTCCGGTCTGTCTGTCCCCGGTATAGCGACGAGTGTCGGTTGACGCATCGCGCGAAACACCAACCAGTGCTCCTTTGATGCAACTCTCATTCGACCACATTTCTGAGCAGCTACCTTCCCGCACCAAAGCGTGCCTGACCCTGGGATAGTCGTTGGGGACGTTCTTGAATGACTAGTCGTTTAAGAACGTCCCCAACGACTGCTTCTATACAGCAAAAAGGGGTGCTGACCATTTCGGTCAGCACCCCTTTAAGTTGCGGTGAAATAGGGACTGAATATGGGCTCCAGAGGCCAAAAGAGTCCCTATTCCACCGCAACTTCATGGGGGCGTGCGACAATGCCCGTCGGAAAACATCTGCTGTCTTTGGGGGTCTATCTATGCTGTACGAGTTTTGTGCCGAGAACTTTGAGCGGGTGCCGGCGGCCATTAAGGCCGGTGCGAGTCGTATTGAGCTGTGCGACAACCTTGCCGTTGGCGGTACCACGCCTTCCGCCGGCGTTATCAGCGCCACGGTCAACTACGCTCACGAGCACGATGCGCGGGTGATGTGCATGATTCGTCCGCGTGGTGGCGACTTTCATTACAACCAGGACGAGCTACGCATGATGGAGATGGACCTGGGCCTTGCTGTGAGCGCCGGCGTCGACGGTCTGGTCTTTGGCTGCTGCAAGCCCTGTGCCGGCGGCTGGGCGCTCGACGAACTCACCCTCGGCGCCCTCGTTATGGCTGCGGGCTGCGCGACCGAGGAATGCAAGCGTGAGTCCATCGACATCACCTTCCACATGGCATTTGACCAGCTCTCGCCCGAGGCTCAGCTCGATGCGATTGATACACTTGCCGACTGCGGCGTTACGCGCATCCTCACGCATGGTGGCGCTGCCGGTACGTCGATCGAGGATAATTTCGATCACCTGGCTCGTTTAATCGAGTATGCGGGCGATCGTTTGACCATCCTTCCCGGCGGCGGCATCACTACGGCAAATCGCGACGCGGTCGCGGCAGCGCTCGGCGTCTCCGAGCTCCATGGCACCAAGATCGTGCCGCTGGAGGTATAACCCGTGGCGCTGATATTTGACGTTCAGCAGGCGAGCGGCAAGCCCGACGATAATCGTCGCCCTGGCACCGCGTGCCCCTTTTGCGACACGGAGGGACTCGCCAACATCATCCAGCGCGATGGTGACTGCATCTGGCTCGAGAATAAGTTCAAAACCTTGCGCGCCACCCGTCAGACCGTATTGATCGAGTCGGCCAATCACGACGCCGACCTGGTGACCTATGAACCGGATGAGCTGCATCATGTGATGCGGTTTGCCCTGGGCTGTTGGCAGCAGATGATCGATTCCCAACAGTACCGCAGTGTGCTCATGTACAAGAACAAGGGTCCGCTCTCGGGCGGCAGTCTCGTCCATCCGCACATGCAGATTGTGGGTTTGGAGCAGGAAGACGGCTATGCGGCGCTGACCTCAGCCAACTTTGAAGGCATCGATGTCTGGAAGCAGGGGAGAATCTCGGTCAACATCTCAACCGAGCCCATCATGGGATTCTTTGAGGTCAACGTCTCGGCTCCACAGGGAATCGCCGCCAGCGACGACGCCCGCGACCAAGCCGAAGCGGACCTGTTTGCCGATGCGATTCAGGTGGCCCTGCGCTATATCCTGCACGAGCACCACGGCGGTCGCGCAGAGTCGTACAACTTGTTCTTCTATCACCTGGGTGGTCGGACCATTGCCAAGGCACTGCCGCGTTGGGTGGTTTCGCCCTACTTTGTCGGCTATCGCTTGGCCCAGGTCAATGCTGAGACGACGCTCGATATCGATGCTGAGCGTCTGCGCGCACGCCTGGAGGCGCTTGCATAGCCAAAGGCTCGGCCTCGCGCCTGTGGCTGGCTATTTCGCCATTACGCTGCGGCCGGCTTCGACTCGCTTGCGCTGGGTGGCGCGCTCCTCGCCGGTCAGTCGCTCAAAGAGATGCCCGATAAGCGAGGCGAGCACCTGCTGAAACAGGGTGCCGCACATGACGGGGAACACGACCTCGCCGGGAAAATACTGCGTGGCGATGACGGCGCCCGAAGAGATATTGCGCATGCCGCAGGTAAAGCACATGGTAGTCGTCTCGCTGTATGGCAGATGCAGCGCGCGGGCGACCAGGATGCCGATGATAAAGCCACTGATGGCGAACGAAAGGATAAAGAGGGCGACTTCCAGGCGCGCCGCGTTCATGTGCAGCACGTACTCGCTCATGGCGGTGGAGTTGGACGCGATAACGCTCATCATCATGAACTTGCAGGCGGGCGAGAGCGCGGGGGAGAGCTTCTCGTGTCCCCATCCACGTGTGAGCTCGTTGATCACGATGCCGAGCACGGCGGGGATGGCGATCATAAAGGCCATGTCTTGCATCATGCTTGGCACATCGATCGAGACAGTGGCACCCAGCAAGAGCTTAAGCGTGAGCGGAATCGTCACGGGCGAGATAACCGAGGACGTCAGGATGATAGTGAGCGCGAGCGGGCCATTGCCGCCGAACATGCTAATCCACATAAAGGCAGTGACCGCCACGGGTACGCTGTATTCGAGAACGATGCCGCATACGAGGTTGGGGTTGGAACCAAAGAACAACGACCCCATGGCATAGGCTGCTATGGGAATAAGCACCGCCGAGACCATCAGTGCCAAAATCAGATGCAGGGGACGGCGGAACACCTCAGCTACCTGGTGGAAGGTGTTGCTGAGCGCACCCTGAAACGTCATAAAGGCAAACAGGGCGGGAACGACGGGCTTGAGCACGCCGATCTGCTGGGGAAAGAGCACGCCGAGCGCCACGCAAATTGGAACGATGACCTGCATGTGCCCCGCGAGAAACTTGCCCAGTCCAACCCACTGCTTCATATGCGCTTGCGACTCCCTTTGCTCGTGAATCCGTTTTGAATGGATATGCTAGACGCTCGCATGCGTCCGTGCGTCAGAAACGCTCGAATATTTCGAGGCTATTACCGGCATCGTTTACCGAAACCGCGGCGTGCTGCGGCGTTTCGCGTCCGTACTGCACGGTATAATAAATCCGTTCAACAGATCTGCCTGCCGAAGCGGGCATACACAGAGGACTCATCGCTATGAACCGTGAGAGGTATCGCGGCGACCTGCCCCTATCGGGGGTGGGTGCCTATGTCATCGCTTAAGACGACGCATCGCTGGGCGGTCGCTCAGCAAAACCCCGAGCTCGAGAAGGAGCTTTCGGCTGGCTTGGGCATACCCGGGCTGGTGGCGCGCATTATGGTTGCGCACGGCATTACATCCATCGAGGAAGGCCAGCTGTTTTTGACGCCTTCGCTCGATCGCGACTGGGCCGACCCACTCATTATCCCGGGCATGGCGGTCGTTGCCGACCGTGTCGAGCGTGCTATTCGTAAACACGAGCACATCGCGGTCTTTGGCGATTTTGATGTTGACGGTATTACGTCGACCTGCCTGTTGACCGAGGCACTGCGCACGTTTGGCGCCGATGTCACGCCGTTTATTCCGCATCGCTTTGACGAGGGCTACGGTCTTTCGCGCGCGGCGCTCGACCGCGTCAACGAGCTCGCCCAACCCAATCTGATCGTGACCGTTGATAACGGTATCGCGGCGAAGGAGGAGGTTTCCTATCTGGAGAGCCTGGGAATCGACCTGGTGGTCACGGACCATCACGAGCCGTCCGACCAGGTGCCGCAGGGCGTGCCCCTGACCGACCCTAAGCTTGAGAACGAGGGCCCCTCGCGCGAGCTTGCCGGTGCCGGCGTGGCGCTCAAGCTGGTGCAGGTTCTGGGCGAGCGTCTGGGCAAGCCGTCGTATTGGCGTTCGCTGATCGAGGTCGCGGCGCTGGGCACCGTGTCCGACATGATGCCGCTGACGCCCGAGAACCGCGCGCTGGTCGCCGAGGGCATCCAGCAGATGCGCGTGACGGCTCGTCCCGGCTACATCGCGCTTGCGGCGCTCGCCAAGGCCGATCTGTCTACCATTACGGCCGATGGCCTGTCGTTTTCGCTCATCCCTCGCCTGAATGCTGCCGGCCGCATGGCTGATCCCAAGCTGGCGCTCGACCTGCTGCTTGCCCACAATCCCATCGAAGCAAGCGCGCTGGCGGCTGAGCTCGAGGAAATCAATCGCCAACGCCGCGAGATCGAGGCGGAGCTCACACGCGATGCCATGGCGAAGGTCGAGGAGACTTATGACGGCGGACGCGCGATCGTCGTGGGCGGCGAAGGCTGGCACGAGGGTGTCAAGGGCATCGTGGCAAGCCGTCTGACCAACCGCTATCACGTACCGGCGCTGCTGTTCTCGATCGAGGACGGTATCGCGCGCGGCTCTGGTCGCTCGGTGGGCAAAGTTAACCTGTTTGACGCCGTCGAGCGCTGTTCCGACCTGCTGATTCGTCGCGGCGGACATGCCGGTGCGGTGGGTGTGACCATCGAGGCATCCAAGCTCGATGAATTCCGTCGTCGCCTTTCCGCCGTGCTATCGGAGCTTCCCGCCGATGACTTTGAGGACACTGACGAGGTTGCCGCCACCGTTGACCTCTCCGAGCTAAATATCGAGACTATCGAGCAGATTTCTCGTCTTGAGCCGTTTGGTCAGGGCAATAAGGTGCCGCTTCTGGCTGCCGAGGGCGTGACGATGTGCGATCGCGCCGTGGTGGGCAAAACCGGCGAGCACATGCGCTTTGTGGCGACCGATGGCGCCGCGAGTGTGCCGGCCATCATGTTCCGCGTGCCGCAGATCGATAGGCTCATCAATTGCGATAGCGCCGTCGACTTGGTGTTCGAGGCCGTGGCCGAGCATTGGCAAGGTCGCGTAAAGCCAAAGCTCATGATCAAGGATGTCTTGGTGCGTGATACCACGGCGCCCAATATCGACGATCCGGCGTGCGAGCTTCGCCGCGGCGTGCAACCGGCGGACTTAGGCCCGCGCCTGGAGTCGCGTAAACGCGAGACGCTCGCCCAGCTTTCTTATACCGAGCTCACGCGCTCGCTTATCCATAGCTTTATCGGCTCGAACCAGCCACATCGCGCGCAGGTCGAGGCACTCGATGCGCTCGCCGACCACCAGAGCGTTTTGGCCGTTATGGGGACGGGACGTGGTAAGTCTCTGATTTTCCACGTGCACGCCGCACGCGAGGCGGTCCTTCGCGGTCGCGCGAGCATCTTTGTCTATCCGCTGCGCGCGCTCGTTGCCGACCAGGCCTATCATCTTTCATCGACGATGGCTGCGCTCGGCATTGGCGTGGGCGTGTTGACCGGCGAGACCGTGGAGGCAGCGCGCGATGACGTGTTTGCCGGCCTGGCTTCGGGCCGCACCGGCATCGTGCTCACGACGCCGGAGTTCCTGTCTATTCACCGAGACCGCTTTGCTCGCTCGGGTCGTATCGGGTTTGTCGTTATCGACGAGGCGCATCATGCCGGTCTTGCCAAGGGCGGCGACCGTAGCGCATACCTCGACATGCCCGACATCCTCAAGGCCCTGGGCGATCCGGTCGTTATGGCGGCGACGGCCACCGCGACGGCTCCGGTCGTGGCGGAGCTTGCCCGCGTGTTGCCGATTACCCGTACGGTGGTCGACGAGACCGTGCGCGAGAACTTGCGGCTCGAGGACGACCGCGATCTTGCGAGCCGCGAAAACCGCCTGGTGTCCATCGTCGCGACGGGGGAGAAGACCGTCATCTACGTTAACTCGCGTGATCAGTCCGTGGCGCTTGCCAAGACGCTACGCAAACGCGTTCCCGACTACGCGTCGCATATCGCCTTTTACAACGCGGGCCTTACGCGCACCGACCGCCATCGCGTAGAGGAGGCGTTTCGTGACGGATGCCTCAGCTGCATCGTCTCGACCTCTGCCTTTGGCGAGGGCGTCAACCTTCCCGATATTCGCCATGTCGTGCTCTACCACATGCCGTTTGGCGCGATTGAGTTTAACCAGATGAGCGGCCGCGCCGGTCGCGATGGCCAGCCCGCCGTGATCCACCTGCTCTATTCGTCGCGCGACGCCCGCATTAACGAGCGCCTACTCGACTGCTATGCGCCCGAGCGCGACGAGCTCGTCACGCTCTATCGCGCGCTGCAAACCATGTGGCGCTCCAACCGCGGCAAGACCGGGGACGATTCCTTTAGCGCGAGCGATATCGACATCGCGCAGATGTGCCTTGCCATCGATGCTCGCACGCCGGTCGACGAGCGCTCGGTGGAGAGTGGCCTGGGAATCTTCGAAGAGCTTGGTTTCTGTCGCGTTTCGGGGTTTGACGACACCCGTCGCATCGCGATGGCCGAAAACCCCGGCCGTGTGCAATTGAGCAGGTCAATTCGCTATTTGGAGGGGTTGCGTTCGCGCATGGAGTTCTCGGCTTTCCGGAGTTGGGCGCTCGATTCGTGCGCTTCTGATATGCTAGCCAAAGTTAACCGCCCGATCGTACCGCGGGCCTAGGGGAAGGGGACCTCGATGGATGCCGCAGCCCGTACCGCCCATGATTCCACCCTCCAGCCGTTCTCGGAGATGGAGCACTATAAGCATGCCGATGAGCTGCCGCCCGAGATTATGGCGGACAGCTACGACAAGCTGGAGCGCCTGTGCCTCAAATATATGAATGAGGACGACTTTTCTAAGGTGGAGCAGGCCTATTGCTTTGCTGCCGAGAAGCACTGCAACCAAAAGCGTCGCTCGGGTGAGATGTACATCAACCATCCCGTCGAGGTGGCCATCATTTTGGCCGATCTCAAGATGGACTGCGATGTGGTGTGCGCCGCGCTGCTGCACGATACCGTCGAGGATACCGAGACCTCGCTTGCCGATGTTTCCGGCCTGTTTGGCGATACGGTGGCCGAGCTCGTCGATGGCGTGACCAAGCTCACCAACATCGAAGTCGACAGCATGGACGAGAAACAGGCGCTCACGCTGCGCAAGATGTTCCTCGCCATGTCCAAGGACATCCGCGTCATCATCGTTAAGCTTGCCGACCGTCTGCACAACATGCGCACCCTTGCGGCCCTGCGTGAGGACCGTCGCCTGTTTAAGGCCCGCGAGACCATGGACGTGTATGCGCCCCTGGCCGACCGTCTGGGCATGAGCTCCATTAAATGGGAACTCGAGGACCTGTCCTTCTTCTACCTTGAACCCGACGCCTACCAGCGCATCGCACGCATGGTGGCGGAGTCGCGCGAGGTCCGTGAGCGCTATCTGGCCGAGACCATCAAGACGCTCACCGACGAGCTTAACCGCATTGGTCTGGAAGACTTCCAGATCAACGGCCGTTCCAAGCACTATTGGTCCATCTACCAAAAGATGAAGCGCAAGGGCAAGGAATTTTCCGAGATCTACGACCTGGTGGCACTGCGCGTCATCACCCATTCGGTGCGCGATTGCTACTCCACGCTCGGTGCGGTGCATACGCTGTGGCACCCCATGCCCGGGCGCTTTAAAGACTATATCGCCATGCCCAAGGTCAATAACTACCAGTCGCTCCACACGACGGTTATCGGCCCCACGGCTCGTCCGCTCGAGATTCAGATTCGTACCTACGAGATGCACGAGCAGGCCGAGTACGGCATCGCCGCCCACTGGCTGTACAAGAAGTCGGGCGGATCGTCTGCGGCTAAGACCAATGATGCCCAGCGCTTGGACGACCAGATTAACTGGCTCAAACATTCGCTCGATTGGGCTGCGTCTGACGAGATCACCGACGCCAAGGAATACCTGCACTCGCTGAAGGTTGACTTGTTTGACCAGGAGATTTTTGTCTTTACGCCCAAGGGCGAGGTCATGGCACTTCGTGCCGGCTCCACGCCGCTCGACTTTGCCTACGCTGTCCATACCGAGGTGGGCAACCACTGCGTCGGCGCTAAGATCAACGGTGCGGTGGCCCCGCTCACGCACGAGATCAAGACGGGCGACCGCGTTGAAATCCTGACCAACAAGAGCTCCAAGCCGTCGCGTGATTGGCTCAAGATCGTCAAGACGCCTTCGGCCAAGTCAAAGATCCGCCGTTACTTCGCCGCCGCGACCAAAGACGACGACGCTGCCGCCGGTCGCGATATACTGGCCAAGGACCTGCGCAAGCGCGGGTACGGCATCTCTACGCCGCGATCCACGCGTGCGCTCAACGCCGTGGCGGAGCAGTTTAATTACAAGCAGCTCGAGGACCTGTTTGCCGCCGTCGGCGCCGGCAAGGTTGCCCCGCGCGCTGTGGGTAACAAGGTCGAGCAAATCTTGGACCCCAAGCCCGAGGAGCAGCTCTCCAAGGCCGAGGCTATCGCCGAGGTCGTCAAACAGCCTGCCCGCGGCTCCAACCGCAAGCCGCAAAAGCGCGGCAAGAGCGCCAGCAACGGCATTATCGTCAAGGGCGAGAGCAACAGCGGCCTGCTGGTCCGTCTGGCGCATTGCTGCAATCCGGTGACGGGCGACGACATCGTCGGTTTCATCACGCGCGGTCGTGGCGTTTCGGTGCATCGCGCCAACTGCCCCAACGTCAAGGGTCTTATGGAGCATCCCGAGCGCATGATCGAAGTGGAGTGGGACGGCGCTGCCGACACCCTCTTCCAGGTCGAGATCGTGGTCGAGTGCCTGGATCGTATGGGCTTGCTCAAGGACGTTACCATCGCCATTGGCGATGCAGGCGGCAACATCCTTTCCGCCGCCACGTCGACCAACCGCGAGGGCATTGCAACCCTGCGCTTTATGGTCGAGATTTCTGACGCGAGCGGTCTGGATCCGCTGCTGGCATCGATTAGCAGTGTCGACTCGGTCTATGACGCACGCCGTTTGATGCCTGGTGAGGGTGGAGCTCAGCTCAAGCGTCGCGTTTAGTCGCGACGAACGTGCCACATTATCGATATTCGCTACACTCGAGGCATCGTTTGATGCCTCGAGTTCTATAGAGAGGAGAGGGACATGAGTGCTGTGTCCTTGGATTTAACTCCCAAGGGAACGGTCGAGATCGAGACGCTCGTAAACGGTCCCATTCAGACCAATAGCTATGCTGTTATTTCGGGCAATGAGTGCGTGATTATCGACCCCGCATGGGAAGGCGAGCGCCTGGTGGAGCATATTCGAGCCGAGCATCCCGGCGTACGCGTGCTTGGCACCGTATGCACTCATGGCCATGCCGATCATGTTGGTGGTGTTGCCGGCGTGCGAACCACCGTTGGCGAGGACTGCCAGTATGAGCTGTGTGCTAAGGATGTGGCGGTGCCGCATGCGAACATCGAGGAACAACGAGCTATGTGGGGCATTGAGACGCCTGACCCCGGGGAGCCGACGTGCCTGCTCGCCGAGGGCGACACCATTGAGCTGGGCGACATTTGCCTGCAGGTAATTGAGGTGCCCGGGCACACACCGGGCGGCATCGTTCTGTTCGCCGCCACCGAGCAGGGGAACATTGCCTTTGTGGGTGACACGCTATTCCCGGGCAGCCACGGCCGCACCGATCTTGCCGGTGGCGACGAGGCAGCGATTCTGCGCTCGCTCTCCAAGCTCGCCCGGCTTCTCCCGCCCGATACCGTTTGCCTAACGGGCCATGGCGATTCGACCACCATGGCGCGCGAACTCATGCAGAACCCGTTCATGCAGGTATAGCTTTATAGCCAGTTTCTAAAGCACGAGAAGCGTTCAAACGTCAAGTTATTTTCCCCAACGGGTCGATTCCGTAGGGCAAACGGTCAAAAAAAGTCCGTTTGGTCGATATTCGTGAACAAACGAACGTTTATGCTCGGGTATGCCGTGGTAAAATCTCAGGCGTTATCGGAGCAACCTTACAGGAGGTTTCTTTTATGCTCGTCAACGCAGCAGACATGCTCAAGAAGGCCGAGGCCGGCAAGTACGCTCTCGGTGCCTTCAACACCAACAACCTCGAGTGGACCCTGGCTATTCTCCAGGCCGCCGAGGAGGCCAAGTCTCCGCTGATCCTTCAGTGCACCGCTGGTGCCGCTAAGTGGATGGGCGGTTTCAAGGTCTGCGCCGACATGGTCAAGGCTGCCGTCGAGGCCACGGGCGTTACCGTTCCCGTCGCCCTTCACCTCGATCACGGTTCTTACGAGGACTGCTTCAAGTGCATCGAGGCCGGCTTCACGTCCATCATGTATGACGGCTCTCACGAGGAGACCTTCCAGCTTAACCTCGACCGCACCAAGGAGCTCGTTGAGCTTGCCCACTCCAAGGGCATGTCCATCGAGGCCGAGGTCGGCGGCATCGGCGGCACCGAGGACGGCGTGACCTCCAACGGCGAGCTCGCTGACCCCGCTGAGTGCAAGCAGATTGCTGACCTGGGCGTCGACTTCCTCGCCTGCGGCATCGGCAACATCCACGGCGTGTATCCCGCCGACTGGGCTGGCCTTTCCTTCGAGCGTCTGGGCGAGATCAAGGCTCAGACCGGTGACCTGCCCCTCGTCCTGCACGGTGGTACCGGCATCCCCGAGGATCAGATCAAGAAGGCCATCTCCCTGGGCATCTCCAAGATCAACGTCAACACCGACCTGCAGCTCGTCTTCGCCAAGGGCGTCCGCGAGTACATCGAGGCTGGCAAGGATCAGCAGGGCAAGGGCTTCGACCCCCGCAAGCTCCTCAAGCCTGGTCGCGACAACATCGTTGCCCGCACCAAGGAGCTCATGGAGGAGTTTGGCTCCGTCAACAAGGCGTAAGCGTCGATAAACTTCCCACCGGAAGCCCCGTCCCCCTACACTGTTTCCTTTGCGCTCACCTGGCTTGGCCAGAAGTCGCGCCAAGGAAACAGTTCCGGGGGACGGGGTTTCCTTCGTTTAACGCCGCAGAGTTACGAGTCTGAATTAAGATGGCTACTGGCTTTGACAGAAGTCGCGCAATGGGAAAAGCTTCGGGTGAACGGGGCCTCCTTCGTTAACTCGCTACAGGGTTACGAGTCTGAATTCATTTTTATAGGTACCGTTTATCGGTGTTGAGGGTTCCTTTATTGGGGCTTTCTTTTTTATCTCGCTACAATGTGCTTCAAGAGTTCTAATGACTTGGAGTTTGGTATGGCTGTTATTGATGTGCTGCCTTCGGATGGGAAGGTTATTGACGAGGGTCCTGTTGGTTGCTCTGTTGATGTTTGCAATGATGACTTTCGTCATCTCGATATTGGACTGCCGCCCGAGATTTTTCGTCTTAAGGATGCCGGGTATTTGACGCAGGCTGTTGCTGCCTGCAATCGCCTTTTGGAGCAGAACCCTGAGCCTTCGCTGGCTGCTTGTGTTCGTGCCGAGCGGTATCGCATGCTCGAGACGCCGCTTCATTTTTCGGTGTCGCGCGATCGGGCTATTGCGATGGTTCGCGAGGAGTGGCCTGAGTTTACCGAGGAGCAGTTTGACGATCTGATTGACCGTAAGCGTATTGACTGGCGCTTTATCGATGGCGAGCTGTTCGTTCTCGACAACTTTCTCGATTCTTTGCGTGTGTATCCCAAGGAGGTCCCGGGTCTTCGTCCCGATTCTACGGATGGAATTGCGCTGCGCAACCAGATGCTCAAGGATATGGAGTCGCAGGGCGGGCTGTCTCGTGGCATCACGCTTAAGGCGTGCGTGTCTGTCCCCGGCGCGTTGGAGGGAGAGACCGTTCGTGCGTGGCTTCCCGTTGCCGCCACCTGCCGTCAGCAGTCTCAGATCGAGATACTTGATATGACGCCGGAGGGGTCCATTGCTCCTGCGAGCGCCTCGGCGCGTACTGCCTCGTGGGTCTCCTTGACTGATCGCTCGTTCTCAGTGACCTATCGTTATCACATCGATGCCGCCTATTGCGATATCTATGGTGGCGCGCTCCCATCGCATCCGTGTATGGACGCGCCGTTGCCTGAAGATATTTCCGAGGACCGTCCGCACATTGCATTCACGCCGTATCTGCAACAGCTGACCGAGCATGTCGTTGATGGCCTCGAGGATTCGCTCGAACGCGCTCGTGCTATCTATGATTACCTGACACAGCATATCGACTATCGCTATCAGCCACCGTACCTGCTTTTGGGGTCTATTGCCGACGACTGTGCACACTCGCTCCGCGGCGATTGCGGCGTTATGGCGCTCACGTTTATCACCATGTGCCGCATCGCGGGCGTGCCTGCCCGTTGGCAGAGCGGTCTGTATGTTGCGCCCGATTCGGTGGGGCCGCACGATTGGGCTGAGTTCTATACGCCACAGACCGGTTGGCTTAATGCCGACGTATCGTTTGGTTCCTCGGCGCGCAGGATGGGGGAGGAGTGGCGTCGCCAGCACTACTTTGGCAACCTCGACCCGTGGCGTATGGTGGCCAACAATCGATTCCAGGCTGAATTTGTGCCTGCTTTCGATGGCATGCGCGAGGATCCCTATGACAACCAGATGGGCGAGGCCTCGGTTGACGGACGCGGGTGCCGCCGGCGTGAGATGCTCAGCTCGGTCGAACTCATCGAAATGCTCGAAGTTCCATTTTCGGACTAATCAACAGAAAGCTGTGATAAACTAACTCACGCATTACGTGCCCGAGTGGCGGAATTGGCAGACGCAGTGGACTCAAAATCCACCGTTGGCAACAACGTGCGAGTTCGAGTCTCGCCTCGGGCACCATACATGCAAGTGAGCGTTCAAGGGGGTCAAGGCCCCCTTTTTCGTGCCGAACTCGCGTGAGCGCGCGGAGCGTTAAGCAAACAGGCCTGCGGCCTGTTTGTGGCGGAGCGTGGCGAGGGCGCCGTGCGCCCGAAGCCCGGGGCTTCGCGAAGCGAAGGCCCTTCGAGTCTCGCCTCGGGCACCATACATGCACCTGGGCTTCAAGGGGGTCAAGACTCCCTTTTTCGTGTACGTAATGTGATAACGCGCGGTACGTGTTATTATTCGCAAGGCGTTGTTCCCGCAATGCCCTAAAGAGGAACCCGAGGGTTCCCACCTTTTGGCGCCAATGAGCAGCTGACTGGTCATACAACTTAGATTCCCTTCCTCATACCGAGGATGTCTATGTGTACGACCTGGTTGCAAAGAAGCGCCGGGTTATTTTTTTATGAATGGAGGTAGGGAAAATAGCTAAGTCTGATGACACCCGCATCAACGACGAGATCACTGCATCTTCGTGCCGTTTGATTGGCGTCGATGGCTCTCAGCTCGGCCTGTTCGCCATCCGCGATGCCCAGCGCGTCGCCGACGATCAGGGTCTCGACCTGGTCGAGATCGCTCCCAACGCGGAGCCGCCGGTCTGCAAGGTCATGGACTACGGTAAGTTCAAGTACCAGCAGGCCATGAAGGCCAAGGCCGCTCGTAAGAACCAGTCCAAGGTCGAGGTCAAGGAAATGAAGTTCCGACCCAAGATCGACGTTGGCGACTACGAGACCAAGAAGGGCCACGTTCTGCGTTTCCTAAAGAAGGGCGCACGCGTTAAGATCACCATCATGTTCCGTGGCCGTGAGATGGCTCACCCGGAGCAGGGTCTTAATGTTCTCGAGCGTCTCGCCGAGGATCTCAAGCCTTACGCTACGGTCGAGTCCAAGCCTAAGATGGAAGGCCGTAACATGCTTATGCTGCTCGCCCCGATTAAGGGCGCCTTCGATGAGGATAAAGCGGCAAGCGATACCAAGTAACTAGTGTTCTGTAACCGATTAAGGAGTATTTCATGCCTAAGATGAAGTCCCACAGCGGCACCAAGAAGCGTTTCCGCAAGACTGGTACCGGCAAGCTTATGCGCGCCAAGGCTTTCAAGAGCCACATCCTGAGCAAGAAGTCCACCAAGCGTAAGCGTGGCTTCCGTCAGGAGACCGAGATCGCCGCTGCCGACCGCAAGGTCATCAAGTCGCGTCTCGCCTAAGTTCGCGTTCCCGTTTTTCGTTTTACCGTCTAGGAGTTGATAGAACATGGCACGTATTAAGCGCGCTGTTGCCGCCAAGAAGAAGCGCCGTACCGTTATGCACCGTGCGAAGGGTTACTACGGTGCCGCTTCGCGTACTTACAAGCATGCTAAAGAGCAGGTCCAGCACTCCCTGCAGTATCAGTATCGTGATCGCCGCAACAAGAAGCGCGAGATCCGCTCTCTCTGGATCACCCGTATCAACGCTGCCGCTCGCCTGAACGACATCTCTTACTCTCAGTTCATGCACGGCCTGAAGGTTGCCGGTATCGAGCTCGACCGCAAGGTCCTGGCTCAGATGGCTTACGAGGACATCGAGTCCTTCAACGAGCTGGCTACCATCGCCAAGAAGGCTCTCGAGGCCTAATTGATTCTCTTGAATCGCTAGGGGAGTGTCGCGTTGTGCGCGGCGCTCCCTCTTTTTATCTAAAGCGCGGGTTTATATAGCAAAAGCGCGGGTAGATAGACACTTACAGGTGACCGATCTTTATATATCTCTTAACCGAAGGGTCATCATCTGATACGTGCAGTATTTCTGCACCAGCCTTTCTATTACTTATATAGGAAGCGATATTTTGTGTAGGACTTGTGAAGAGTGGAATTGACGTCCCACATCGCTTCGCGGTCTGGCAATATATCTCCTTGCCGCGCGGCCCGGTGAGACCGGATCAGCCGCAGAGCGTGCACCTTGAGAACCGGATACTGCGAGGATGGACACATTCAGTGTCGCATCCGGGCAGACATCGAACCATTTGAAATGGTCTAACTTGGATTT
>UREC01000045.1:0-16115 GCA_900546755.1 uncultured Collinsella sp. | reverse complement strand
AAGGGCGGAGGCGGGGCATTCCCCGCCTCTTACACCACATCTCTGCGCGCTACCATTGCTCGTCCATGGACGCAATAAATGCGACCAGTGCAACTAGAAGATACTGGACAACCATTTCGATCAACCCCAGAAACAGGTCTGCAGGCGAGGCATTCTGCGCAGCTCGCCTGCAGACAACCGCAGCAATTTGAGAGGATTAGTAGTTCATCTGGTGATAGTAACGACGCGTGGTGAGCGGGTGGTTACGGACGTGCTCGAGATGGCAGCTCAGACGCTCGGTGATGGTGTAGGTGACCATCGGGGAGACGATCTTGCGGAACTCGGGGTCGCTGAACGGCAGCTCGACCTCGGCGGTGTCAAACTTGTTCACGCGGACGTTGACGCCCTTCTCGTCGGCGAGCATGTGAGTGAAGTTGTCCACGCGGTCCATGAGCTTACGGGTGTCGTCCTCGCCGTAGAGCATGATGAGGCTCGTGCCTTCCTCGCACAGCTCGATGGTGCCGTGGAAGAACTCGGCGGCGTGGATGGACTTGGTCTTGATCCACTGCATCTCCTCGAGGATGCACATGGCGTAGTCGTAGGCCTCACCCCAGAGCATGCCGGAGCCAATCACCATGTGGTAATCGGTGTCCTTGAAGTCCTCGGCCATGGCGGCGCAGCGCTCGTCCTGAGCGTCCTTGGCCTTGATGAGGTACGGAGCGATGTTGCCGAACTCTTCCATGAAGGTGTCGTACTTGGGGAAGGCGCCGGCGTTCTTGAGGAAGCGGGCGACCAGCGTGATCTGGTAGGTGTAGATGGCCTCGCACAGAACGTCGTCCTCGGCGAAGCTGAAGAACTTGTAATCGGCGTACTCGGTGGCCGGGGTGTTGTCGTTAGAGACATACATCAGCGTGCGGGCGCCCTGCTCCTGGCAGAACTTGGCAGCCTCAATGATCTCGGGGGTGGTGCCGGTACGGGTGGAGAAGACGCAGACAGAATCCTTGTTGAAGGTCTTGGGCGGGCAGGCGAGGAACTCTGCAGCGATCTCGCAGTGGACATCGACGTCGGCCGTGGTGGTCTCGACCCAATACTTCATCGGGAGCGTGTGGGCCCAGGTGCCGCCGCAGCCGATGAAGAAGATGTTGGAATAACCCTGCTCGCAGACCTCGTCCACGGCAGCCTCAATCTGAGGACGGAGAGCGAGGGCATCGCTCACAACCTTCTCGTAACGAGGCTCATCGAAATTGAACATCCCTTACTCCTAACTCACTTGGATGAACCCTTCATTCATCCCATGACGTTATAATACTTTATATAACTAACTATGCAAGAACTATTTCAGATTTTTTTGATTTTTCTTTAATAAAAAGCCCGCCGATCAAATGATCGACGGGCATAGGCATAGAGCATTGGTTCAATAAATGCCGAGCATCAACGTGTTTCCGGCTAGAAAACGTCCTTGGCAAACACCTTAGCGTCATTGGGGACCTGACGGATTTCGATGGCCACGCCATCGCCCAGGAGCTCTTGGATATGCTCGGCATCTTTCTCGGTCGCAAAGATCGCAGGGGTCGGATGAAGCGTGGTCTCAGGGGTCTTTCGGGTTCCGCCCAGATTGATCTCTTTGATGTCTTTGCAACCCTTAGCGAGACGATAGACATCTTCAATCGTCTCAGTGATGATAAACAGCGAATACTTGTCGGTAACGCCGCTGTTGAGCGCCTCGATAGCAGCGTCAACATCCTTGATGACGAGTTTAACGCCGTTGGGGCGGGCGAGCCTCAAGGCCGCCTTCCTCATGTCGTCTTTTGCCACAGCATCGCTGGCAAGCAAGATGCAATCTACATCCAAAGCGTGAGTCCAGGACATGGCAACTTGGCCGTGAATCAGTCGGTAATCAACTCTCGTAAGCTTAATCATCGTTATCATCTCCGCACGTGATAAAGGGAATGACAGGTGTGGCCCCTAGCTAGGGCTCGAACCAGAACTAACTAGAACTCTTCTTCCTCGGCGCCGGCAAGCATGTCCGCCGCCTCGCAAAGCTGAATAAACGAACGCGATCCCTCGACCGCGGCTTTGGCCTTGTCCGCATCCAGGGAGTCCAGCTGTGTAACCATTTCCACCAGCAGCGGCAAGTTCATTCCAGCGATTAACGTAAACGATCCGTCGGTCTGCCTCTGAATGAATTCGTTGTTTACAGAGCCGCCAAAGATGTCAGTCACGACAAACCAAGAGTCGGCAGGGTCCCTCGTCTCCATCCATGCATCAATCAACGCCGCGACGTCCCTTGAATCGTCATCGACATAGGCGCACAGGCACTCGATTCGGTCGTTGGTGCCCATCAGAATCTCCAGAGAGCTTTTCATGCCTTGGGCGAGATAACCATGACTCGCTAGCAATATCTTATTCATAGTTCTCCAATACCAATAGGACGTACTATATTGTCATAACAAAGTATATTAGCAATCTACCCTACGTGGTGTGTCTATTTTCCAAATCCGCGAACGGTAACAATTGGTCGGTAAATCGACCAATCTATCGCTAATTTACAAATAGAACTTCAGTCGCTCGGTGCAGTACACCTGACGGGAGATAAAAAGCGGCTCGCCACTTGGGGCATAACGTCTATCGACAAACAGAAGCAGCGAAGAGTCCAGCTCCACGTTAAGGTATGCCGCCTCGAGCTCGCTCGCATAGCAGACCTCGAGCGTACGCGTGTTGGGACCCATCTTGATCCCCTGGCGATCGAGTACCGCCATCAGCGAATCATCGAGGGACTCATGCTCCAAAAAAGAAAGCGCAGCGGAATAGCTATTGGTTTCCAGCATCGTGGGCTTGCCATCCACAAGGCGCAGACGACGGCTACGCAATACCTTTTGGGTATCGTCTACGCCCAGGAACTTCGCGTCTCGCAGACTTGGGAAGTCCCAGCCCATTTCGAGAACCCTGGTAGACGCCTGTTTGCCCGCAAGCTGGCACGAATGGGTAAAGCTCTCACGGTCGTCCGCGGCATACATCTGCGTGTCCGACGAAACGAACGTGCCCTTGCCGCGGGCCCTCTCAACAAGCCCAGCATCTTCCATTTCTTTAATTGCGGAGCGAACCGTTATTCGGCTCACGCCAAATTGCTCGATAAGCTCCGCCTCGGTCGGAAGCTTATCTCCCGGGCGGTACGTGCCGTTGGCGATTGAATCAGAAAGCGCACGAACAATCTGTTTGTACAGGGGGATAACGCTATTTGCCTCAACCATATCAACCATACCTTTACAAGGAATCAGCAGCCTATAGATAAATGACTTATATTGTATTAGAACTTTTTAGCACTCCACGCCATTTCCTATAATGTTTTAGCAAACGAGGGGTTATTTTGCGTAAGCGGTGTAGAGTCCATCCATTTCCGCATACAGCTTCAATCTGATGGCGGTATATGCATCCGATAAGCCGATTGATTTTTATCTTCTACCTGTCTCACATTCATCCCTCGTCGTAGAGATGAATGTGAGGTGAGAGATACGTACTTGACGCGCGAGCGTGGATATTTGGACGGTTTTTGGGCTTTTGGCGGCCGATTTCGTCCGAAAATCCACGCTCATGCGGCAGACGTCCGAATTTCCACGCTCGTGTGCCAGAAAATCCACGCTCATCCGGCAGATTGGTCGAGGGCCCCATATGGGTATACTCTCGAGGATTCGACTCGATTCGCCCCCGCTGGGGCGTCAAAGGAGGCTGCATATGCCCACCACCTCAACTGACCCGCGTGCCGCTGCCGCCGCGCTGCTGGTGCCCGGAACCACCTGCCACGGCTTTGCCGTCGAGCGCTGTGAGACCGTGCCCGAGCTCGACTCGGACGCTTACGTACTGCGCCATACCACCTCGGGCGCGCGCCTGCTGTACCTAGCGTGCGACGACGAAAACAAGGCCTTTGCCATTGGCTTTAAGACGCCGCCGGCCGATTCCACCGGCGTGTTCCATATTCTTGAGCACTCGGTACTGTGCGGATCGGCCAAGTTCCCCGTCAAGGAGCCGTTTGTCGACCTGATCAAGAGCTCCATGCAGACGTTCCTCAACGCCATGACCTACCCCGACAAGACCATCTACCCCGTTGCCACCACCAACGAGCAGGACCTGTACAACCTGATGGACGTGTACCTGGACGCGGTGTTCAACCCGGCCATCTATACCAAGCCCACCATTTTTGAGCAGGAGGGCTGGCACTACGAGCTGGACCTGCCGAAGGGCGTCGAGGACGAGGGCGGCGGCAGCTCCGCGAGCATGCGCGAGGGCACGCTGCGCTATAACGGCGTGGTGTTCAACGAGATGAAGGGCGCGCTGTCCGACCCCATGAGCGTGCTGGACGACGCCGTCAACGCCGCGCTCTATCCCGACACCGCCTATGCGCACGAGAGCGGCGGCGACCCGCGCGCGATTCCCGCGCTCACCTACGAGCAGTTTCTAGACACGCACGCGCGCCACTACAATCCTTCCAACTCCTACATTACGCTCTACGGCGACTTGGACGTGGACCGCGCGCTGGCCTTTTTGGACGAGCGCTATCTGTCGCAGCCGAGTGCCGCGAGCCGCCGCATGGACGCCGCCGTCGCCGCCGGCGAGGACCCGTCCGCGCTGGCACCCAATCCGCTGGGCGTGCAGGCGCCCGTGACCTGCGAGTATAAGCGCGTCGAGATGGCCACCACGCCCGAGAACGCCCTGGTGGGCCTGGGCCTGGTGCTGGGCAGCGCGCTCGACCGCAAGCGCACGATCGCGGCGGATATCTTGTTCGAGGCGCTGCTGGGCTCCAACGAGGCCCCGGTTAAGAAGGCAATTCTGGCCGCCGGCCTGGGCGGCAACGTGGTGAGCTACACCGCGGCCGAGAGCCTGCAGCCCTACGAGCTCATCATGTTGCAAAACGCGCAGCCCGGCGTGGCGCGCGAGCTGCGCCGCGTGTTTCAGGACGCCTGCCGCGACCTGTGCGAGCACGGCGTTCCGCGCGAGCGCCTGGAAGCCATCATCAGCAGCAACGAATACGATCTGCGCCAGCGCGACTACGGCATCGCCGACGGCGTGGCCATTGCGTGCGACGCGCTGAGCACCTGGCTCTACGATGACGACGCCGCGACGCTGGCACTCAAGTACGGCCCGGTGTACGAGGAGCTGCGTAGCGAGCTGGACGGCACCTACTTTGAGGACCTGCTGCGCGAGCTGGTGCTGGAGAACGACCACATGGCGCTCGTCGAGCTGGTGCCGGTGGACGCCGCCGAGGGTTCGGAGGGTGCCGAGGCCATCGAGCTGGCAGCCAAGCGCGACGCCATGACCGATTCCGAGCTGGCCGACGTGGTCGATCGCACGGCCGCGCTGCGTGCCGCGCAGGAAGCCGAGGACACGCCCGAGGACAAGGCCACGCTGCCGCGCCTGCGCGTGTCCGACATTGGCGAGGCGCGCCCCGAACCGCCGCTGGTCGTGGACACGACCGCGCCCATCGTCTGTCTGCGCCACGACATCCCTACCAACCGCCTGGCCTACGCCATGCAGTATTTCGACCTGAGCTGCGTCGCGTTTGAGGACCTGCCCTATGTGACGCTGCTCTGCCGCCTGCTTAAGCAGCTGCCCACGCGCGAGCATTCGGCCGAGGAACTCGACAACCTGCTCGCCGGCAAGCTGGGCTTTTTGAGCTTTACGACCGAGGTCATGACCCAGCCCGACGTGGACGGCGTGCGCCCCTATCTGCTGGTGAGCGCCGGAGCCCTATCCGAGAAGATCGATGCGCTGGCGAGCCTGCCGCGCGAGGTGTGGTCGAGCACGCTTTTGCTCGATGCCGACGCCGACCGCGTGCGCGACGTGCTCACGCAGATTCGCATTGGGCTTGAGCAGGGCTTTATCAACAACGGTCACTCGGCGGCGCTCGGTCGCGCGATGAACTACAGCTCGCCTTCGGCCGTGGTGCGCGAGCAGCTTTCGGGCGTGGACTTCTACCTGTTCCTGCGCGATCTGCTCGACCACTTTGACGAGCGCCTGGACGACCTGCGCGCCAAGCTTGCCGAGCTGGCAGACCGCATCTTTGTGGCCGATGGCTGCATGGCGAGTTTTACCGGCAGCGATGAGGACTTCGATGCGTACTGGGACGCCGCGGGTAACCTGGGACTGGGCGCTGGCGATGGCGCCGGCCGCGACGCGCTCGTGGTGCCGGCGCCGCGCGACCGCCACGAGGCTTTCGTGATCCCCAGCGACATCTGCTTTGCGGCAAGCGCGTGCGACCCGCGTCGCCTGGGCATTGACGTGACAGGCACTTGGGCCGTGGCTGCCAACGCGCTCTCCTACGACTACCTGTGGAACGAGATCCGCGTGAAGGGCGGGGCGTACGGCTGCGGATTCCGCGCGGCAGGTGAGCGTCAGACGGCGTTCTACACCTACCGCGACCCGGCGATCGATCCTTCGATTGAGCGCGTGGCGCGCGCAGGCGAATGGCTTGGCTGCTTTGAGCCCGACGAGGCCGCCTTTGAGGGCTTTATCGTGAGCTGCGTGAGCGGCATGGACGCGCCGGTGAAGCCGTACGCGCTCACCAAGCGCCGCAACACGACCTACCTGGCCGGGCTTGACCCGCATGCACGCGAGGAGCGCCGCGCCCAGATGCTCGCCGCCACGCCCGGTGAGCTGCGCTCGCTCGGCACCGACGTGACGCGCATCGCAGCCGAGTCGCCCACCTGCGTCTTTGGCGGCCGAGACGTCATCGCAAAGAGCAACGCCGGCTTTAACGTCATCGACCTGCTGGGCTAGCCACAGCAAGCAAAACCACCACAAAGGGGACAGGCACCTTTGTGGTGGTTTCGACATTTGCCCAGATAAAACCTGTCAAAATAAACCTGTCCCTTTTTGGTAGGTTTGGGAGAGGAAGCCGGGATGGACAAGACTGAGTTGCGGCGGGCGGTGATTGCTCGGCGCGATGCTCTTGATTTGGACTTGCGGGCGGCGAAGTCTGCTGATATCTGTGCGCGGCTGGTTGAGCTGCTGGGCCGCTTGGATGCCGCGGCGCCGCACACCGTTGCCGTCTATGCCGCGATGGGTTCCGAAGTCGACTCAGCCGCGTTTGCCGCAGCTGCCGCCAAACGTGGCTGGCGCGTGGCCTATCCGTGCATGCTCTCGGCAACAGACGCCGCAGCTTGTGGCCAGCGCATGTGTATGCGGGCAGTTGCTGCCGGCGACGCGGACGCGGCTCCGTTTATCGCCCACCCCACGCGGGCCTTTGCGGCCACGGACATCGACAGCAGCCGCTTCCCTATCGTGCCTGCCGAAGCTCTCGACATGATCGTCGTGCCGCTCGTAGCCTTCGACCAAACCGGCGCGCGCCTGGGCTACGGCGGCGGCTGCTACGACCGTTACCTGTCCATGCTCTCGCCCGCATGTCAAATCGTCGGCATCGCCTTTGACGAACAGCGCATCGACCACGTCCCCACCGACGTCCACGACCTGCCGCTGCCCAACATCGTCAGCGCCTAAATGTCGTTGTATCGCACCCGCAAGATAAGCGTGGAAAAACTCCCACTTTGGGACTGTTCGGGGGCAAAAAACGGGAGATTATCCACGCTCATTATTCAAACGTCCGATAATCCACGCTCGTATGTCTGAAAATCCACGCTCAATCAACGCGCGTCCAGATTTCCGCGCTCGTGTGTCCGATTATCCGCGCTCGTGCAGCTTAACGCCCCGCAACCGCCTCAACATGCACGCGGCACGCCGGCAACTTTGAGCTTGCGATCGAGCTTTGCCGGATCCCTCAGATCATCCCAGCACAAGCGCACGATCCTGCAGTTATCAAGCAGCGAAAGCCTCGACTCGCGCTGGCGCTCATCAAACTGCGCCTTTGCGAGCTTGCCCTCCTCCGCTGCCTTCTCGCTTTTAACGAATCCGTCAAATTCCCCGATGATCAGCCGATCTTCCACGCGCCACAAGTAGTCGACGCGATACGGCCGTCCCGGCTCAACCGGGTCGAACAGCTCAATTTGCAGCTCCGGCGTCTGCCAGCCGCGCTCGATCATCAGGGCGCGCGCCTTGGACTCGCCACCGCTTTCCGACAGGCCATCGGCATACCTTGCAACCCTGCGCGCCGTCACAACACCGCGACGACTTAAGCCAAGCTTGTTGACTGCCTCAACGAGATGCTCCTTCGACAACAGCTGCTCATGAAGCGCCGAGTCCGCAATGATCAGTCCCTCGACAAACGATGCATCGACCAGGCAATCCGTAATCGTTTGATCGATATCGGTCACGGCAATATCCATCTGGATTGCCCGTGTTTGACGAGCATAACGATGGCGAATCACCTGAGAGCCGGGCGTCGTCGATTGCGCCGGCGCCGCGGCGATATGGATGTGCGTCAAATTGGCATGCGAAACCGAAAGGCCATAGATAACAGCCGCCGTATAGGAGCAAAACGTCCAGTCGGGATGCTTTTGCGCAAGGGCCCGCACCCGATGCAGATAACGCTGCCGAAACTTGAGCTCGGACCAATAATCCGGACGCGCATACAGCCCCGGCATGACCGCCTCTAGACTTCCCGCCGCCACACGCCGCTCAATCTGCTTTGCCTCCGCCATCGTGCGCGCGTACACGCAGCTCATCTGCTGTTCGCATGCCTTAATGTGACCTGCAAGTCTTTGATTCGCCGTCATGTTTGCCATGTCGCCTCCAAACTCTTGGAACGGCGCCAACGTACCAGACGGTTTCATGCGAAGTCTGACCAAATGCTGTCCAGCAGCTGACCAAATGCTTGACGGTTTTGGACGTTTTAGGCCAATGCTCTATATCTGCAGGTAGAGCGGTTGTCCAGAGGTCCCTGTCTCCACATCTTTATGCCTCAAAAGCCGTCGATTTCCTTAAAAGAAAATATGCTGTGGCTCGAAACCACCTAGTTTGCGATGCTGTCCGTAAACACTCGACGCGTGGTGCTGCCGCCTACGACAGCCGCAGAAAAATCGAGCGTGGAAAATCTCCCACTTTGGGCCTGTTCCTCGACCAAAAGTGGGAGATTATCCACGCTCATTCAACATGCGTCCGATTATCCACGCTCGTCGCGTAGCGGCCACGGTAACCGCCGCAGCCACAGCCACGACAGCGGCCTAGTGCTCCTCGCCGGCGCGAGCCAGGTCGTAGGGCGTGGTCTGGTAGACGTAGTAGTTGAGCCAGTTGGTGTAGAGCAGCTGAGCCTGGCTGCGCCAGACGTTGCGCGGCTCGGCGGTGGGGTCGTCGCTCGGGAAGTAATGCGCCGGCACCTGGGGGTTAAGCCCACGCTTCACGTCGCGCTCGTACTCCAGGCGCAGCGTGTCGGTATCGTACTCGGGGTGGCCAAAAACAAAGAAGCGACGGCTGTCGGTCGACTTGACGATATACAGGCCCACCTCGTCGGATACGGCCACGACCTCAAGCTGCGGCTCGGCCTCCACATCCTCGCGGCGCACATCGGTGTTGCGCGAGTGCACGGCATAGAAGCGGTCGTCGAAGCCGCGCACCAGCGGGCTTTGCGGCTTCACCAGATGATGCTCGAACACGCCGCTCGCCTTGGCCGGCAGGTCGTGCTTCTGAATACCGTAGTGGTGATACAGGCCCGCCTGTGCGCCCCAACAAATATGCAGCGTAGAGTGCACGTGCGTGGTAGACCAGTCCATGATCTGGCAGAGCTCGGGCCAGTAGTCGACCTCCTCGAACGGCATCTGCTCCACCGGCGCGCCCGTGATGATCAGGCCGTCATAGTGGATGTCGCGGATGTCGTCGAACGTGCGGTAAAACGTCTCCAGGTGGCCGGCGCTCACGTGCGTGGCCTCGTGCGTTTTGGTGCGCAGCAGGTCCACCTCCACCTGCAGCGGCGTGTTGGAGAGCTTGCGCATGATCTGCGTCTCGGTGGCAATCTTGGTGGGCATGAGGTTGAGGATGAGCACGCGCAGCGGACGGATGTCCTGGTGCAGCGCGCGGTACTCGGTCATGACAAAGATGTTCTCGCTCTCGAGCTGCGCGGCGGCAGGGAGGGCGTCGGGGATGCGAATGGGCATGGATGCTCCTTACGAGTCAGTTGCAGCTATGGTACAACGAGCGGCCCCATCCGCGCGAGCACATCGCCCCGAGACACCATCAGCGGCCCAAATCAATCCAAAAGTAGAGATTACGGCATGTCCCGAAAATCTACGGCGCTTTAGCCTAGCAAAGTGGCAGCAGGACGCTACAATGGTTCGACGCGAAAACTCGGCCGAAAGGATACATATATGTACCAGACGCGTAAGATCGGTGTGGTCGGCCAGGGCCACGTAGGAGCACATGTCGCCAACAGCCTGCTCATGCAGGGCATTGCCGATGAGCTGTACCTGTGCGATATCAACGAGGCCAAGGTGACGTCCGAGGTCCAGGACCTACGCGACTCCCTTTCGTTTGTCCCGTATAACACCAAGATCGTCAACTGCTACGACCACTACGAGGAGCTGGCCTGCTGCGACGTCATCGTCAACGCCGCCGGCAAGGTCGCGCTGGCCGCCGGCAACCGTGACGGCGAGCTGTTCTTTACCACCGACGCCGCCCGCACCTTTGCCAAGCGCATCGTCGGCGCCGGCTTTGACGGCGTCTTTGTGAGCATCTCCAACCCCTGCGACGTCGTGTGCACCGAGCTGTGGCACCTGACCGGCTACGATCCCAAGAAGATCATCGGCTCGGGCTGCGGTCTGGACTCCGCCCGTCTGCGTACCGAGATCTCCAAGAAGGTCGGCGTGAGCCCCAAGTCCATCGACGCCTACATGATCGGCGAGCACGGCTTTAGCCAGCTGGCCGCCTTTAAGGCCGCGACCATCGCCGGCAAGAGTCTCAACGAGCTCCAGGCCGAGAACCCCGACAGGTATGCCTTCGACCACATGGAAGTCGAGGAGCTCGCACGCAAGGGCGGCTACGTAACCTACCAGGGCAAGCAGTGCACCGAGTACGCCGTCGCCAACTCCGCCGCGCGCGTCTGCGCCGCCGTGCTGCACAACGAGCACGCCGTGCTTTCCGCCTCCACGCTCATGACCGGCCAGTATGGCGAGGAGGGCATCTTCACCTCCCTGCCGTGCGTGATCGGTGCCGAGGGCGTCGAGGAGGTCTACACGCTGGACCTGTCCGAGTACGAGCTCGAGGGCTTCCACAAGAGCTGCCAGCACATTCGCGACAACATCGCCCAGCTCGACTGGTGGGACGCCGAGGCCTACGACGCAAAGTAGGCCGCCAATCGCCGCATCCCCGTGAATTTAAGAGCCATGCAAAGCGGGCCGCGCCGGAAATCCATCGGCGCGGCCCGCTTTTTTGACTCACGCAGTGCCCTTGCGAATCGAAGGTGAATACTTTTCCGCGAAGTGAACGAGCAAAAACGAGCCCCCGAAGCATCGACACTTTTCAGACGCCGTTTCCTGCGGTTTCGCCGAGTTTTTCCTGCAGTTTTGGCGTCAAAAAGTGTGGATGCTTCGGGGGTCCAAAATAGGTCGTTCACTTCGCGGAAAAGTATTCACCTTCGTTTTCGCGCAGACACGAATCCGGCCGCCACAACGCAAAACGGGGCCCGCGCGCAGCGCAGACCCCGTCAAAAAAGATAATTCCCGTTACCTAGTACTGCTCGATGCCCATGTAGCGACGAACCTCGGGGCTGTGGTCGAACACCTTGCCGCGGGCGGCGCGCAGCTCGCAGCTCATGTTGTAGAAGAAGATCGGCTCCAGGTACGAACGCACGCTGGCAGGCACGTCGCCCACGCCGTACTCGAGTGCGTCGAGCACCATGACCGTATCGGTGTGCGTGTTGAGGAACGCCAGCGCGCGCTCCTCCATGGGGCGGCACTCGCCCGATCCGAGCTGCACAAAGTAGAACACGCCGGGCTCGGTGGCTTCGAACGGGCCGTGGAAGTACTCGCCGGAGTGGATGTAGCAGCAGTGCTGCCACTGCATCTCCATGAGCGAGCAGATGGCCATGGCGTAGGTCTGGCTAAAGTTGGGGCCGGATCCCAGGATGTAGAAGAACTCGTGCTGCTGGCAGAGCTCGGCAAAGCGATCGCCCAGCTCGGCATTGACCTTCTCGCGGGCAGCGGGCAACAGCGCATCCATCTGCTTAAGGCCGGCGTACATGTCGGCGAGCGCCTCGTAGCCCTCCTGCTGGTCGAGCAGCTCGGCAGCCATTAGCACGCCAATGCCTTGCGGAACCTCGGCCTGCGGCACGCCTTCGCCCCACGGATAGACCCAGGTGGTCCACTTGCCGTTGTCGATCTTGGAGCCCGCGTAGTCGGTCATAGTCACGACCTCGGCGCCGGCGGCGAGCGCCATCTCGCAGGCATCGACAACCTCCTGCGTATTGCCGCTGTGGCTGCAGGCGACGACGAGCGACTTCGGCCCCAGGCTCTTGGGCGCCATCAGGCAAAACTCGCGTGCCGTGTAGACCGTCGAGGCAAACGTGGTGGCCTCGCGCTTGAGCAGCTCGTTAGCCGGCATCAGGTCGATCATCGAACCGCCGCAGGCGATCCAAAAGACGTTCTCGATCTTACCCTTGCGCTCGATAATTTCCTGAATCAGATCGTGTGCGTTCACGGTGACGCTCCTCCTTGTGTGGCGGCTTTGAACGACGGCAGCTCGTACCTGCGGTCGTTCTATGTTGTCCTATTTATAACACGTGTAATAACGCCCGTGAAGTCATCCCGGCAAATTTGTTCTATGTTGTTCTATCTGTGGACGTTAGATGTCGAACACGTAGCGCGAGCCCACGATCTTTTGACGCCCGAGCAGTAGAGGGCGCCCGCCGGCGTCGGTAAAGTACGCCTCCATATAGAAGAGCGGTTCGCCGACCGGCACCTCCAGCAGCGGGGCCGCCTGAGCGTCGGCAAGCGCAATCTCCACGGTGCAGGGGTCGGACTTGATCGGCGCGCGGCCCGAATGCTCGGCAACGAGCGTAAAGATGGAATTGTCCGTGAGGTCCTCGTCGCGCATCGTTTGCAGGTAGGGATGGTCGGCCAGCACAAAGGCGTTGTTCTCGAGCATGACGGGCACGCCGTCTGCCGTGCGCACGCGCTCGACCACAATGAGCTCGCAGCCGGGTTCCACGCCAAAAAACGCCGCGTCCTCGCGCGTCGCCGCGACCACCGTGCGCGACACCAGACGCGCTCCGGCCACCATGTCGTTGGCGGCGCAACCCTCGGAAAAGCTCTGAACGTCACCCTTCTGGACAATCTTGCGCTTAAGCTTGGGGGCGCACACAAAGGTGCCCCTCCCCTGCTGGCGGTTGAGATATCCCGCGCGCGACAGCTCCTCAATGGCGCGGCGCACGGTAATGCGCCCCACGCCGTAGGACTTCGCAAGCTCCATCTCGGAAGGAATGCGCGAGCCGGATGCGTACATGCCACGCGCGATCTCGCCCTTCAGGTCGTCCATAACCTGCTGGTACAGCGGCACGGCGGAAACCTCGGCGCGCTCAGAACGTTCGGTCTTGTTATCGGTTGCCATCGTTACGCTCCATCCCGCGCATGCTCGGACTCAAACTCTTCAATCGCCGCCATAAACTGCTCGCCAAAGGCGTCGGCCTTTTTCTCGCCGATGCCGTTGACCTGGATAAGCTCGTCGCGCGTCTGCGGGCGCAGACGGCACAGGCCGCGCAGGGCCTTGTCGGAAAAGACCATGTACGGCGCCATCTCGAGCTCGGTCGAGATCTCCTTGCGCAGGGCACGCAGGCGCTCGAACAGCTCGGCATCGTCGCCAACGCGCGGGCGCTGATCCAGCTCGGCCTCCTCGCGCAGCAGATCCACCGCACGGCGGGCGCGGGCCGAGGCCTTGCGCTTGGACGCGCGACGCTTAACGGTAAAGGCAAACGCCTCTTCCTCGACCTCGCCAGCACGCGGACCCAGGCCCACGACCGGGTACTGCCCCTGCGAGGTAGCCAAATAGCCGCGCCCACACAGCTGGCCGATGATGTCCTTAATGCGCCCGACCGATTCGCTCGACAGCTCACCATAGCCGCGATCCTCGTCCAGATGCATCTGGCGAATGCGCTCGGTGTTGCCGCCGTGAAGCACATCGGCGATGAGCGACTTGCCAAAGCGCATGGGACGCGTGGCCACATAGCGCACGGCGGCGCGGGCCATATCGGTGACGTCCTCGACCTCGAACTTCGTGAGGCAGTTGCTGCAGTTGCCACAGCCCTCGGCGTCGTCCGCAGCGGTGCCGCCCACGGCCGCATGCTCGGCCGCGGCCTCGTCGCCAAAGTAGCGCAGCATGTATTCGCGCAGGCAGCCGGTGGTATTGCAGTAGCCCTCCATCTGGCTGAGCAGACGATATCGATTTTGGAGCGCCCACGCGCGCTGCTCGTCGTCGAGCGTCTCGTCGGCCGCATCGCCGCGGTCGATCAAAAAGCGGCGCATGCGAAAATCGTTGCCGTTCCACAGCAGGTGGCAGCTTGCCGGATCGCCATCGCGGCCGGCGCGGCCCGCCTCCTGGTAGTAGGCCTCGATGCTCTCGGGCACGTTGTTGTGAATCACGTAGCGCACGTTGGGCTTGTCGATGCCCATGCCAAAGGCGTTGGTGGCAACCATCACCTGAATATCGTCGTCGATAAAGGCGCGCTGGCTTTGGCGGCGGGCGTCGTTGCCCATGCCGGCATGGTAGCGACCAACGCGAATGCCGCTGGGGCCCAGAGCCTCGGTAAGCTCTCCTGCCAGCGCATCGACGGCCTTGCGGGTCGAGCAATACACGATGCCGCTCTCGCTCGAATGCGCAATCACATAGTCGCGCACCCACGCGGTCTTAGCCTTGTCGCCCATCTCCTCGCAGCCAAAGTAGAGGTTCTTGCGATCGAAGCCCGTCACCACCGTCGCCGGGTTTTGCAGGCCGAGCATCTGCTGAATGTCCGCACGCACGCGCTCAGTCGCTGTAGCAGTAAAGGCCGCCACGATGGGGCGCTGCGGCAGGGAATCGATGAACTCGCGAATCTGCAGGTAGGCGGGGCGGAAATCCTGGCCCCACTGGCTTACGCAGTGGGCCTCGTCAATGGCCACGAGCGGCACGCCGATGCCGCCGTCCGCCGCGGCCTCCTGCGCAAAGGCTAAAAAGCGCGGCTCGAGCAGGCGCTCGGGCGCCACGTACATAAGCTGGTAGCGGCCCTCGCGTGCGCGCTTGAGCACGGTGTTTTGCTGGGCCGGAGTAAGGCTGGAGTTGAGATAGCTGGGTCGCGCGCCCGCCGCGAGCAACGCACGGGTCTGGTCCTCCATAAGCGACAGCAGCGGGCTCACCACAAAGGTAATGCCGGGCAGCATGAGCGCGGGCACCTGGTAGCAAATGGACTTGCCGGCGCCTGTGGGCATAACGCCCAGCGCATCGCGACCGGCAAGGATCGCATCGACCATGCGGTCCTGCCCCGGGCGAAACGAGGTGTAGCCAAAATAGGCGCCGAGCGTGTCGAGCGCCATCTGCTGCATGCTATCGGTCATGGTTTCCTAACGTCCAAGTCATCTGCCGCCGATTATACGCCGCCATGCGGACCGGTGCCGCACGGTTGCCGGCCACGCTCATTCTGAGGGCAGTCATTGGGGACGTTCTTAAATGACTAGTCGTTTAAGAACGTCCATTACAGTCGAAATTGTCAGCCCGGGCCCGTCTCGGGCTACGATTGAGGCGCGCCCAGAACGGGCCGCCGACCGGGCGCCCGCGCACGGCCGAACGTCCCTGCCCCCGAGAGGGCCCGTTGGGTGCTGCCGGCGCGGGACGCGCCGCCCCCGACGGCTGATAGGAAAGTGCCGGGCAGGCGCCGCGGCTGGTAATGTGAGTGCCGAGGGGGAGGCCATCCGGTCGAACGACTACCGGAAGGATACCACCGTGAAAGCGCCATCGACCAGACCCGCGGCCGTGCTCGGCCTGGACGTCGGCAAGTCCTCCCACTGGGCCTGCCTGATCGACCGCGGCGGGGAGGTGCTGGCCAGCGCCCCCGTCCGCAACCGGGAGGGCGCTCTCGACGCGCTGTTCTCCTCCGCGCCCGCCGGCACGCTCGTCGTCGTCGACCAGTTCCGCAACATAGGGTCCCTCGCCGTGCGGCGCGCCCGCGCCGCGGGGCTGGCGGTCGCCTACCTGCCCGGCCTCGCCGCCAGCCGCGCCGCCGGGCTGTTCGCCGG
>UREC01000044.1:0-16310 GCA_900546755.1 uncultured Collinsella sp. | reverse complement strand
GTCATGCCGCCCTCTTTGAATGACAAGTTGTCGCTCTGGTGCCCGTGCAGCGTCGACCGGTTCCGGCGTTTGGTAAAACGCCGGAACACAAGAGCGCCTCCCCCCGCGCACGGAACGGGAGGAGGCTAAAGGTAGGAGTCTACCGGTGGGGTTACCCCACCGGACAGACGATGACCAGGTGATCCTTTACAGGATCGTCATGGTTTCCGTGGGGTACCCAAGGGGTACTTAGAGCATCACGCAAGCGATGGTCAGGATGACGGCGCAGACGACGGAGAGAGCGACGATGAGCTTGAGAGCAAACTTGAGCCAGGTCGTCCACTCGATCTTGGCCAGGGCAAGACCGCCCATGATGGCGCCGGAGGTCGGGGTGAACAGGTTCACGACGCCGATGGCGGCGGAGAAGATCATGACCATGACCTCGGGCGAGAAGCCAAGCTTAACAGCCAGCGGTCCCATGATGGGCATGGAGACAGTAGCCATACCGGAGGTCGAAGGGATCAGGAAGGACAGGCCGAAGTAGACCAGGAAGCTCATGGGAGCGAAGATCACGCCGGACAGGCCAGCCAGAGCATTGGCGGCAGCGTCGAGGACGTAGACGTCGAGGCCGGTGCTAGCCATGAGGACGGAGATACCACGGGCGAGAGCGATGACGAGGACAACGGACATCATGTCGGCAGCGCCGGTGATGAAGGTGTTGACGATCTGCTTCTCGGACAGGCCGCCGATGATACCGATCAGGACAGCCATGAGGAAGAACCAGGTGGAAGCCTCGTCGAAGTACCACTGGCCAATGGGCAGGCCGGTGATCAGGGCAGACCAGCCCTGAACGATGGCGTTACCGTCGGCGTCATAAACAGCGCCAGCATCGAAGAAGTTGGCGACGCCCTCGTTGAGGTCGGCCAGCGGGATGAAGCCGACGATCATGACGACGAAGGTGAAGGCAAAGGCGATCAGAACACCCTTCTGACGACCGGTGAGCTTGACCTCCTTGTGAACCTCGGAAGCAGCCTTGCCGTGAGCCTCTTCGGCGTCCTTGAGCTCCTGCATCGAAAGGATGGTGGAACCCTTGTCAGCCTTGACCTTCTTGGCATAGCTCATGACGAAGAGGATGGACATAACAGTGGTAACAATCCACAGGACGGCACCGAGGCCGATGATGATGGACTGGTTGACCTCAATGCCAACGCCAGTCAGAGCGTCAACGGCAGCACCGACGGCAAACGGGTTAACCGTGGAGCCGAGGCAGCCGCAACCAGCGCCGAGCAGGACGGTAGCAGCGCCGACCATGGGGTCGAAGCCAGCAGCCATCATGGTGGCGGCGAGCAGGGCGTAGAAGGGAACGGTCTCCTCGCACATACCATAGGTGGTACCACCGAGGGAGAAGATGAGCATCAGCACGGGAATGAGCATGATCTCATTGCCCTTAAGCTTCTGCACCAGAACGGCAATGCCGTTGTCCAGGGCGCCGGTCTCGGTCATCATGCCGAGGAAGCCGCCGAGGATCATAACGAAGAGGCAGACGGGCAGAGCGTCAGCGAAGCCCTTGACCGGGGCGGTGCAGAAATCGCTCAAGCGGGCAGCGGTAACCGCGCCACCGGACGTACCGGAGACGATAACGGTAACAACCGCGACGATTGCCAGCAGAGCAAGAAGAATGGTGAACGATGAAGGCATACCGCGCTTTTTCTTAGCGGTCTCAGTCATAGTTCTCATCCCCCCTTCATAAATCATTTACTGATCTCGCCCGAAGCGGCTCTTCCGTGCCGTGCATGTCGCTCGGTGCGAGATTTTTACCAGACAAAAGCGCTCGGGGTGCGCAGCAATACACCCCGAGCGAGACGCTAGATGCTCTTACTTGAGCGTAGCGTACATGACAGCCTTGATGGTGTGCATGCGGTTCTCGGCCTCGTCGAAGACCTTGGAAGCGGGGCTCTCGAAGACCTCGTCAGTGACCTCCTGCTCGGTGATGCCGAACTGCTCGCACTTCTCGGCGCCAATCGTGGTGTTGGTGTCGTGGAAGCTGGGCAGGCAGTGCAGGAAGATGGCACCCGGGTTGGCCATAGCCATGACCTCAGAGGTAACGCGATACGGGGTGAGCTGAGCGATGCGCTCGGCCCAGACCTCGTCAGGCTCGCCCATGGAGACCCACACGTCGGTGTAGAGAACGTCGGCACCGGTGACGCCGTCCTTGACGTCGGTGGTCAGCTTGATGGTGCAGCCGTTAGCCTCAGCGATGGGCTTGCAGGCCTCGATGACGTCGTCAGCGGGCATGCACTCCTCGGGGCCGCAGGCCACGAAGTTCATGCCGAGCTTGGAGCAGACGACCATGAGGGAGCGAGCAACGTTGTTCTTGCAGTCACCCATGAAGACGAGGGTCTTGCCCTTGATGTCGTAGTTGAAGTTCTCCTGGACGGTCAGGATGTCGGCGAGCATCTGGGTGGGATGCCACTCAGTGGTCAGGCCGTTCCACACGGGCACGCCGGACTTAGCAGCGAGCTCCTCGACGTCGTCCTGGGCAAAGCCACGGAACTCGATGCCATCATACATGCGGCCGAGAACACGGGCGGTATCCTCGATGGACTCCTTCTTGCCCATCTGCGACGAACCCGGATCGAGGTAGGTGACGCCCATGCCCAGATCCATGCCGCCGACCTCGAAGGCGCAGCGGGTACGAGTGGAGGTCTTCTGGAAGAGCAGAACGATGTTCTTACCCTCGAGATAGCGGTGCGGAACGCCAGCGCGCTTCATATCCTTGAAGTTCTTGGAGAGCTTGAGCAGGTACTCGATCTCCTCGGTGGTGAGGTCGAGGAGCTTGAGGAAGCTACGGCCGGAGAGGTTAACACCCATGGTTCGTTTCCTTTCGAAGAAATGAATTACGTAAGTATTAGTGTCGCCCGTTTGACGGGCGAAACCGGTGCGGTTGTAGGGAGACCGCACCGGAAACGGAAAGACTTAGAGGTCCTCGCGCCAGAAGGGCATGCTCATGCAGCGCGGGCCGCCGCGGCCGCGGGAGAGCTCGGCGGAGGGCACGACGAGAAGGTCCAGGCCCTCCTTGTACAGCACGTCGTTGGTGACGGTGTTGCGCGCGTAGACGCAGATCTTGCCGGGCTCGACGCACAGGGTGTTGGAGCCGTCGTTCCACTGCTCGCGGGAGGCCGCGATCGGGTCGCCGCCGCCGCAGGGGATCAGCTTGACCTGGTCGACGCCGGTGGCATCCTCCAGGACGTGCTCGAGGGTGTCCTCGATCAGGCGGATGTTCACGTCGCCCGGGTTCTTGCCGGCGGTCAGCTCGTAGACGCGCAGGGTGCCCATGATGGCGGGGTGGATCGTGAACTTATCGACGTCGATCTGGGTGAAGACCGTGTCGAGGTGCATGAAGGCGCGCGAGACGGGGATGTCGAAGGCCAGGATGCGCTCGACCTTGGAGTCGGAGTTCCAGAAGATGTTCTGGGCCATGACGTCGATAGCGGCGGCCTGGGTGCGCTGGGAGATGCCGACGGCGAGGGTCTTCTCGTTGATGTTCAGCACGTCGCCGCCCTCGGTGTGGAACTGGCAGTCGCGGCGGAAGTACAGGGAGACGTCCTTGTAGTCGGGGTGGTACTTGAAGACGTACTTGCCGTACAGGGTCTCGCGGTTGCGGGTGACCGAGTACATGCGGTTGAGGTTGACGCCCTCGCCGACGACCGCGAACGGGTCGCGGGTGAAGTAGAGGTTGGGCATCGGGTCGATGATCAGGTCGGACTCGGACTCGGAGTTGACCAGGGAGTCGAGGGTCGTGGACGCCGTGAGGGGCATGTCGATCTCGGCCTTGGTCATGCCGGCCATGGTCTTCTTGACGAACTCGAGGTTGTCCTCGATGGAGTCCAGCTTCTCGCGGACGATCTGCGGCATCTGCTGGCCGCGGATGCCTGCCTCGGCGATGTACTGGTCGGTGAACTCGGCGCGGGCGCCGGGGACCTGGTCGAACACCTCGGCGACGAGGTTCTCGAGGTAGAGGACCTCCACGCCCTGGTCCCTCAGGATCTGGGCGAAGGTGTCGTGCTCCTGCTGCGCGACCTCCAGGAACGGGACGTCGTCGAACAGGAGTCGCTCGAGCTCGTCGGGCGGCAGGTTGAGGAGCTCGTCGCCGGGACGGTGCAGGCAGACCTTCCTGAGCTTGCCGATCTCGGAAGGCACGTGCAGACCTTTCGTCATGGCCTCCTACCTTTCTTTCGGGCCCCTGTCAGGGCCGATTCGTTAGCGCCCCTCCGTGTGAGGCGTTATTGCTGACGACATATTTATATCCAAAATCAGTCCATACTTCCACCTCGCCCCCGAACGGTTTTATATGAGGGGTGAACGGCATACACATATACTTCACGCATGGCACACTTTGATATAATAAAGTGTATTTACGTGCTAAAACGCGTTTTCAGTCCAAATAGCAAATGGAACTTAACTTTATTAAACCACCCTCAAATTGCATATTTCTAATAAAGCTATGAATAGAATCAGCGATTCATGCCACGTCTCAACCATTTTCATTTTTATTCAGAAAAAAGTTTGTCCTATTCATTTCTGGTAAACAAATTACCGTTTACCAGACGCTTGATACCGTTCACCGGAAGCTCAGTATAAGGCCCAGCGGATACCGGCTCGCTTTACGGCCCCATTTGTAACAACTTGACTTCTCGGTATAGAAAAACGAACCCGCTTCCCCTAGGGAAACGGGTCCGTTTTCGATTATCTTCGGCCAATTTGGATAAGGCCCTCGAAGATCGTCGGAATCCTAGCGATCGAACTCCGCCAGTGCCTCGCCCAAAAGCCTCAGGCCCTCGCGAAGAACGTCTTCGCTCGCGCAGTAGCCCAGGCGTGCGCCGCAGGGAAGCTCAAAACGGCTACCGGGGACCAGCAGCACTCCCCTCTCGGCCAACAGGCGCTTACAGAATTCCTCGTCATCCTCGGGAATATCCAGCTGGATAAACGAGGTGGATATTCCCTGCGGGGCCGTCCAGGAAACGCGATGCTGCGTATCGATCCAAGCCTGCGCGATATCGCGGTTGCCAAACACGATCTTGCGATTGCGCTCGAGAATCTTATCCTTGTGCTCAAGCACATAGGTCGCCAGGGCATCGTTGAACACGCCGCCGCAGATCATGGTGTAGTCGCGGTAGGTGCGGATGCGGTTGGACGCCTCTTCGTCGGCCACGACCCAGCCCACGCGGGCCGCAGGCGTCGAATAGGTCTTGGACACCGAGTTGGTGACAATGGCCTTCTCGTACATGTCGGCCATCGACATAAAGGCCTTGGTGTTCTCAAGCGGCAGGTACACCTCGTCGCACAGCACATAGGCGCCAGCCGAACGGGCGATCTCGGCAATCTGGCCGAGCGTATCGGCATCGAGCACCGTTCCGATGGGGTTCGATGCGTTGTTGATGCAGATGAGCTTGGTATTGGGACGCACCAAGCGCTTAAGCTCCTCGATATCGGGCTTCCAGCCAAGCTCCTCGCGAAGCTCCCAATACTCGACCTCGGCACCGAGCGTATGCGGAATCTCGTAGAGCGGCGCGTAGGTGGGCCACTCGGCGATGACATGGTCGCCGGGCTCGACCACGGCCATGATGGCGTTGAGGTTAGCGCCCGTGCAGCCATTGGTCTGCAGTATGTGATCGGGATTGACCTCGCGACGATACAGCTTGGCAACCTCGGCCTTAAACTCCGGAGAGCCCTCGATCCAGCCGTAGTTCATCTTCTCGCGGTCCAGGCGCTCGTAGAACGTGGCGCCGTCCTGCTCATCGAGCGCGCGCAGCTCGCCCATGGTGAGCGACGAGATCGTCGACTGGGCGATGTCCCACGTGGCGCTCTTCTCCCAAACGTTGAGCCATTCCTCAACGCCAATCGTCTTAATGTCCATGGCCAAGCTCCTTACAAAAGCAGTCATCCAACCGTGTTGACGTTCCTCATACAAGATTGGGGCGGCGCGAAAACCCGCACCGCCCCAATGGGAGACATCTAACGTCAGCTAGATGTATGTATTAAGACCTATACGGGTCCTAGAAGACCTTAGAGGTCCTCACGCCAGAAGGGCATGCTCATGCAGCGCGGGCCGCCGCGGCCGCGGGAGAGCTCGGCGGAGGGCACGACGAGAAGGTCCAGGCCCTCCTTGTACAGCACGTCGTTGGTGACGGTGTTGCGCGCGTAGACGCAGATCTTGCCGGGCTCGACGCACAGGGTGTTGGAGCCGTCGTTCCACTGCTCGCGGGAGGCCGCGATCGGGTCGCCGCCGCCGCAGGGGATCAGCTTGACCTGGTCGACGCCGGTGGCATCCTCCAGGACGTGCTCGAGGGTGTCCTCGATCAGGCGGATGTTCACGTCGCCCGGGTTCTTGCCGGCGGTCAGCTCGTAGACGCGCAGGGTGCCCATGATGGCGGGGTGGATCGTGAACTTATCGACGTCGATCTGGGTGAAGACCGTGTCGAGGTGCATGAAGGCGCGCGAGACGGGGATGTCGAAGGCCAGGATGCGCTCGACCTTGGAGTCGGAGTTCCAGAAGATGTTCTGGGCCATGACGTCGATAGCGGCGGCCTGGGTGCGCTGGGAGATGCCGACGGCGAGGGTCTTCTCGTTGATGTTCAGCACGTCGCCGCCCTCGGTGTGGAACTGGCAGTCGCGGCGGAAGTACAGGGAGACGTCCTTGTAGTCGGGGTGGTACTTGAAGACGTACTTGCCGTACAGGGTCTCGCGGTTGCGGGTGACCGAGTACATGCGGTTGAGGTTGACGCCCTCGCCGACGACCGCGAACGGGTCGCGGGTGAAGTAGAGGTTGGGCATCGGGTCGATGATCAGGTCGGACTCGGACTCGGAGTTGACCAGGGAGTCGAGGGTCGTGGACGCCGTGAGGGGCATGTCGATCTCGGCCTTGGTCATGCCGGCCATGGTCTTCTTGACGAACTCGAGGTTGTCCTCGATGGAGTCCAGCTTCTCGCGGACGATCTGCGGCATCTGCTGGCCGCGGATGCCTGCCTCGGCGATGTACTGGTCGGTGAACTCGGCGCGGGCGCCGGGGACCTGGTCGAACACCTCGGCGACGAGGTTCTCGAGGTAGAGGACCTCCACGCCCTGGTCCCTCAGGATCTGGGCGAAGGTGTCGTGCTCCTGCTGCGCGACCTCCAGGAACGGGACGTCGTCGAACAGGAGTCGCTCGAGCTCGTCGGGCGGCAGGTTGAGGAGCTCGTCGCCGGGACGGTGCAGGCAGACCTTCCTGAGCTTGCCGATCTCGGAAGGCACGTGCAGACCTTTCGTCATGGCCTCCTACCTTTCTTTCGGGCCTTACTGGCCGAATGTATCAGCGCCCCTCCATATGGGACGCTGCTTGCTGACAGCTCTAGTTATATCCAAAAATCACCCGCAATTCCACCTCGCCCCCGAACGGTCAGCAAAGTGCGATGAACGGTATATCGCATATGATTCCCCCATGATGCACTTCAGTTTCGTAAAGCAGATTTTCCTAGGTAAACGTTATTTTTTTCTAGTAATTCAAGACGAAACACTCAAAGTTATCCATGATTCAAAATTGCATAGCGAAAACGGTTTTCTGCATATAAATGATGCTTGCCCTCGATTCGACCTACATTCGATTATATTCAGCTTGCTATCATTCTTATTCATACATTCTCACCAGTTGAGTGAGGATATAGATCGCTTACTCAAAGCACCGGACGTTAGTGCTTCGGCTCGTCAGCGTTAGAAGTAGGTAAAGATACCGTTCGCACAATACGTCCGTGCCGCAAGTCGACTAAATTGAGACAATAGAGAATAGTGTTAGGCTACCGTCCCCCGCGGGGACTGAACGGACAGATGAATATGCCGAGCAAAATCGAAAAAAAGCAAGCCGCCGCAAAGCTGCGCAAACCGCCGCGCGACTTCTCGTACACGCAGAACCGAGAGCTCAGCTGGCTGCGCTTTGACAACCGCGTGCTCGACGAGGCTTTTGATGAGTCCGTGCCGCTGTTCGAGCGCCTTAAGTTCGTCTCGATCTTCGAGTCAAACCTCGATGAGTTCCTCATGGTGCGCGTGGGTGGCCTGTCCGACCTGGCCGAGCTCAAAAAGCAACCTGTCGACAACAAGAGCAATATGACCGCCTCCGAACAGGTCGATGCTGTCATGGACGAAATGCCCGGGCTCCTTACCCGTTGGGAGTCCATTTTTAAGAACATCGAAGGCAAGCTCGACACCCTGGGCGTTCACCGCGCGCGTGTCGATTCGCTTACGCCCGAGGAACGCACCTTTGTCACCCGTTACTTCCAGGCCTACGTGTCGCCGGTCATCTCACCGCTGGTGATCGACCCGCGCCACCCCTTCCCCAACCTGCGCAACGGCGCGCTCTACCTGGCCTGCGGCCTGGACGGCGTCACCGACGAGGAAAGTCTGCTGGGCCTGATCGAGATTCCCGCCTCGATGAACCGCGTGGTCGAGATCCCCTCGCCCACCGGCACCTACTCCTACATTCTGCTCGAGGACGTCATCCTCGCCTGCCTGGACAGTTGCTTTGGCTCCTATAAGCCGCTCGACCGCGCACTCATCCGCGTCACCCGCAACGCCGACATCGATCCGGACGGCGAGGGCGTCGAGGAGGAAGAGGACTACCGCCAGCACATGAAGCGTATCCTCAAGAAGCGCCTGCGTCTGCAGCCGGTGGTACTCGCCGTATCGGGCTCGCTCGAAAAGTCAACGCTCAAGACTATCCGCAAGGCGCTCGAGCTCTCGCGTCGCTCGGTCTTTACCTGCGATATCCCGCTCGACCTGGGCTATGTCTTTGGCATTGAGGGCAAGATTCCCGAGCACCTGCGCAACGAGCTGCTCTTTACGCCGTTTAAGCCGCAGCCCAACCCCACCATCGATATGGCCCGCTCCATCCGCGAGCAGGTACTTCAGCACGACAAGCTGCTCTTTTATCCCTATGAGGCCATGAACCCCTTCCTGGATCTGGTGCACGAGGCCGCCTACGACCCCGAGTGCATCTCGCTGCGCATCACGCTCTACCGCGTGGCCAAGCAGAGCCGCCTGTGCGAGTCGCTGATCGATGCCGCCGAGAATGGCAAAGAGGTCACGGTGCTCATGGAGCTCCGCGCCCGCTTCGACGAGCAGAACAACATCGAGTGGGCCGAGCGACTGGAAGAGGCAGGCTGCACCGTCATCTACGGCTCCGAAGGCTTTAAATGCCACTCCAAGATCTGCCAGCTCACCTATCGCGAGGGCATGGCGCTTACCCGTCTGACGCTGTTGGGCACCGGCAACTTTAACGAGAAGACGGCCAAGCTCTACAGCGATTTTATGCTCATGACCGCCCATCCCGGCATCGGCGAGGACGCCAACTTGTTCTTCCGCAACCTGTCGCTGGGCAACCTGCACGGCGATTACCGCTTCCTGGGCGTGGCGCCCGTGGGCCTCAAGCCGCTCATCATACGCGGCCTGGATCGCGAGATCCAGCGCGCCCTCGCTGGCGAGCCCGCACGTGTGTTCTTTAAGCTCAACTCGCTCACCGACCGCGAGGTCATCGACAAGATCGCCGAAGCATCGTGCGCAGGAGTCCGCGTGGACATGATCATCCGCGGCATCTCGTGCCTCAAGCCGGGCGTTCCGGGCAAGACCGAGAACGTGCATGTCCGTTCTATCGTCGGACGCTTTTTGGAGCATGCACGCGTTTACGCCTTTGGCGTGGACTCGGACATGATCTATCTGAGCTCGGCCGACATGATGACGCGCAACACCGAGCACCGCGTGGAGATCGCCTTCCCTGTGCTCGACCCCACCTGCCGCGCCCTGGTGCACGAGTACATGGGCATGCAGCTGCGCGACAACGTGAAAGCGCGCAGCCTGACGAGTGACGGCACCTGGGTTCCCGTCGAGCGTGCAGAGGGCGAGAAGCCCTTCAACTCGCAGGAAGCTCTGCTGGAGCGTGCCTATCGCAACGCCGAGGCCGCCGTCGAGGCAAAGCCCGCCCCTGCTCCTGAGCCGCAGCCGGCCACACCCGAGGTCCAGAAGGTCCAGGCGACCGTCATTGAGCCCGAGCCTGCACCTGCACCTCAGCCCGAGCCGCAGGTCACCAAGCCCGCACCCGAGACGAGCGCCCGCCGCGAGAAGCCCGCTGGCAAGACCAAGACCATAGAGCGCCATCGCCCCGGTCGCGTGCGCATGGGCCTGGGCTTGATCGGCCTGGGTCTTAAGACGCTCATTACCGGCAAGACGAAATAGTCGTTTGTAGAAGCGGTTTGTAGAAGCGCCCCGCATTTGAGGAAAGCCTCGGATGCGGGGCGCTTTTCCCTGCTACCATGGTGCGAACAACAACACGAATGACAGGCAGGAATATGAAGCTCACCATAGAATCGATGACCTACGGCGCCGACGGGCTGGCGCACGCCGACAACGGCAAAGCCGTCTTTGTGCAGGGTGCCGTGGCAGGCGACACCGTCGAGGCCGAGGTCGTACAGGACGGCAAGTCGTTCATGCGCGCCCGCACCACCGAGATTCTGGAGCCAAGCCCCGATCGCATTCAGCCTCCCTGCCCCTTCGTGGGCATCTGCGGCGGCTGCTCGTGGGGCAATCTCTCACGCACGGCACAGCTCGCCGCCAAGGAGCAAAATCTGCGCTCCACGCTCGAGCGCATCGGCAAGTTCGCTCCCGAGCAGGTCGATGAGTTGGTACAGCCCATCCGCCACACCAAGGACGACTGGGGCTACCGCAATAAAATCGAGCTCGAACCGACCGTCGTCAACGGTCGCGTGCGCCTTGGCATGCACGGTGTCGACCCCAGCAAAATCGTGACCGTCGATGCGTGCCCGCTGTTCGACAAGCGTTTTCCCAAAGCACTCAAGTCGGTCGTCGGCGCGCTCAACTATCTAAGCGGCTGCCACGACCTGGGTCTGGAGCGCGTGGGCATTCGCGCTTCGCGCCGCACCAAGGCACTCGAGGTCGCACTCTGGACGCCCACAGGCTCTTTTCCGCGCTCGCAGGTATCCCGTGTGCTGGCGGACGCCGCTCATCCCACGAGCGTGGTGCGTGTGATGAGCAAGGGCGAGAAGAAGGCCCGCCGCGTCTCCAAGGTGGAGATGCTCGCCGGTGAGGGCTCGTGGACCGAGAATATCGCCGAAGGCCAGATGCGCCTGTCCGCCCCATCGTTTTTCCAGGTCAACACCAAGGGTGCCGAGATTTTGATCGAGCTCGTTATGGACGCCCTCGACCCGCAGGAAGACGAGCTGGCCGTGGACCTGTACTGCGGTGCCGGCACCTTTACCCTGCCGCTCGCCCGCCGCTGCGATTTTGTCGCCGCCGTCGAAGCCTATGGCCCGGCCGTGCGCGACCTGCGTCGCAACCTGGAGATCAACAAGCTCGATAACGTCGACGTCATCGGCGGCGATGCCGTGCGCGAGTTCCCCGACCAGGATGCCGATGTCCTGGTGGTCGATCCGCCGCGTGCAGGTCTGGCGCCCGAGGCCATCGACCTCATCGCCAGCACGAGTGCGCGCGACGTGGCCTACGTGAGCTGCGACCCCGCCACCCTGGCACGCGACCTCAAGCGCTTTGTCGAGGAGGGCACCTTCTCCCCCGTCAAGATCACGCCGGTCGACCTATTCCCGCAAACCTTCCACTGCGAAACCGTCGTCCACCTCAAGCGCAACTAACCGCATGATCATTGCCCAGGATGGCCTTTTTGGGGCTTAGATAATCATTCCCATCTCTTTTTTGTCATGTAAGGCGAAACAGACGAGACTGGAAAGCAGTGCAAACCATCAAACAATAACCCAGCTGATTTCATATTCATAATGCAATCAGCTGGGTCTTTTGTTTAACTATGCACGTTGGTACTGTATCGCAGTTAACGTTTTATCGGGGTGCCGCAATGAGGACAGAACTTTGCATCGGGAACGAGCGGAGTGCCACATAAGGCACAAAAGCGCGGTCCATCCATAGAGGTTGCAGCCTGCTGGAATTGCTGCTCGCCCCTAAACCGAGGCGAGTCCTGCTGGCGCGTTAGGTTAATATGCGAGTCGGAAGCGGATTCCAGAGGGGTCGACTGAGAATCGGTGGCTACACAAGACGCCATCTTCCTTCGGACAACAAAAACAACGACGATAACAACAACAGCCAATGCAACGGCAATTGCGCCGAAAATAACAGGACTGTGCAAGAAAGACTCTTCTGCCTTTTCAGATGACGCTGTTTTTAGAGGACTTCGTGCAATGTTCGACTTGTACACATCAACCCGAATGCCCTTTTCAGCAGGACCCATACAACAAACCAGCGTATCGTCATCAGCAAACCAGAGCTCGACCACACTCCTTCCGCTCTTTAAAGGCGTCTTAGAAGCAACGTTCTTATTTAAATCAAGCAATACCATCTTGTCATTGTTATCAGAATTAGTTTTAATTCCGAGCACATATCGACCATCATTGGACAATGAACCATAAGCGCCAACCGGACTAGACGGCTTTACTTTCTCCCCCTGCTTGCCCGAAGCACAATCATATACCGCGACTTCGTCAGAAGAAGTAGCATTACCTTGCGCAATTAAAGCCAATGAACCGCTCGAATTAACCGAGCAGATGCCATCATCTTCATTCGGGTAGTCAGGCTCTGAAAGACCGCAAACAGCATCATTTGTCATTTCGCCATTCTTCGACAACAGAGCGCCGTTGTTAAGGAAGGTGCCTTTGTCCGAAGTAATTGGAATGCCGGAAAAACAAAGGCCCAGAGGATAGACGGCTCCATAACTGTTATCCGTATCCAGTTCAACGCTAACGATATTCGCAATCGAAGCTGTGCCCAAGTCATAGGTAACTATTTTATTGCAACTTTTGCCATCTTCAGACCCATCGAACACTATGTATCCGTACATACCATCCGAAGACAGCCAGTAGTCGTCTCGTATTACCTCAAAAGAGGGCTCAACGCCAAGAGCATCATCATCTATAGCAAATTGCTCCTCAATCTCATCTTTTTCGAAATTGTACTTGCAAAACTGAATCGATCGAGATCCCGAAAGAAATAGAAATGATCTTCCGTCTTCAGACAGCTGAAAACGATGCGCACTGCCATCTGCAATAACGGAACTTCCAAGCTTATAAGTCTTTGATTTATTTGAACTCAAATCATAGGCGGTAACCGACAGGCTATCCTCGTCGTACGCATATAACGTCTTTTCATCGGAAGAGAAGCAGCAGTAGCCATCCCAGCTGTTCTCGAGGGACATTTTGACACGCTTCTGCGTTCCGTCTTCAACGTTTAAAACCGTTCCATAATCGCCGGGGTCACCATTATTATCCTCGTTAAAGACGATGTACTTCCCCGATAAAGATCGGCACACAACACGCTCAGCGCTTTCCACCGTATATGTTTCTTTGAATTCCGGCGTGGGGACGTCGGCAGCGTAGGCGCCCAGCGGCGCGACAATAAGACTAGCGGCCAGCGCCAGGCCGGCTATTAGAAGCCCCCCCCATTTCATTTTTCTCGTATTTGGCATGGTTTCCCCTTTCAATCGAGAAGTGAATATGACCTGAGGCTACGCTAAGCCTGAAAAAACCAAATGTGTTGCGCAACAATTCTCAACGTGCAAAAAAGTCGGTGGCGCACAACGGAATGGGACGGGGATTAAATAATCATTGCGCGCCGAATGATTATCAAATCCCCGTCCCTTTTTAAACATTGGGAAATCGAGCGTGGCAAGCGTATGCCTTCGGGGTATAAGACGGCTAATTGTATGCCGCTTTTTGAAAGGAACCCTTATGCCCAGCGTTGCCGTTCTTGCCGCCGATGGCTTTGAAACGATTGAATGCCTGACCATGGTCGATGTCATGCGTCGCGGCGGCGTGCGCGCCACGCTCGTCTCGATCATGCCCACGCGTGAGGTCGTAAGCTCGCTGCAGATTCCCGTAACCTGCGACGCACTCTTTGACGAGATTAACTTTGACGAGTATGACTGCGTCGTGCTGCCCGGCGGCCTGCCCGGCGCCACCAACCTGCGCGCCGACCAGCGCGTCTGCGACGTAGTCTGTGAGTTCGCCGCGACCAAGCATGTTGCCGCCATCTGCGCCGCCCCGTTTATCCTGGGCGAGCTCGACCTGCTCGAGGGACGCCATGCCACGTGCTTCCCCGGCTTTGAGAAGAGCTTCCCCGAGGGCACTTATACCGGCGACAAGGTCACGCACGACGGCAACATCATCACCGCCAGCGGCATGGCCCAGTCGCTCCCCTTTGCGCTTGAGCTGCTGCGTACGCTCGCCGGCGACAAGGCTGTCGAGAAGGTTGCCGAGGGCATTCAGCTATGATTTTGGCTTCGCAATCACCGCGCCGCATCGAGCTGATGCGCGAAGCGGGCTACGACATCCGCGTCATTCCCGCTGACATCGACGAGACTCCTTTTGATGACGAGGCCCCGCTTACGCTTGTCGAGCGCTTAGCTCGCGCTAAGGCTGCCGCCGTTGCCGCCGAGCATGCCGAGCCCAACGAACTGACCGTCGCGGCCGATACTATTGTCACCTTTGACGGCCAAATTTTGGGCAAGCCGGCAGACGGGGACGAGGCGCGCACCATGCTCCGCGAGCTTTCGGGCCGCACGCACCAGGTCGCAACCGGCGTCTGCATCGTTAAAGCCGGCGACGCTACAGCTCCGCATGCCGCCGAGAGCCTGTCGTTTGTCGATGTGACCGACGTGACGTTCTATGAGCTTACCGAAGAGCAGATCGAGCGCTATGTTGCCTCCGGCGAACCCATGGACAAGGCCGGGGCCTACGGCATCCAAGGCACAGGCGGCCGCATGCTTGTGCACGATATTTCGGGTGACTTCTACAACGTGGTGGGCTTGCCCATCGCTCGCGTCGCACGCGCGATTCAAAAACTCTCGTAATTGCATCTGGCGCTGGGTATCCCCCAGCGCCTACAATTTTGCCGTACCGTACGGATCCCGACTGGGCATAAGGCCCGGCGGAAAACCGATAGGAGAACACATGGACACACTGCTCGAAGCCATCGATGTTTGCAATGTCGATGGCTTTTGCTTTGGCAACTATACGGACGAGGAGGCTGGCACCGGCTGCACCGTAATCGTGGCGCCCGAGGGTGCCACCGGTGGCGTTGACGTACGTGGTGGCGCCCCCGCTTCGCGTGAGACCGACCTGTTGCGTCCCGAAAACACCGTCGATAAGGTCCACGCCGTCTGCCTTTCGGGCGGATCGGCCTTTGGCCTCGAGGCTGCAAGCGGCGTGGCCCGCGAACTCGAGAGCCGCGGCATCGGCCTTCCCGTCGGCCCCACGCAGGTGCCTATCGTGTGCTCCAGCTGTATCTTCGACCTCGCCTTTGGTAACCCCACCGTTCGCCCCGACATAGAGGCCGGCATCGCCGCCGTGCGCGAGGCACTCGACAACACCCCCACCACGCTCGAGCAGGGCAATGTAGGTGCCGGCACCGGTGCCACCGTGGGCAAGCTCATGGGCCCCGCCACCTGCATGAAGGCCGGCCTTGGCGCCGCCGCCGTGGCACTCGGCCCCGTCAAGGTGGGCGCCGTGGTCTCGGTCAACGCCTGCGGCAACGTTGTCGACCCCTTCACCGGCGAGTGGGTCGCCGGCATGCGCGCCGCAGCCGATAGCGACCAGATCGTCGACATGGAACTCGCAGCCTTTGCTGCCGCCGGATCCATGCAGATGCCGCTCGACCGCACCAACACCACCATCAGCTGCATCGTCACCAACGTGGAACTCACTAAGGCACAAGCCACCAAGGTCTCCCAGATGGCCGCAGACGCCTACGCACACGCCATCCGTCCCACGCACACCACCAACGACGGCGACACCATCTACACCCTCGCCAGCGGCAAACTGGGCGCCCAGGCAAGCGCCGCCGTTCCCCTAGACCTGCTGGGCATGCTCGCCGTAAGGGCTTTGCAAACCGCCATCGTAAACGGAGCCAAAACCGCCAAAACCTCCCACGGCATCCCCGGCGCCGCGAAGTAAACTAGCTCGTCCGGTTGCCCGGTGGGTCTTGGTTATGTTTGCTGCTCTACAGTCCTGGCTCGCACGAAGAGCACATTAAGTGCTCTTCGGCTCGTGCGGAACTCGCGACAAACATGACCAAGACCCACCGGGCAACCTACCAACCAAGTCTTTTCAGCCCAGGCCCATGTGTACCGCGCGTCCAAGGTCTTCAAATTCAGCTTGCTGACATAAAGCAAGACATAACAGAGGACCCCTGGTCCTTAACTTGATACGAGTTCCGCACGCAAAGGAGGCGCCAGTGGCGCCTCCGTCTTGCGCAGGACTGTTCGAAGTAGCAAGTTA
>UREC01000043.1:0-16578 GCA_900546755.1 uncultured Collinsella sp. | reverse complement strand
GCCGAAGGCCACTTAATGTGGCCTTCGTGCGAGCCAGGACTTGACCGAGCGAAAACCAAGCAGGCGGACACGCCGGCGGGACAGGGAGAGATATATGGAAGAAATGCCCAAGAACTACGATCCGTCGACCAACGAGCCGGCGATCCTGCAGAAGTGGCTCGACGGCGGCTACTACAAGCGCCGTGAGGGCGTGGGCGACTGCACCGTCACCATTCCGCCTCCCAACGTTACCGGCAAGCTCCACATGGGTCACGCCACCGACGACTCCATCCAGGACGCCATCATCCGTATGGCTCGCATGCGTGGCAAGTCCACGCGCTGGGTGCTCGGCACCGACCACGCCGGTATCGCTACGCAGACTAAGGTCGACAAGAAGCTCAAGAGCGAGGGCATCAGCCGCTTGGAGATTGGCCGCGACAAGTTTGTCGACGCCTGCTGGGATTGGACCCACGAGTACGGCGGCATTATCGTCGAGCAGATCAAGCGTATGGGCTGCTCCGTCGACTTCGATAACGAGCGCTTCACCATGGACGAGGACTACGCCCAGGCCGTGCGCAAGGTCTTCTGCGACTGGTACCATGACGGTCTGATTTACCGCGGCAAGCGCATCGTCAACTGGTGCCCCAACTGCACCACCGCTATCTCGGACGACGAGGCCGAGTACAAGGACGAGAAGGGCCACCTGTGGCACCTGCGCTACCCGCTGACCGAGCCGGTCAACGGCCAGGACTACATCGTCGTCGCCACCACGCGCCCCGAGACCATGCTCGGCGATACGGGCGTCGCCGTCTCCCCGAAGGATCCCGAGAAGGCCGCCTTCGTGGGCAAGACCGTCAAGCTCCCCATCGTGGACCGCGAGATCCCCATCTTTGAGGATTGGCACGTCGATGCCAACTTTGGCTCCGGCTTCGTCAAGGTCACCCCGGCCCACGACCCCAACGACTACGTCATGGGTCAGGCCCACGACCTGCCGCAGATCAATATCTTCGACGAGCACGCGGTGGTCGTCGAGGGTTACGGCGAGTTCACCGGCATGAACCGCGAGGAGTGCCGCGAGGCCGTCATCAAGTGGTTTGAGGAGCACGGCCTGCTCGATCACGTCGAGGACCTCGACCACTCCGTCATGCACTGCTACCGTTGCGACTCCGCGCTGGAGCCGTGGCTGTCCGAGCAGTGGTTTGTGGCCGTCGACAAGCTCAAGGGACCGGCGCTCGACGCCGTCAACTCCGGCAAGGTCACCTTCCACCCCGCGCGCTGGACGCAGACCTACACCACCTGGATGGAGAACCTCAAGGACTGGTGCATCTCGCGCCAGCTGTGGTGGGGCCATCGCATCCCCGTGTTCTACTGCGAGGACTGCGGCTGGGAGGACGCCCTCACCGAGGACACCGATGTGTGTCCCAAGTGCGGCGGCCATCACGTGCATCAGGACGAGAACGTGCTGGACACCTGGTTCAGCTCGCAGCTGTGGACCTTCGCCACGCAGGGCTGGCCGCAAAAGCCGGAGCTGCTCGAGGGCCATCACCCCACGACGGCGCTCGTCACCGCACGCGACATCATCGCGCTGTGGGTCGCCCGCATGGTCATGAGTTCGCTGTATTTCTTGGACGAGGTGCCGTTTAAGGACGTCGTCATATACCCGACGATCTTGGCCAAGGACGGCAGCCGCATGTCCAAGTCCAAGGGCAACGGCGTTGACCCCATGGACCTCATTGGCATGTACGGCGCCGACGCCATGCGCTTCAACTTGCTCACGCTGTGCACCAACAACCAGGACGTCAAGTTTGACGCGAACATCGACAAGAAGACCAAGAAGCTCATCGACAGCCCGCGTACCGACCAGGCCAAGAGCTTTGTGACCAAGATCTGGAACGCCAGCCGCTTCCTGCTCATGAACATGGAGGGCTACACGCCCGGCGAGCCTGTCGTGGAGACGCCGGCCGACGCTTGGATGTTCAGCCGCCTGGCCAAGGCCGTGAAGATGGTCACCGAGGGTATTGAGAACTACACCTTTGGCGACATGGCCCGCGGCGTGCAGCAGTTCTTCTGGAACGAGGTCTGCGACTGGTACGTCGAGGTCACCAAGGCCCGTCTGAAGGGCGAGGGCCGTCTACAGGCGCAGCGCAACCTGATCTTTGTGCTCGACACCTCCATTCGCCTGATGCACCCGCTTATGCCGTTTGTCACCGAGGAGATCTGGGACAACATGCCGGCGAGCGTGCTCGACCTGGACGCCGAGGGCAACGTGAACCGCGCCGAGGCGCTCATGATCGCCAAGTGGCCCGAGCCCGCCGACTACGCCAAGTACGTCGACGAGCCCGCCGAGCGCGCGTTTGAGCTGTGCCGTGCCGTCGTTTCCGCCGCCCGTGCCACCCGTTCGCGTTATCGCTTAAGCCCCAAGGCGGAGCTCGACGTGGTCGTGCGCGCCGGTGCCGAGGACATCGAGAAGCTCGAGAGCCTGCGCTCCACGATTGAGCCGCTGGCCAACACGGCTTCGCTGGTTATGGGCACTGACGTTGAGAAGCCGGCGGCGAGCATCGCCGTGGTCGACAGCGGCGTCGAGGTCTTTGTGGTTCTCGAGGGCAAGGTTGACCTTTCGGCTGAGAAGGCGCGCCTGGAGAAGGAGATCGCCACAGCTCAGAAGGAGCTTGCCGGCTGCGAGAAGACGCTCGCAAACGAGGGCTTTGTGGCCAAGGCCGCGCCTGCGGTGGTCCAGAAGAAGAGGGACCGTGCAGCTGAGCTCAAGGAGATCCTGGCGGCGCTGACTGCTCAGGTTGCTGACTTCTCGTAAGGTTTACTCGGGGGACGCGGTTTGGGGCATTGCTCGCTACTGCGGACAGTCCTGCTCGCACGAAGGCCACATTAAGTGGCCTTCGGCTCGTGCGGAACTTGTATCGAGCAAAGCCCCAAACCGCTCCCATAGCGGTTACGTGGTCGTCCGCTGCCTGGCAGGGCCACTGGGTTGTGCCCTTGATTTTGCTGCAAGCGGATAAAGGCTGATATTGTCAACGCGAGGGGCTCATTTTTTTTGGTGGGCCTCTTTTTCTGTAATTGGAGACTTGGGTTATGGCTAAGCGTTCTGGGTCGTATTCTGTGCCGTTCTCGTTTGAGTTGCTTTCGTTTGATGAAGCTGTCGGGCTTGCTGCTGATACGGGGCGGATTTCTGGGGATGCTGGGCCTCTGCTTGAGACGGTTGTCGATATGCTCGATGAGCTGGGGCGTCCGGATGAGTATTTCGATTGCATTCAGGTTGCCGGTACCAATGGTAAGACTTCGACCACGCGTTTTTCGGCTGCCATCCTTCGTGGCGAGGGGTTAAAGACCGCGCTGTATACGTCGCCGCAGCTTGTACGCTATCCCGAGCGTATGGAGGTCGATGGGCGCGTTGTGAGCGATGAGGCGTTTGCCCGCGGCGTTTCTGCCGCCGTCGAGTCGGGGCATCGCGTGAATACTCGTCGTGTGGCGGCGGGGGAGCGCGCCTACACCATCACGCCGTTTGACCTGCTGACGGCTGCCGCGCTTGTCGTGTTTGCCGAGGCCGCGGTGGACATTGCCGTGCTCGAGGTTGGCATGGGCGGCCGTTGGGACGCCACGAGTGCGACCGATCCCGTCGCCGTTGCCATTACGGGCATCGGGCTCGACCACACGCGCATCCTGGGTGACACGCTCGAGGCCATTGCGGGGGAGAAGGCTGCGGTCATTAAGCCCGGACGCCTGGTTGTGCTGGGCGAGGGCACGCACGAGGCGAGCGTTCAGCGCGTGATGGATGCCCGTTGCCGCGAGTGCGGCGTCGTGCCGCTCGTGGTGAGCCACGCCACGACCAAGGTGCCGGCGCATGTGGGCGATACGGTTGAGTTTAGCTGCACCACGCCGCGCGCGATTTATACGTCGAGCATGGTCAAGCCGGCCTATCAGCCGCAGAATGCTGCGTGCGCGATTATGCTGTGCGAGGGCTATCTGGGCCGCGAGCTCGACCATGAAAAGCTCGATGCTTCGCTTATGGGCTGTCCCACGCCGGGTCGCTTTGATGTGCTGGGAACCGATCCACTCAAGCTGATTGATGCCTGCCATAACCCTCAGAGCTGCGAGAACTTTGTGAGCGCACTGGATGAGATCGACCCGTGCGTGGAGAATCGCCCCACGCTGCTGTGCGCCGCGCTGGCCGACAAGGACGTGGCGGGTATCGTTGACGTGCTGATTCCGGCCTTCCCGCGTGTAGTCGTAACGCAGACCGATTCCGATCGCGCCCTGGCGGCAGAGGAGCTCGCTGGTCTTGTGGACGCCGATAAGCTCGCAGGTGTGTACCCTAGTGTATCCGAGGCTCTCGCCGCCTTCGATGCCGCGGGCGAGCCCTTCGTAGCGGCAGGCACCATCACCCTAGCCGGCGAAGTGGCAGGCTTGCTGCGCTAACCCACTCGAGGGGCAGCTAATTTGGGCTGTTCGCCAGGAAATGGGCCTATTTACTACGTTTAATCGACTGCCCCCGACCACACCGAGAATTGCGAAATCAAAACCGCAGGTAGAAGGCTTGCCAATTTTCAAAAAAGACCCGCATGGTCGACCCATGCGGGTTAAACGTAGTAGATAGTCCTTTTTCGTGGTGCAGCGTTGGTGGGATGCGGCAAAGGGACAGCGCCTTTGCCGCATTGCCTAGTCCAGACGGACCGGATCGTGTGGGTAGGCGTTGAGAATCTCGACGCCGGTCTCGGTGACCAGGGCAAGGTCCTCGATGCGGACGCCGGTGTGGCCGGGGAGGTAGATGCCCGGCTCGATAGAGAACGTCATGCCCGGCTCTACGACCTGCTCGTTGACAAGTGAAACGTCGCCTGGCTCGTGGTCCTGCAGGCCGATCGAGTGGCCCAGGCGATGCGTGAAGTACTTGCCGTAGCCAGCGTCCTCAATCACGTCGCGCGCGGCACGGTCCAGATCGCACATGCGCACGCCCGGCGCGATGAGCGCCTCGGCGGCCTCGTTGGCGCGGCGCACGATGTCGTAGATGCGTGCCGTCTCTTCGTCCGGCTCGCCCCAAAAGAACGTGCGCGTCATGTCCGAGCAGTAGTTGCGACGACGTCCGCCAATGTCGAACAGCACCACGTCACCGCGCTTGAGTACGGTGTCGTCGGGCTCGTGATGCGGGTCTCCGGCGTTGGCGCCAAAGCTCACGATGGGCGGAAAGCTAAAGCCCTCGCAGTCGTGCTTGCGGTACAGGCCGAGCATCTGGTCGGCAATTTCGCGCTCCGTCACGCCCTCGTGGACGAGCTTGATGGCGTCGGCCATCACAGCGTCGTTTGCGGCCGAGGACATGCGCATGAGCTCCTGCTCGGCTTCGTCCTTGTGGGTGCGTGCGGCGGTGACGGCAAAGTCGCCCAGGAAGAACTCGCTCGCGGCGCGACGATCCATGAGCGGCATCAAAAAGCCGGAACGCATGACGGTGTCGATGCCGAGCGGTTTGGTCGGATCGACCTCGCGAGCGATGGCGTCGCCCACGATGTCGGTATCGGTGTGATAGGCGACGCGGGCATTATCGTACTCGGGCAGCTGGTGCAGGGCGTTGACTAGGATCACCGGCTCGGCATCGCGCGCGAGCAGCACGCCGCAAAAACGCTCGAACATATCGGCATAAAAGCCGGTCAGGTAATAGATCGACCACGGGTCGTTTACGAGCAGCTGCGCGCCGGGGTGCTGAGCCTCGAGCGCATCGAGCACGCGCGCCACACGCTGGTCATCGACATGTGCCATGAAACATCCTTTCGCTAGGGTGTCACCATGGTATCCCCAACGCCAGGGTAGTCAATTTGGGACGGGGCTATTTTAGCTGTGTCAAACATGCGGAATGATAGGTAAAAGTAGTCATAAGAGGGTCGTCCCGAATTAGCTGCTTTCAAAACTATGGCGGATTACGGGGCTGGACCTGTATTACTTGACCATTGGAAAAATTGCGAAATTAAAACCGCAGGTAGACGGCTTATCAAAAATCGAAAAATGCCGGTATGGATGGGGGTCTCCGAATCAGCCCCGTAATCCGGCATAGTTTTGAAATGGCACTAAAGTAGGCACAGGCTAAATACCGATTCCAATGATAGTTGCGGTGGAATAGTTCCTGGATACCGGGGTTTTGGCGGAAATCAGGAACTATTTCACCGCAATTCAGGAGGGGCGGGGTGGATGGCGGGGTAGCTAAAAGAGCCCCGTCCCAAATTAACTGCTTAGACGGGGTCGATGTCCATGCTGGCGATGAGGTCGGTACCGGTATCTAGGAGGTTGGGGAGGACTACATCGCTCATGCGGATGGGGGCTTTGACCTTTAGGCCCCGGATGAGGTCCATCGCCTGGGCATGGAGTGCCAGCGGGATGGCTTCGGCCGTGCGCACGGGCAGCAGCGCCTCGTCGCCGCCGGATACGGCCACGGTCGTGGTAAGCACGCGCATGGGGCAGGTGAGCTCCTGATGTGCAAACTTATCACCGCGCGGGCAGCTGTTGCCGGTTGCGGAGCGCACCTCTGCCACGGCGCCGTCTGCGCTGCGTTCGACCTCCACGGTCAGGAGGCACTCGGATGGGCAGGTGGTGCAGTTGAACTGCAGCGTTTCAATCGCGTTTGTGCTCATGACTCTACGCCTCCTCAGCGGGGTCGACGGACAGGACAATCTCGCTAACGCCCATATCGAGTGCGCGCTGAATCACCTTTGCCGGTAGCGGGAAGCTTTCCATGACGCTCGGTTTAAACGGGCGGATCTTGCCTGCAAACAGTTCCTCGTCGCCTGCCAGGATACGTACGCGGGCGGCATTGACCGGTCGGCGTACGCGGAAGTTGAGCTTAGTGAGCCCGACGGTCGTAACGCGGCCCGGCAGTGCGTAGCCTGCGATGCCGGCGGGGGAGACCGTGAGTTGGCAACCCGTGCCCGCAGCGTTTGCCCCGGCGTCGCCGCCCAGCGCGTACGCCGCTGCGGCCGTGCCGGCGCGCTCGGACTCGGTCGTCACGTTGTCGGCCAGGTCGTGTACGTGCAGCACGTTGCCGCAGGCAAAAATGCCCGGTACGCCCGTTTGCAGACTCTGGTCCACCACGGCGCCGCGCGTACGTGGGTCCAGCTCCACGCCCGCGGCAACCGAAAGCTCGTTCTCGGGAATCAGACCCACCGAAAGCAGCAGCGTGTCGCACGGAACAACGCGCTCGGTTCCCGGAATGGGTGCAAGGTGCTCGTCGACCTGGCTCACTTCGACGGCCTCAACGCGGTCGTGCCCGATCACGCGTGTGACGGTTGTGGACAGATGCAGCGGAATGCCAAAGTCGTCCAGGCAGTTCTTCACATTGCGACGCAGGCCGTTGGCGTACGGCATGAGCTCGTACACGCCCTCGACCGAAATCCCCTCGAGCGTGCAGCGGCGCGCCATGATCAGCCCGATGTCACCCGAGCCCAAAATGACGGCGCGCGAGCCGGGTTTTAGGTTCTCGATATTGATGTATCGCTGCGCCAAGCCGGCCGTAAACACGCCGGCGGGTCGGCTGCCGGGAATCTTGATCTCGCTGCGTGTGCGCTCGCGGCAACCCATGGCAAGGACGACCGCGCACCCGTTGAGCTGCAACATTCCGGTGGGGCTCATGAGCGTGACGGTGTGGACCGCGGCGTCTTCCGGGGACTCGCCCGAATCAATCCCAAGCACCATGCTGTCCAAGAACAGCGCAATGTCGGTCGCGCGCACCTGGTCGATAAAGCGCTGCGCGTATTCGGGGCCGGTGAGCTCCTGCTTAAAGTGCGAAAGGCCAAAACCGGGATGAATGCACTGGCGGAGGATGCCGCCCAAGTGTTGCTCGCGCTCCACGATAGCAACGCGCGCGCCGGCCTTATGCGCGGCAAGTGCGGCAGCCATGCCGGCGGGGCCGCCTCCGATAACGACCACGTCGAAGGCCTGCGTCGGTACTGCCTCAACGGCGTCGTTATCAAACGCGCTCGATTTGAATGCCGCCATCCTAGCGCACCCCCTTTAAAGGTCCCTCAACGAGCCACGAGCCAGTGTCCTCCAGCAGCACCTCGCTGGGGTCGCAGCCCAGCTCGCGCGCTAGGATGGCCACCACGCGGCTCTGGCAGAAGCCACTCTGGCAGCGGCCCATGCCCGCGCGGCAGCGGCGTTTGACGCCCTCGACCGAAACCGCACCCGGACGGCGCCGAATCGCGGCCACGATCTCGGCCTCGGGCACCGTCTCGCAGCGGCAGACTATCTGCCCCCACGCGGGGTCAGACTCAATGAGCTCCTCCTTGCGCGCAAGCGGCGCACGGTCGAAGTCGTCCGGTGCGCGGCGAATCGGATCCCAATCGGCCCGTTCGCGCAAAGCAACGCCCGCCTCGCGCATCACGTGCTCCATACGCTCGGCAATGGCCGGCGCGCTCGCCACGCCTGGCGACTGAATGCCCGCCGCCTGAAACAGCCCCGGCAACACGGCCGACTGCCCAATAAAGAAGTCGTTGGTTCCCTGAATGACCGGACGCCCACCGGCAAATGCGCGCACCACGCGGCGCGTGTCCAGATCGGGAACCAGCTTGCGCGCTCCCGTTAGTAACGCGTTCACATCGCTCGCATAGGTCTGTGTGTCGCCCGGCTCACGCACGGCAGCGGTCGCGGTAATCACGGTGTTGCCATGCACGGTGCCCGTAACGATAACGCCCTTGGACACTGGCGTCGGAACGGGGTAGAGCGGCATGAGCGTGCGCGGCTCCTTGTCCAGTACCACGATGTTGCCCTGGCGCCAGACCATCTGGAACTCCTCGGCGCCCGCCATATGCGAGATGTCCGCGGCACCGTTGCCCGCGGCGTTGATCAGATAGCGGCAGCGCACATCGCCGGCGGGCGTTGCCAGCGTAAAGCGCGCAGCCCCGCCGTTAGCCTCGCCGCCAGCAACCTCAATCGCTTCCACCGGCGCGGAGCGCATAAACGTCACGCCGTTGGCCACGGCGTTCTCCAGCGCGGCGATGGCGACCTCAAACGGATCGACAAAGCCAGTCGAGGGGCACCACAGCGCGCACGTCGCCTTGGCACTCGCGCGTGGTTCCAGCTCGCGGATGCGCTCGGGGCCGATAATCGACAACTCGGGCACGCCGTTGGCGTGGCCATTGCTGCGCAGCCGCTCAAGTTGCGCACGGTCCTCGTCGCTAAACCCCAGCACCATCGAACCGGTGCGGCAAAATAAAAAGCCCAACTCCTGAGCCCAGGTACCATACAGCTCGCAGCCACGGGCATTGACCTGTGCCTTTACGGTGCCCGGTGCCGGATCGTAGCCAGCGTGCACCAGGCCACCGTTGGCCTTCGACGCGCCCAGGGCGACATCGTTGGCCGCCTCGACCACGCAAATGGACAGGTCAAACCGCGCGAGCTGCCGCGCGATGGCGCACCCCGTGATGCCCGCGCCCACAATTGCGATATCAAACGTTTCTGCCACGGTGCCTCCCAGAAGAGTTGACAGGCTGTCAATAAGACTATCCTACGGTTCGCACGCCCCTAGTGCGGCGGCAATGCGGCGAACAGCCCCCTCGCATCCGCAAACGGCAGGCGAGGGGAGACTCAGGGTCATAGGTGACCTCGTCTGCCGTCCCGGGTGTCAGAGGTTTGTCTCGTTCTGTAACAGTAAGCAGAAGAACTGGGTTCCAGATGTTACAGATCGAGACGTTTGCCAGATGGACCCTCCGTTTATCTTGATCTGTAACAGTAAGAGGGGGAAATCGGTCCTATATGTTGCAGATTGAGATTTAAAGTCAGGGAGAGATTCTTCTGTCTCGATCTGTAACATCTAGGGACCGTTTTGGGGTCTAGATGTTACAGATTTAGATGAACCTATCAGTCGGTTTCGAATATCTAAATCTGTAACGGTTAGACCTGTTTTTGCCGAATTGTTGTTACAAATTGAGATATTGAGATTGGACGTTTTCCTTTGTCTTGATCTGTAACAGATAGAAGGGTTTCTGGCCCCTAGTTGTTACAGATTGAGATATTTAACGGAGGGCTCACCGTTCATCTTGATCTGTAACAGTAAGGACTGATTTTGGAGTCAAGATGTTACAGATCGAGATTGAAGTCGGGGAGGGACCCCTGTGTCTCGATCTGTAACATCTAGACCCGGATTTCGCCTCCACCTGTTACAGATTGAGATGTTTGTGTCCGCGCCAGCCCCGCCCCTAGCCGTGGTCCCATATAAACAAACCCCGTGGTAAACTTGACCGGACTGTTAATATTCCGAAAGGTTCCCGTAATGTCCAAGTACATCTCCGAGCTCATGTCGCCGCAGCTTATGGGCGTCGTCTATGCCTTCGTTGGCTTTATCATCGCCCTGTATGTGCTGTCGGTCGTCTATGTGTTCATCGATGCCCGCCGCCGCGGCGCCAGCGCCTACGTGGCATGGGGCATCATCGCCCTCATCCCGTTTGTAGGCCTCATCGCCTACCTGGTCCTGCGTCCGCACTCCTACGCGTCTGACCGCGAGGAGCAGGAGCTGGACATGGCCTTGCGCGAGCGCCAGCTTGCCCAGTACGGCACCTGCCCGCAGTGCGGCGCGCCCATCGAGAAGGACTTCGTCGTCTGCCCGGTGTGCGATACCCAGGTTCGCAACGTCTGCCCCAGCTGCCATCGCCCGCTCGACGCGCACTGGAAGGTCTGCCCCTACTGCCGAACTCGCATCCAGTAACGCATCCATCGCCGGGCCGGCCGTAAGCCACGGGCACGCCGCAAGCCACGCGCGCCTCTCATCCCGCCCCACACGATGAAGCATGCGTAGAAAATCGCCCGCCGTGCCATTAAGGTGCGGCGGGCGCTTGTATACCAAGGCAACCTGCCTATAATGATGCAAGTCAAAAACGCCGAGCGCATCGCACGCACTTGCATCAGGCATCCGAGAGGAGAAAACATACCCATGAAGGCACTCTACAATGACGGTTCGGTGGCCGAGCTCCCGCAGGACGAAGTCACGCACGTCATCCGCCACTCCGCCGCGCACATCATGGCGCAGGCCATCAAGCGCCTCTATCCCGAGGCTGACTTTGCCTACGGTCCCGCGACCGACAACGGCTTCTACTACGACGTCGACCTGCCCGAGGGCGTCAAGATCAGCGAGGACGACTTCCCCGCGATCGAGGCCGAGATGAAAAAGATCGTCAAGGAGAACCTCAAGTTCTCCGTGTACGAGAAGCCCCGCGCCGAGGCCATCGCCCTTATGGAAGAGCGCGGCGAGAAGTACAAGGTCGAGCACATCGGCGACCTGGACGACGACGCCCGTATCACCTTCTACCAGCAGGGCGACTACATCGACATGTGCGTCGGCCCCCACATCTGCTACACCAAGGCGCTGAAGGCCTTTAAGCTTACCGGCGTCTCGGGCGCTTACTGGAAGGGCGACAAGGACAACAAGATGCTCACCCGCATCAACGGCGTCGCCTTTGCCACCAAGGAAGAGCTCGACGAGCACATGCACATGCTGGAGGAGGCCAAGAAGCGCGACCACCGCAAGATCGGTCGCGAGATGGACCTCTTTATGATGCGTGACGAGGCCCCCGGCTTCCCATTCTTCCTGCCCAACGGCATGATCCTTAAGAACACGCTGCTGGACTACTGGCGTGAGATCCACCACAAGGCCGGCTACGTGGAGATCTCCACGCCGCTCATCATGAACAAGCAGCTGTGGAAGACCTCGGGCCACTGGGACCACTACAAGGACAACATGTACTCCACCGTCATCGACGACGAAGAGTACTGCATTAAGCCCATGAACTGCCCGGGCGGCGTGCTGGTGTACGCCTCCAAGCCGCACTCCTATCGCGAGCTGCCCATCCGCGCCGGCGAGATTGGCCTGGTGCACCGCCACGAGCTGCGCGGCGCCCTGCACGGCCTGTTCCGCGTGCGCTGCTTTAACCAGGACGACGCCCACCTGTTTGTGCGCCCCGACCAGCTGACCGACGAGATCGTGGGCGTGGTCAACCTCATCGACTCCGTGTACCAGAAGTTTGGCTTTAAGTACCACGTTGAGCTTTCCACCCGCCCCGAGGACTCCATGGGTTCTGACGAGGACTGGGCTCGCGCCGAGGAGGGCCTGCGCACCGCTCTGGAGAAGCTGGGCATGGACTACGAGGTCAACGAGGGCGACGGCGCCTTCTACGGCCCCAAGATCGACTTCCACCTGGAGGACTCGCTCGGCCGTACCTGGCAGTGCGGTACCGTCCAGCTCGACTTCCAGATGCCGCTCAACTTTGACCTGGAGTACGTTGACGCTGACGGCACCAAGAAGCGCCCCATCATGCTGCACCGCGTGTGCTTTGGCTCCATCGAGCGCTTCATCGGTATTCTGATTGAGCACTTTGCGGGCAAGTTCCCCACTTGGCTGGCTCCCGTGCAGGTCAAGGCGCTTCCCGTCTCCGAGAAGAGCCGCGACTACGCCCACGAGGTGTGCGCCAAACTGGAGGAGGCCGGCATTCGCGTGGTCTGCGACGACCGCGACGAGAAGATCGGCTACAAGATCCGCGAGGCCCGCAGCATCGACCGCGTGCCCTACATGCTCATTCTGGGTGAGAAGGAGGTCGAGGCCGGCAACATCTCCGTCCGCGATCGCTCCAACGAGACCGTTCAGATGAGCGTCGACGAGTTTGTTGCCAAGGTTCTCGAGGAGATCAAGACCCGCGCCTAAGGCAAGCTGCACAACAATTAACAAAGGCGACCGTCCGCAAAGGGCGGTCGCCTTTTTCTTAACAAAATAAGAAAAGCCGCTGGTTGAGCGGCTTTTTTTGTTGCACAAAAAGGTACAGGTTTTTGTAGAGGGTATGGAGATGTATCTACCGGCAGGACATTTTGCGTAATCTGGGCAATCGTTGATTAATTGCTCGTATAATTGCCTGTGTCGAAAGATACAAAAACCTGTACTTTTGCGACTGCGCCTAGCTGCGAGCGAGAAGCCTGTTCTAAACGCCCCTGCATTTGCGTACATCGCAAAGCCAAAAGAGGGGGCGAGAACATGGAACAGACGGCACGGCGCCAAGAGCAGCTGCCGGGCGCATTTAACGGCGCCACCACCAATAGCCAGCACGGCCGCGTCCGCTGGTATCTGGTTCACACCCCCAATGGAAAAGAGCGCGAGACCTGCGAAAAGGTCCGCCGTATTATCCCGAACAACCTTATGCAGGACGCTTTTGTGATGCAAAAGGAGTTCTGGTTTAAGCGGGATGGTGCCTGGTCGCTCCAAACCAAACCTATGTACAAGGAATACTTCTTCGTCGCTACGCGCGATGCTGCTGTGCTCGATAGGGCCCTGGCTCAGTTGAGCTTTGGGTGCCGTATCGCTGGCAGTAGGGAGCGGGCGTACATGCCCATGCCCGACGATGCGCAGGACTGGTACCGCAGCGTGTTGGATGACGACGGTGTGGTGCGCAACAGCGTGGCGCGCATAGAAGACGGCGTGTTGCACATAGAGCAGGGTCCCTTGGTGGGGCAAGAGGCCCGTGTAAAGAAGATCGATCGTCATAAGCGCTGGTGCCTGGTGGACGTGGGCGATGGTGGCTCCACATTTAGGGAGCTGCTACCGCTTGACGTGCCCAGCAAAACGTAAGGGAGACGTTGCACCGGCAAATTACTTGGTTTTTGGATTCATAGATGGGGGGGGGAGGTTCCTGGGGACAGGAACGTAAGTTTTATTGTGGCTGCTAAAGAAGTAACAGAGAGTTGTACATCAACGGTTGGTGCGCTGGCTTTCAATCAGATAAAGCCGAGCGGTACGCTTGGGTATCGCATCGTCAAGAGGCTGTTTGACCTTGTGTTTAGTCTTATGGCTATCGCTATTTTATTTATTCCAGTGGGCCTTGTGTGCGTCCTGATTTGTCTAGAGTCTCCGGGTAATCCCTTGTACACCCAAGAGCGAATTGGCAAAAATGGCAAGGTCATTAAGATCTTTAAGCTGCGCAGCATGGTTGCCGATGCGGGCAATGTTCAGAAGTATTTAAATTTTGAGCAGCTGCATCAGTGGGAAATTGAGCGCAAGGTCGATAACGATCCGCGCATCACTAAGGTCGGTCAGTTTATTCGTAAGTGCTCTATCGATGAGATGCCGCAGTTTCTTAATGTTTTAAATGGTGATTTATCCGTTATAGGTCCTCGTCCCATTACGCGTGATGAACTCGAAATGCATTTTTCTGATGAGGATAAGATCGTATTTCTTTCGGTTCAACCTGGAATTACCGGGTTATGGCAGGCAACGGATCGCAACGATGCGTCATTTGAAAGCGGTCTGCGCCAAAAAATCGAATTGCATTACGTACGGAACCGTTGTTTCCGAATGGATTGGAAGTGTTTTGCTGGCACTTTCGGCGCCATGTTTGGCAAGGAGAGGACGGGCCGATAGATGGAAATCTCCGTCATCATTCCGACTCTTAATGCTGAGCATGAAATCGATGGGCTTTTAATTGCCCTCGAACACCAGTCTATTCAGCCGGTTGATATCCTGATTGTTGATTCCGCTTCGGAAGATAAAACTATAGAGCTGGTCCGGCAGCACAAAAGAGTCCGCCTGCTGAAGATTGATCGCCAGGATTTCAACCACGGCACCACAAGAGACATGGCACTAAGGGAGTCGAGGGGTGACTTTGTATGCTTCCTTACCCAAGATGCTGTGCCTGTTTCTGATGATTACCTGGAGCGGCTTGTTGCTCCCATGGTTGATGATTCCGATATTGCTCTCGTAAGCGGCAGGCAGCTGCCTAAGGCGGATGCCCGACGTTTTGAACAGCTGGTGCGTGGTTTTAACTATCCCGACTGGCCATCCGTTCGTTCCAAATGTGATCTCGAGAAACTCGGTATTAAGACGTTCTTTGCATCTGATGCCTGTTCCGCCTATCGACGAACTGCATATCTCGAATGCGGCGGATTCGAGCACGTTAACACCAACGAGGACATGCTCATGGCGGCAAGGTTTATCGCCTCAGGGTTGAAGGTGGCTTACGAGCCGCGTGCGGAGGTCTATCACTCGCATAACTTGACGCCATTCCAACAGTTTGCCCGCAACCGCGCCGTCGGCTTCTTTCTCGAAACGCATGCGGACAATCTTATGCATGCAAGTGAGATCGGTGAAGGGGGCCGGCTCGTCAAAGCGGTCTCCTCCCAGCTCCTTCGGGAGGGCAATCTGGTCGAGTTCATCGCCTTCGGAGTCGACTGCTGCGCTCGCCTTCTCGGAAACCGCGCTGGTCGCAGGGCAGCAAGAAATGAAAGGTTATAGCCAATGAAAGGCATCATCCTCGCCGGCGGGTCCGGCACGCGCCTGTACCCGCTCACGCTCGTGACCTCCAAGCAGCTGCTGCCGGTCTACGACAAGCCCATGATCTACTACCCGCTCAGCACCCTCATGCTGGCGGGCATCCGGGACATCCTGGTCATCTCCACGCCGACCGACCTGCCCAACTTCGAGCGCCTGCTCGGGGACGGCTCGCGCTACGGCGTGAACCTGTCCTACGCCGAGCAGCCGAGCCCGGACGGCCTGGCGCAGGCCTTCACCATCGGCGAGGGGTTCATCGCCGGCGAGCCGTGCGCGCTCGTTCTCGGCGACAACATCTTCTACGGCAACGGCCTGTCGCGCCACCTGACGCGCGCCGTCCAGAACGCCGAGTCGGGCCGCGCCACGGTCTTCGGCTACCACGTGGACGACCCCGAGCGCTTCGGCGTCGTGGAGTTCGACGGCGAGGGCAGGGCCGTGTCCATCGAGGAGAAGCCAGCCGAGCCCAAGAGCTCCTACGCCGTCACCGGCCTGTACTTCTACCCGGGCGACGTGGCCGCCAAGGCCCATAGGGTGGAGCCGTCCGCGCGCGGCGAGCTGGAGATCACCGCGCTCAACCAGATGTACCTGGAGGAGGGGACGCTGTCCGTCGTCACCCTGGGCCGCGGGTACGCGTGGCTCGACACCGGCACCATGGAGAGCCTGCACGAGGCCGCGGAGTTCGTCCGCGCCGTGGAGCACTCCCAGGACCTGCCCGTGTCCGTGCCCGAGGAGATCGCCTGGGAGAACGGCTGGATCACGACCGCCGAGCTCGAGGGGGCCGCCAAGGCCTACGGCAAGTCGGTCTACGGCCGGCACCTCAAGAAGGTCGCCGCCGGCGAGATCGTCAACAGCCCGCGCGAGTACTAATCCGATCCAATGGGAGATAGAAACATGTCTGAAGAACTCTTCGAACCCAAGAACATCATCGTCACGGGCGGCTGCGGCTTCATCGGCAGCAACTTCGTGCACTACGTGGTGAACAACCACCCCGAGGTGCACGTGACCGTCCTGGACAAGCTGACCTATGCCGGCAACCCCGAGAACATCGCCGGGCTGCCCGAGGATAGGGTCGAGCTCGTCGTTGGCGACATCTGCGATGCTGAGCTCCTCGATAAGATTGTCCCGGGCCACGACGCGATCGTCCACTACGCCGCCGAGAGCCACAACGACAACTCCATCGCCGACCCCGAGCCGTTCCTGCGCACTAACGTGGAGGGCACCTTCCGCCTGCTGGAGGCCGTCCGCAAATACGGCGTCCGCTACCACCACGTCTCCACCGACGAGGTCTACGGCGACCTGGCGCTCGACGA
>UREC01000042.1:0-16842 GCA_900546755.1 uncultured Collinsella sp. | reverse complement strand
GCCATGGTTATTCCGGCGAAATCTGGTATGACGGCAGCCCCGATCATGGCACCGATCTTGACAACGCGTGGCGTAAGGCTATCGCATCCATCGGTGTGAACGATCCGAAACTCACGGTTTCCTTCTTCAAAAGCGAGCTCAGCCAGGTAATTGTGCCGCAACAGGTGCGGAATGCTGCCGATTACATGCGCGTGCTGCGCAAGGGGCGCGGTACGAGATTGAACCGAGCCCAGAAACTGGCCGTATGGCAGGTCGTGGAAACGTATCGTCGTATCATGCAGACAAACAACGCGTACGATGTGGACACGGCCATGCAGAACGTTGTGTCATTGCTCATACAGGGCGATATGCCAAGGAAATATGCGCATGTGGTGGTCGATGAAGGGCAGGACTTCTCCACGCCGACATACCGTGTGATTCGTGCTCTGGTGGATGAGGGAGACAATGATATCTTCATTGTCGGCGATGCACAGCAGCGCATCTACGGGCATACCGCGGTGCTATCGAAATGCGGCATCCGTATCCAGGGGCGTGCCCGCAAATTACGGATCAATTATCGCACCACCGAACAGATTCGTAGCGCCGCCGACTCCATTTTCCGTAGTTCCGGTGCCGATGTCGCGGATGAAGGCCAGTCCCGGTTCGGGTACGCCTTCGACAGGCGCGGTCGACGATGCGCCGATGAACCCGCAGATCGAGGTGATGCCAGCGATGAACACCGCCAGCGCGATGCCCGACACATTGCGCCATGCCCGCTTGGGATTGTCGAGGATGCGCCGCATCGCGATCATCGTGGCGGCGTCCTTAGGGCGGCGGGACCGCGACCTCGCCCGTGCGGTCACCACCCATGAGCCGATCAGGTTCACTAGAGCGAAGCACAACGCGATGAACCCGATGATCACCGCATACATCGTCACCTCATCGTAATGCAGCAGGACCTGTGGGTTCTTGAACAGCACGATCGCGGCCACCAGCACGACCAGGAACACGATTACGCGCCACTTCGTGGGCAGCGGCTGGGCGGTCCGAGCGGTGACGCCCAGCGGGGTGATGGCGACCCGACGCAGCGTCAGCAATGCGGAGATCAGCGCCAGGACCGTGACCACCACCAGCACGACGATCAGCGACAGGCCCACGGCGGAGTCGACGGAGTAGCGGCCGCCGACCCAGTTCCAGAAACCGAAGGCGTTGGCCGGGTCGATACCGAAAGCCTCGACCTTCTCGAGTGCGGTGGAAACGGCGACGAAGTGCTTTGCCACAGCCTCGGCGTTCTGTTCATCGGAACCGTCGATGGCACCCTGAGCCTTGAGCTGCTCGAGCATCCAGGTCTTGACCTCGCGGGCGTTGGTGAGGGTCTCAAGCGTGGTGAAGGTCTTGGAGACGATGATCACGAGCGTGGTCTCGGGATCCAAACCCTTGAGCTTCTCGGCCTGGTCGTTGGGGTCGATGTTGGAGATATAGCGGCAGTCGATACCGGCGTCGGCATAGGGGCGCAGAGCCTCGTAAGCCATGACCGGGCCCAGATCGGAGCCGCCGATGCCGATGGACACCAGGTGCTCGATCTTCTTGCCGGTAACGCCCTTCCACTCACCGGAGCGCACGCGCTCGGCGAAGGCATACATGCGATCGAGGACCTCGTGCACGTCGGCGACGACATCCTGGCCGTCAACGATGAGCTGCCCCTTCTCGCTTGCCGGGCGGCGAAGCGCGGTGTGCAGGACGGCGCGGTCCTCGGTGGTGTTGATGTGCTCGCCGGAGAACATGGCGTCGCGGCGCTCCTCGAGCTTCACCTCGCGGGCAAGATCGCACAGCAGCTTGACGGTCTCATCGGTCACCAGGTTCTTGGACAGATCGAAGTGAAGGTCGCCGGCGTCAAAGCTCAGCTTGTTCACGCGCTCGGCGTCAGCGGCGAACCAGGCCTTGAGGTCGATGCCCTCGGCCTCAAGCTTCTCCTGATGAGCCTCGAGTGCCTTCCAAGCGGCAGTCGACGTAGCATCGATAGGTGCGGCAACAGTTGCCATAGAGTCCTCCTCAGCATACGGGCGCACGCCTCCATGCGCCCGGACATTCAGATGCCACTATTCTAGCGCAGGTCAAGACTACAATCAGCGAGCGTTGCCAATCGGCCCCCAAACGGCAACCGAACAAAAAGGGACAGGTTTATTTTGGCAGGTCAAACGCTTTACCAACCAAAAATAACCCGTCCCTTTATGGCAAATATTAGGCCGCAGCGCAGACGCTACCGAGCAACTCACGCAGAGGAGACCCGATGTCCTCCAGCAGTTCGGGCGCGATAATGGCAAAAACGGGGACCTCGCCGGTGCCCACGACAGCAGGCACCTTGCCCTCCGAGACAATGCATCCATAAGGCACAAAGCCGTCTTCGTCGGCATCGAGCGCCGCCATGCGACGCGCGAGCTCGCGCGCAAAGCCAGCAGTATCGGCATCGCCAATCGCCAGGACAAAGTTTACGCCTTCGTCGGTCGCCAGGGCCACGGCTTCGTCGATCAGCTCGTCTCCCCCGTCGCCCTCAAACGAGCCGCAGCGGAAAAGCACACGCTCGAGTAGGGCTCGATCAAGCGAGCCAAGTGCCGCCGAGACAAGCTCATCGCGCGTATGCTTGTCACCGCCCAGCACAACCAGCGCCTTGGTGCCACCGTAGTGAGCGACCAATCGTCCGCACCAGCGAGCCACATCCCCATCCGCAACCAAGCGCGTCGGCATACCAAACCCATAGTTGACCATTATCCCCACAACCCTTCCGTGCTTTATGGTGGTATCAATCGTTAGCCTCATGCTACGAAGCGAGCTTTTCCGAGCTGTTTCGCGCTCTTTAGGGCTGCGTTAAAAACCCGATGCAACCGCACGACCATACCTGCCAAATAGGGACAGGTTTTGACGGTGTCCGGTCGAGCAGGTATTATCGAACAGGTATTCGATAAGAACATGTGTTTGATGGGAGGCTCGGATGGAGCACGAGCAGCACACCTACATCTGCATCGACCTCAAGACGTTTTATGCCAGCGTCGAGTGCGTCGATCGTGGGCTCGATCCGCTCACCACCAACCTGGTCGTTGCCGACGAATCGCGCGGACGCACGACCATCTGTCTCGCTATCACGCAGACCATGAAGGACCTCGGGATACACAACCGCTGCCGTCTATTCGAGATTCCCGACGGCATCGACTACATCAAAGCAGTGCCGCGCATGCAACACTACATGGAGGTGTCGGCGCAAATCTACGGCGTCTATCTGGAATACGTCAGCCCCCAGGACGTGCACGTCTACTCCATCGATGAGTGCTTTATCGACGTGACGCCCTATCTGGACCTTTATCACACCGATGCCGAAGGGTTCGCCTGCATGTTGCGCGACGAGGTCTTGGGGCGCACCGGCATCACGGCGACGGTCGGTATCGGCCCCAACCTATTCCAGGCCAAGGTGGCGCTCGACATCACCGCCAAGCACGTAGCCAGCCGCATTGGCGTACTCGACGACGAGATCTTTCGCAAGGAGATCTGGCCCCATCGCCCCATCACCGACATCTGGGGCATCGGCCCCGGCGTGGCGGCCCGTCTCGAGAAATACGGCGTCTACGACCTGATGGGCGTCGCCGCACTCGACGAGAACCTGCTCTACGACGAACTCGGCGTCAACGCCGAATATCTCATCGACCACGCCTTCGGGCGCGAGCCGACAACCATCGCCGATATCCAAGCCTATCGCCCGCAAGCGACCTCGACCACCACAGGACAGGTGCTCTCGAAGGGCTATGCCTACGAGCAGGCCTACACCGTCTTGCGCGAAATGGTCGACAACGCCGTGTTGGATCTAGTCGATAAGCACGTGGTCTGCGACAGCATCTCGCTCTTTGTGGGCTACGCGAGCGAGCGCGCCGACATACGCCGGCTCAACGCCAGCGGCACGGCGCAGTATATAGACGGCTGCGGACACTTGCGCTCGAGCACCTCGGGCATCGAGCCCGCAGCGACCGACGGCCCCGAGCTCGCGCCCCGTGCTCCCAAGCCCGTCCAGCGCGATGACGAAAGGCGTCGCCTGGTGCGCGAAGCGCAGGCAATCGATGGCATCTTTGTGGGAGAGCATGGCGGCAAACCGCGTGGTGGCTATGCCGCACTCTTTGCGCACTCCAACGCCTCGCGAAAGCTGCCCGAGCGCACTAATTCGTTTAAGAAAATCATGGGGTATTTCGATGACCTTTGGGCACAAACGGTCGATCCCAAACGACCGGTCAGGCGCATCAACCTGGGATTTGGCAATCTTGTGCCCGAGGAATTTGCCACCATCGATCTGTTCAGCGATATCGAGGCCGATGAGCGCGAGCGCGACCTGGCGCGCGCCGTCCTGGCCGTGAAAGGCAAGTACGGCAAGAACGCGCTCGTCAAGGGATTAAGCTTTACCGCCGGCGCCACCGCGCGCGAACGCAACGACCAAGTTGGAGGACACCGTGCCTAAACCCAAACAACAGCCCGTGCGCCCGCCGACCGCCTTCGAGCGCCTGGCGGACCCCGAGGGCAGGCGCCGCGCCGCCGACCCCAAGCTCACTGCTAACGGTGCCGTGCGCGCCAACCGCGCCGCGCAGTTTATGCCCTTTGCCGCCCTCACGGGATACTACGAACTCGTGCGCAAGCAGGAAATCACCGTCGAGTCAAAACGTGAGCTCACGGAAGAAAAAGCCCTCGTACTTTCTAAAAAGCTCGAGGGTCTCAAACGTGGCGACTTGGTTCGTGTCAACTATTACGATACATACGGCTATCGCAGCCGCACCGGCATCCTCGACGAGGCGCTCCCCGCCTTCAAGCTCCTCAAGCTCCGAGACATCGCCATCGACTTCGACGACATCCAAGACATCGAACTGCGCGGACGAGCCTAGCCAAGGAAGCGCATCCAGGGCGGCGCTTACAGCGTCATGACGTAGTAGCCCGCGTCTTTCACGGCCGTCTCGAGGACACCACGATCAACCGGCTGCTTAGAGCGCACGCGTGCCGTGTGGTCCGCATACGTCACCGTTGCCCACACGCCATCCAGCGCATTGAGGGCATTGGCTACGTTCTGAGCGCAGCCGTCACAGTTCATGCCGCCGATGAGCAGCTCATCGCTATAGGGATAGTGTGACGCATCGGTATCCACCACAACAACCTTTTTGGCCTTCTTGCCGCTCGTACCATCGCTGCAGCAACTCTTCCCGTGTGTCGAAGCGGCAATGCGACGCAGTCCAAAAAACATGCCGACGGCAATGACGGCCAGCACGATGAGATTCGCAGGGTTGAGCAAGTCACTCATGCGCTCCCCTTTCAAGTAGCACTATCTAGATACCCCCATGGGGTGCCCCCATCTTAACCCAAAATCATGTCTGTTCGGTCAATTAGTTTCCCTCTTCAAACTTTTTTGTTGACCATGGCTTACTTTCGTGTATAAGTTTTCCTAGGCTAACAGTTTAGATCCGTAAGGAGCGCCGTGACTCGAACCATAGACATCCCAACGTTTCAGGCGGCAGTCGTGCGCAACTGCTCTCCCACGCTCGCGGGCATCAAGCCGGCATCGCTCTTTACCTATCCAGGCACCTACGCCCACGGGGACGGCTCGACCACAACCGAAACCATTGCAGAACGCCGAGCACGCCTGCTCAACGTTATCGCCCAGTGCAATCGCGAGCATGACCCGCTCGGCATCCACCTGAGTGTTTTGGTCTGGCGGCCCTGCGGAGCGCTCGTGTACGCGTACCGAGCCAAAAGCCTCACCACCTATTTCGCAGACCCTCGCGTCCAAACGGCGCTCACCTCGGAAGGCTACGACACGAGAGACCTTTCGGCATGCCTTGTGCATTTGGCATCACGCATCACGCTCGCGAGCAATAACGTCGCGGAATGCGCCTGCAGCCAGACTCGATGCGCACTACCCCAGCAAGCTAGCTGCAGCAAAGACTGCACCTGCGAGTTTCCGCACGAAATAGGCTACTTCCTTGGATATCCCTACGACGACGTGCACGAATTTATCGTCCAGCGCGGCGAGAACTACAAGGTCTTTGGGGCCTGGAAGGTCTACGCAAATGTCGAGCAGGCGCTTGCGACGTTTGATGCCTACCGTGCCTGCACCCAATACTTCACTTTTATCTATCAGCAGGGCTGCAGCCTGGCGCAACTTGCCCAGGCAACCCGATAGAACGTACAAGCCGCGGCAAGCGCCGCACGACCGAAAGGACAAAACATGAGCAAGATCGCCGTCGTCTACTGGAGCGGCACGGGCAATACCGAGGCCATGGCAAACCTCGTCGCCGAAAGCGCCACGTCCGCGGGGGCCGAGACTGAGGTCATCCCCTGCGCCGACTTCTCTGCCGACAAGGCCGCCGAATATGATGCCTTCGCCTTCGGCTGCCCCGCCATGGGCTCCGAGGAGCTTGAGTATGACGAGTTTCAGCCTATGTGGGACGAGGTCAAGGAGACCCTCGGCGACAAGAAGGTCGTCCTCTTTGGCTCCTATTCGTGGGCCGAGGGCGAGTGGATGGACAACTGGAAGGCCGACGCCGACGAGGCCGGCGTCAACGTCGTGGACTCCGTCATTTGCTACGATGCGCCCGACGATGAGGGCGAGGTGGCCTGCAAGGCCCTCGGAGCCGAGCTCGCGTAACGAAACCAGGCCTCCAAAAGAGCCTGTATCACAGCGCATCCCCATCCCTACAAAAGAGCGGGGGCTGGATTCAAGTCCAGCCCCCGCTCTTTTGTAACGGCAGTTACATCAACCGGCTACGAGATATTTCCCAAGAACGCCTTGGTGCGCTCGCTCTTGGGGTGGTCGAAGACCTCGCTCGGCGTACCCTCTTCCACAATGACGCCGCCGTCCATAAAGACGACGCGGTCGGCGACATCGCGGGCAAAGCCCATCTCGTGCGTCACGACGATCATGGTCATGCCGTCGCGTGCCAGGTCGCGCATGACACCCAGGACGTCGCGCACGAGCTCGGGGTCGAGCGCCGAGGTGGCCTCGTCAAAGAGCATGACGTGCGGGTTCATCGACAGGGCGCGGGCGATGGCAACGCGCTGCTGCTGACCGCCCGAGAGCTGGCTCGGCATAAAGTCGATACGCTCGGCAAGACCGACCTTGGTCAGCTCCTCGACGGCAATTTTCTCGGCCTCTTCCTTGCTGCGCTTGAGCACCTTCTGCTGCGCGAGCATGACGTTCTTTTTGACTGAGAGGTGCGGGAACAAATTGAACTGCTGGAACACCATACCCAGATGCGTGCGCACCTTGTTAAGATCGACGCCCTTGGCGCACACGTCCACACCCTCAACGACAATCGAGCCACTCGTGGGATGCTCAAGACGGTTGATGCAGCGAAGCATCGTCGACTTACCCGAGCCCGAGGGACCCAGAACTACGACAACCTCGCCCTTGTGCACATCCAGATCGATATCGCGCAGGACCACGTTATCGCCAAAGGCCTTCTGGAGGTTCTTGATGCTGACGACGACCTCGTTCGAGTTATTGGTTTCGCTCATGATAGGACCTCCTTACAGACCGGCGATGTGATCGGCGGGCGTCGCGACGACCTGTCCGGCGCTCTTGGCGGGACGCTTCTTCTTAGTTTCGGCCGTGCCCAAAAGCCTCGCCTCAAGGCCGCTCACCAAGCGAGCGAGCGGCAGGGTGATGACCAGATAGAACAGGGCGGCAACCACGTACGGTGTAATAGAGCCCGTCGTGGCCACGATGGTGCGGGCGTTCATGACGATCTCGACCACGCCCACGGCCGCGAGCAGCGACGTATCCTTGTAAAGCAGGATGAACTCACTGGTCAACGTTGGCAGGACATTGCGGAACGTCTGCGGAATCATAACGTAGAGCAGTGTCTGGAAGGCGTTCATGCCCAGCGAGCGCGCAGCCTCGTTCTGGCCCTTGGGGATCGACTGAATACCGGCACGGAAGATCTCGCACAGGTAGGCGGACGAGTTCATGGCCATGACGATGACGCCCAGCACATAGTCGTCAACCTTGACGCCGGCCAGCGGCAGGCCAAAGAACGCGATGTAGATCTGCAGGAACGCCGGCGTACCGCGAATGATATTCACATAGATACCGGCAAGGCAACGCAGGATGCGCGACTTGGAGATGCGCATGAGCGACAGGGCGAAACCGAAGGGAATTGCCAGCGGAAACGCCACGAGCACGATCGAGAGCGACATGAGGAAGCCTTTGAAGACGATCGGCAGGCTCTGGACCAAAATGACCGGGTTCAGGAACAGGCGAAGGAACATGTTGGAATTCCATGCCTCGACCCACGGCTGCTCCTTAAGGTCGGCCAGGAAGTTATCGAATGCCGTCACGCCCTTGATCTCCACCGACGGAATCTTGGAGATCTTCTTGGTCGAACCATCGGCCAAAGTGTAGGTGCCGCTAAAGGCCTCGTCACCGCCCTCGACGGGGAAGGTCACGCCGTAAACCTCGACACGGAAAAAGCCGCCGGCAGGCGCCGTCTCGCCAAAGTCAATCTTGAGCGTCTGGCCGTCAGCCTTGCACGTTGGTTTCATGGGCGTACGATCCATGAGGTCCTCGCCCGAGAGCATCGTCAATCGCGTGTCATCGGTACCAAACGTCGTGCCGTCGACAAACGTCAAAGAAAGACCGCTCAGCTCCTCGTCGGCATCGGCCTGAACTTCCCAGGTAATGCGCGTCTCGGTGCCGCCGACCACATCGCTGCCCGAACCGGTGTTGGGTCGGGCGGTAATCTTTGCGGTCTCAAGCGCCTGGGCGGTCGTGGGCGCATATGCCCCCGCGCACACCAGCGCGAGCGCCACGGCCATGACGCAGGCTAGCTTTTGGAGCAAGACGGGCAGTGGAAAACGCTGCTCAGCGGCCCCTTTGTTCAGTCGAGACAAGGTGGCTCCTATCGTAGAAGTTGCCGGCAAAACGAGACGGAAACGCTCTCCGTCAAGAGAAGCGCAAAGGCCCTCTCCGCAAAACGGAAAGGGCCCGCGCGCAATCAAGTAGTTATTTTACTTGATGTTGTACTTAGCCATGAGGGCGTCGACGGTACCGTCGTCGGTCAGGTCCTTGATGGCCTGGTTGATGTCATCCTTGAGCTTGGTGTTGCCCTGGTTGATGGCAATGGCGTACTCCTCGCCGGTGCTGATCTGCTTGATGGTCTGGCAGGTGTTGAACTGCTCGGCGGTCAACTGGCTGGCAACGGAGCGGTTGGTGACTACGGCGTCGCCCTTATCGGACTGCAGGGCGCTGAAGCACTCGGTAGCGTCCTTGTAGGGGACGATCTTGGCCTTCGGGAAGTTCTCCTGGGCAAAGGCCTCGGCGGTCGAGCCAGACTGGACGATGATGGTAGCGTCGGCGTTGTTGAGCTTCTCGCTGTAGTTGTCGGCCGTGATGTCGGTGTTATCGACCTTGGTCACGATAGCCTGATCGTCCATGTAGTAGGAATCAGAGAAAGTGACTTCCTTCTCACGCTCGGGCGTGTCGGTGATAGCCGCGATGGAAACATCATACTTGGCGCCCGAAGCGACGCCCGGAACCAGCGTGTCAAAGTCATTGTTGACATACTCGACATCCAGGCCCAGCTTGTCGCCGATAGCCTTGATGAGCTCAAGGTCAAAGCCCTGATAATCGCCGTTGTCATCCTTGTACTCAAACGGAGCGTACTCGGCAGAGGTGCCGACGGTGAGCGTACCGTCCTTGACGAGTGCATACTCCTTGGAGCCGTCGACCTTCTCGACCTTCGCGTTGTCAGAGCTGCTGGAACCGGCATCGGAACCAGAGGTGGCGTTGGACGAACCACAGCCCGTCAGTGCAAGAGCGAGCGCCATGGCGCCCGTGGCTGCAAACGCGCCAAGCTTCTTGAGCTTCATAATCAGTCTCCTTCCAGTGACCCCGTTTGATTCAGAGGTCTGCAAAAACTGTTGGCTATTATGCACCCGGAATTACGAATCTGCAATGAGAAAACTGATTGAAACAAACCCATAACGTGAATGGAATACTCCACTTAGCAACAGTCATTACTGCTGCAATGACCTTAACAGTTTGATTTCAGCTGCATAACCTGCAAGTTCGTTCGGCGTCTCCAAAATAAATGGAAGTGCACGCAAGCGGCTATTCGATACAATATTCTGCATAACCTGCATACCGCCGCCAAACTCTTCACTACCCAGGTAGCCCTTGCCGATGCACTCGTGGCGATCCTTATGGGCGCCGCAGGGGTTCTTGGAGTCATTGATATGCACGGCGCGCAAGCGCTCGACACCCACCACGCGGTCGAACTCGTCGAGTACGCCGTCCAGGTCATGGATGATGTCGTAGCCAGCATCGCTCACATGGCAGGTGTCCAAACAAACGCCCAGCTTATCGGACAGCTCCGGGCACTTGGCGGCAACGCCCTCGATAATGCGCGCCAGCTCTTCAAAGCTACGGCCCACCTCGGTGCCCTTGCCCGCCATGGTCTCAAGCAATACCGTCGTCTGCTGTCCCTCAAACATCACCTGGCACAGCGTGTCGACAATCATCTGAATGCCGGCGTCTGCCCCCTGTCCCACATGCGCACCGGGATGGAAGTTGTAGTAGTTGCCGGGCAGCGCTTCCAGACGCTGCAAATCTTCCGCCATAGCCTCCAAGGCAAACTCGCGCGCTCGCTCCTTAGCGGAGCAGGGGTTATAGGTATACGGGGCATGCGCCACCAGCGGTCCAAAGTCGTTTTGCGCCATAAGCTCGCGCAGAGCCGCCACGTCATCCATGTCAAGGTCTTTTGCCTTGCCACCGCGCGGGTTGCGCGTAAAGAACGCAAAGGTATTGGCACCAATGGACAACGCCGTCTCCCCCATTGCTCGATAGCCCTTCGTCGTCGAAAGATGGCACCCAATCGTCAGCATCTCCAGCTCCCCCTCATCAGTTGCGGTGAAATACGGTCTATTGGTGCCTTATTTTGGCGCAAACAGACCGTATTCCACCGCAACTTATAAAAGGGTCATGAGGAGCGCGTTTTGTTGAAGGCCTTAAGCACCGCCGTCACGGGACCAGGCTGAAAACGGCGGCGTACGTCGTCCAAGCGCCCGGGGATATCGATGTGCTGCGGACAATGCCGCGCGCATTTGCCGCATTTGACGCAATTGCTCACCAACTTGGACTCGCTCGTGCGCACCGCACTCGCCGTAAAGTATTGTGACAGCCCCGTAAACCAGCTGTGCGCATAGCTCGCGTTGTAGGCGGCAAAGCAGCCGGGAATGTTGATACCCTTGGGACATGGCATGCAGTAGCCACATCCCGTGCAGGGCACACGGTTCGATTTCTCAAACTCCGCCAGCACGCGTGCGATGGTATCGAGCTGAGCGGCTGTCATCGAATCCGGCAGGGCCCGATCGGCCAGCACCGCGTTCTCGTCCACCTGCGCGGTATCGGTCATGCCCGAAAGCAGCATCGTGACTTGAGGATGGTTCCACACCCACGAAAGGCCCCAAGCAGCCGGCGTCTTCAGGTACGGATCGCGTACGTCATCGAGCACGGCGCGGGCCCGCGGAGGCAGCTTGCCCGCCAGGCGTCCGCCCAAAAGCGGTTCCATCACAAACACCGCGAGCCCGCGCTCGGCGGCTGCTATAAGTCCCGCCGTTCCCGCTTGGTAGCGCTCTCCAGCGTAGTTGTACTGAATCTGGCAAAAATCCCAGTCATACGCGTCGAGCATCGTGAGGAAGTCCGCCGCACTGCCGTGATACGAAAAACCTATCTGGCGAATACGCCCCGCAGCCTTTTGGTGCGCAATCCAGTCTTCGATGCCCAACGCCACCACGCGCTCCCACTGGGCGGGCGAAGTGATGTTGTGCATAAGGTAATAGTCGATATGGTCGGTCCGCAGGCGACGCAGTTGCTCGTCGAAGAACCGGTCGAAATCCTCCGCGCACTTGCACGAAGCGTGCGGCAACTTAGTCGCGAGCAACACGCGGTCGCGCAGACCCAGGCGCTCAAGTGAGGCGCCCACGCACACCTCGTTACCGGGATAGAGATACGCGGTATCCAGATAATTAATCCCCTGCTCCACCGCACGGGAAATGATGGCATCGGCTGTCTTCGCATCGGGGTGTCCCGGCGCACCGGGAAATCTCATGCAGCCCAGACCCAGAGCGGATATTCGGTTACCACTTTTGGGGTCAACGCGATATTGCACGGCCCCTCCTTTCGCCATCAGCGCCCCGGCAAGGCGAAACACAATGGTCACGCGGCCGAAACATCGTGGAATCGCAATCGAGAACGTATCGTAACGCAGCAGAAATCGAGCTGTCACGGCACCGCTTTAACATCAGCAAAAAGCCCGATGAAAGGAGCCACCCATGCCCACGCTCGACCTTTGGAATCTCGCATCCCAGCTCAAAAGCACCGATTATCGCTGGGTAGACCTCGCCCACACGCTCTCGTGCGACACTCCGCACTGGTTCGGCTTTAAGCCCTTTGAGTCCACCAAACTCTTCGACTACCTGCCCGACACGCCCGAAGACATGCTCGCGCCCATGCGCTGCTTCCAGTATTCGGTTGCTTCGCAGTACGGCACGCATGTCGACGCACCGCGCCACTTCCATGTTGACGGCCGTTCCCTTGGAGAGATTGAACCCATCGAGTTTATGCATCCGCTCTGTGTGATCGACAAACACGAGGAGTGCGCCACAAATCCCGACTACGTCCTGACCGTCGAGGACCTCAAAGCATGGGAGGATGAGCACGGTCGCATTCCCAAAGACGCTTTCGTCGCCTTCCGCTCCGACTGGTCCAAGCTCACCGACCTCGAAAACAAGGACGAGGACGGCCAGCCCCACTACCCCGGCTGGGACCTCGACGCCATCAAATGGCTTGTAGAAGAGCGCAACATCGGCGCCATCGGCCACGAGCCGGCTGACACCGACCCGGCGAGCGTGACCACGCGTGAGGACGCCTACCCCTACCCCGGCGAGCAGTACATCCTCTCGGTCGACCGCTATCAGATCGAGGTCATGGACCATCTAGACGAGCTTCCCGCCACGGGCGCCGTCATCTTCTGCACCTTCCCCAAGGTGCGTGATGGCGTCGGATATCCCGCACGTGTCTTTGCGGTCTGCCCCGCGTCATAAGTTCCCATGCGTTTGTTCTTCTAAATACGGCCATCCGGTGCACGCGACATGGCCCGGCGGCATACAATCCATCAGGCGCCCCTTACGCGGGTGCCTTTTATATGGGGAGATGATTCGCATGCAGATCAACAAGGTCGCCTTTATCGGCAAGGGCGGCGTCGGGCTACTCTACGGCAGCATGATTGCCAAGGCCCTCGGCAATGACGCCGTCGAATACGTTATGGATGACGCCCGTTTTGAGCGTCACGCAAACGATGCGCTCACCGTCAACGGCAAGCCCTGTGCGCTCAAGTCCGTCCGCGCCAGCAAGGCAACGCCCGCCGATCTGGTCATCCTGACGGTCAAGACCACCGGTCTCGACCAAGCACTCAAGACTATGGAGCGCGTCGTGGGACCCAATACGCTCATCGCCTCGCTGTGCAACGGCATCACGAGCGAGCAAAAGATTGCCGAGCGCTTTGGCTGGGAGCATACCGTTCTTGGTATTTGCCAGGGCATGGACGCTGTGTTTCTCAACGGAGAGCTCACCTTTACCAACACGGGCGAAATCCGCTTTGGCGCGGCGGCCGGTACGGATCCCGCAGCCATCACCGCAATCGACGAGCTCTACACGCGCTGCGGCATCGCACACACCGTCGAGAGCGACATTGCGCACCGCATGTGGGCCAAACTCATGCTCAACGACGGCATCAACCAGACCTGCATGGCCTACGGCGGCACGTACGGAAGTGCCACGGAGCCGGGCTCCGAGCAGCGTCGCTGCCTTGTTTCCGCCATGCGCGAAACGCTTGCGGTCGCCAACGCCGAGGGCGTTGAGCTGACCGAGGCAGACCTGACGCAGATGGTGCACCTCATCGAAGGAATCGATCCCGCCGGCATGCCCTCGATGGCGCAAGACCGCGTCGCGCGGCGCAAAACCGAGGTCGAGGAGTTCGCCGGCACCATCTGCCGTCTGGCGGCCAAGCACGATATCCAGGCACCGCAGAACGAATGGCTCTATCAGCGCATTCGCGATATCGAGGCAAGCTGGTAGCGCCCGACTCACCACGTCAACAGACTCAACAGCAAAGCCGCCGCAAGGGCACTCCCCTTACGGCGGCTTTCATCTTCATCTATAACCAGTAGTCGATGTCCCGACGGTTAGAGCTGCGACTCCGAGGCCTGGCCCTCATCGTCGCGACAAAGGACTACACCCGCGCTTCCCAGCAGTGCGGCTACGATCAGCGCGCCGACCACGATTGGAGCAGCCCCACAAGAACCCTGCATGCCCGCGACGAGCGCGGTCGTAGGACCAAGACAACCAAGCACCAATGCGACGGCGGCGACGGCGATATCTCGAGCGTTCACAAGACCACATCCTCCAAGAGAAAGACCTTATTTCTCATGAACTAGTGTGCCCCGCGCCCATATGCGCGGCGTACCGCCACGGTAAGCGCTCTGTTAACTCAAACACGCACAAAAAACGAACGCCCTTACGTTGCCCAAAGGCTCGGTAAAGACGCCCGCCCGTCATGTCCTATTGGCTTATGGCAGATTACCAGCCAGTGTAGTAGTCGGTGGTTCCGGCAGCGCAGCCGGAGTCATAGACCTTGCACTCGCCCTTGGAACCGGTAAACGTAGAGCCTTGGGCCTTATCGCCCGCGGCAACGACGTAGTAACCATCGGAATCGCGCCAAAAGCCCTCGGAATCCTGCGTCCACTCGCCCGTGCGGTGGTGATACAACACGTTGCTGCTGTAATAAGTCTCGCGGCGGCCGTTATAGTTATTGACGCCGCTCAAGCGCGTCAGACCCGAGCCGTTCGCGTAATACGCAGCAGACGCGTAAGACGAGCCGGAGCCGGCGTTGCAATATGAAGCCTGAACGGCCTCGGCGGCCTCGGCTTCGGCTGCGGCAGCCTCGAGCGCCTCGCGCTTGGCATCCTCAAGCGTAGAGCGAAGCTCGTCGAGCTCGGTCGACTTAGCGTCGACCTCCCCCATCGTCAACAGGCTACCCGCACCGTCGATGCAGCCCTGCAACACAGCGCGCTCGTCATCGGTAGCATAGTCGCCATACATATTCATAATGATCTGAGCGCGCATCTCCAGGGAATCGCGCTTTGCCCCCATCGAGGCGTTCCACTCCTGCATAGAGCCATAACCGTCGCCGCGGTAGTCAACGGGCTGCACCAGCGTCGCCTCGGACGGCGCAGATCCGACCGTATCGGATAGTGTTGCCGCGTGGGCATCAGTTGCGCCGGCGCCCGCCAAAAGTGCCACGATCAGAGCGGCGGAAAGGGCGGCGGCTTTCGGTTTTCGTGAATCGATCCTCATGTAGCTGGAAACCTCCGTAGTGCGTTTTTGCTGCGTTTGAGCTGCGTGTGATTTAATCGCGCTGCATAGTACCCCGAGCAAATCGCGACCTGCGGTTTTACTCAAAAGGCGCACGTCAATTGCGTAAAACTCACATCCTCTCAACAGGAGTTTTCCACATCTCGATTGCATAAAGCGTGTCAAAAACCCTGTTTTTGCACCCTCTCTATGCAAAAACGACGCCTGTGCAACCATTGTTCGCACAGGCGCCTTGAGCAGGCATTTTATGCAGTTATACCTATCGAGTCGCAAGGGGTCCTTGCACAAGTCGCCTTACTCGTCCAGCGCGGCAAAGGCCTGCTTCAGATCCCAAATGATATCCTCGGCGTTCTCGGTACCGATGGAAAGACGGATCGTGGAGGGCGTGATGTTCTGCTCGGCGAGCTCCTCGGCAGAGAGCTGGGAGTGCGTGGTGGTAGCCGGGTGCACGACGAGCGACTTGACGTCGGCCACGTTGGCGAGCAGCGAGAACACCTGCAGATGATCGATGAACTTCCAGGCAGCCTCCTGGCCACCCTTAATCTCAAAGGTGAAGATCGAAGCGCCGCCGTTGGGGAAGTACTTCTGATAGAGCTCGTGATCGGGGTGCTCAGGCAGGCTCGGGTGGTTCACCTTGGCAACGTGGCTGTCGCCGGCAAGGAACTCAACGACCTTCTTGGTGTTCTCGACATGACGGTCAACGCGCAGCGACAGGGTCTCGGTGCCCTGGAGCAGGACCCAGGCGTTGAACGGGCTGATGCAGGCACCCTCGTCACGCAGCAGGATGGCGCGGACATAGGTTGCGAAGGCGGCGGGACCGGCAGCCTCGGCAAACGAGACGCCATGGTAGGAGGGGTTGGGCTCAGCGATCTGGGCGTACTTTCCGCTCGCCTTCCAATCGAAGTTACCGCCGTCGACGATCACACCGCCCAGCGAGGTGCCGTGGCCGCCGATGAACTTGGTTGCGGAGTGGACAACGATGTTGGCGCCATGCTCCAGCGGACGGAACAGATACGGGGTGCCGAAGGTGTTGTCGACAACAACCGGCAGACCGCGCTTCTTGGCGATCTCGGAGATGGCGTCGATGTTGGGGATGTCAGAGTTGGGGTTGCCGAGCGTCTCGAGATAGATGACCGTGGTGTTGTCCTTGATGGCACCCTCAACCTCTTCCAGGTTATGGGCATCGACAAACGTGGTCTCGACGCCAAACTGGGAGAGCGTATGCTCCAGCAGGTTGTAGGAGCCACCGTAGATGGTCTTCTGAGCCACCACGTGGTCACCGGCCTGGGCAAGGGCCTGCAGGGTATAGGTGATGGCAGCGGCACCGGAGGCGACGGCAAGACCGGCCACGCCACCCTCGAGCGCGGCGATACGGTCCTCAAAGACGCCCTGGGTGGAGTTGGTCAGACGGC
>UREC01000041.1:0-17815 GCA_900546755.1 uncultured Collinsella sp. | reverse complement strand
AGCAGGTCCGCGATAGGATCGGTGATTTGCATGCCACTAACCTCCTTAGGTTGTGATAAATTTGTTGTTGATGTTTCGTTATGGGAGCAAACGCTCCCTTACAGTGAAGAAAGCAGATTACCAGGACGCCTTCTTGACGCCGGGGATCTCGCCCTTATAGGCCAACTCGCGGAAGCAGATACGGCAGACGCCATACTTACGCAGGTAAGCATGCGGACGGCCGCAAATCTTGCAACGGTTGTATTCACGGGTGGAGAACTTGGCAGGACGCTGCTGCTTGATCTTCATAGAAGTTTTTGCCATTCGTTGTTCCTCCCTGATCAGTTGGCGAACGGAGCGCCCAGAGCCTTCAGCAGCTCCTTGGCTTCCTCGTCCGTCTTAGCGGTGGTGACGAAGCAGATATCCATGCCGCGGACTGCATCGACCTTATCAAAGTCGATTTCCGGGAAGATGATCTGCTCCTTCAGACCGAAGGCGTAGTTGCCGCGGCCGTCGAACGCATCGGCCGAGATGCCGCGGAAGTCGCGGATACGGGGAATCGCGACGGAGGTCAGACGATCGAAGAACTCCCACATACGGTCGCCACGCAGGGTAACCTTGCAGCCGATCGGCATACCAGCGCGCAGGCGGAAGGTAGCGATGGACTTGCGGGCACGGGTGATCATCGGCTGCTGGCCGGTGATGGCGCGCAGGTCGCGCACGGCACCGTCGATGGCCTTGGAATCGGTAGCGGCCTCGCCGACACCCATGTTCACGACGATCTTCTCAAACTTGGGGATCATCATGACGTTCTCGTACTGGAACTTGTCCTGAAGCTGCTGCTTGACCTCGTTGTTGTACTTGGTCTTCAGACGCGGCACATACTTCTCTTCTGCCATTGTTCACTCCTTCTTGGGGTTTTAAGCACGGGGCGTGGCCACGATGGGTTGTCCTCGTGCCTCCTGACTGCATCCGCGCCGCTCATGGCATTTCGCGGTTTGGACTCGACGCAGCAGGAGCCGACAAAACAATCGGTACTATACGCGCATCGGGAGCGTATTTCCAGAAAAACCTCGTCTGCCTGCACAACTCCACAACTCCCCCGCACAAATGCGTCCGCATGCGACGGAGGAAAACGGATCCCTAGGCAGTTGCGGTGAAATAGGGACTGTTTGACGGTTTAGAAGGCTTAAACAGTCCGTATTCCACCGCAACTCATATATGGGGCGTTATTTTTGGTGGGGCAGGACCAGGTTGAGGACGACGGCGACAAGCGCGGCGACGGCAATGGAGGATCCGCCAAAGACGGTGCCGACCCATGCGGGGAATCCAGCGCCGGCAAGCGCGCCGGCCGTGTGCTCGATACCCGTGCCAAAGGCGATAGAGAGACCCATGAGCGTGGTATCGCGCTGAGACAGGCCGTGGCGGGCAAACATGACCACGCCGTTCATGCCAATGGTCGCGAACACGCCGATCGTGGCGCCGCCGATTACCGGCTGCGGAATAGACGTGAGCACTGCCGCGCACTTGGGCAGCAGGCCCGCGATGAGCAAGATGGCGGCGGCAAGCGTAAAGACCATGCGGTTGACGACCTTGTTCTCGGCGATAATGCCCACATTCTGGCCAAAGGTTGCCGTGGGGACGCCGCCAAAAAAGCCTGACAGCATACCGACCAGGCCGTTGGCGATCAGGCCACCCGAGATCTGGCTATCGGTCGCAGGGGTATCGAGCGCAGCGGACGACACGGCGGCAAACTCGCCCATGACCTGTACTGCGTTGACAATGGCGACAACGCCCACAACGGCGCACGCGGCCGGGTCGAACACCAGGCGATGGGCGCCCAGGGCCGGCGGGGCGAACCAGCTGGCGGTCGCGATGGCCGAGAAATCGACCATGCCCAACACCGCAGCCAAAACAAAGCCCGCGCAGATACCAGCCAGGATGCTGCCCAGCCTAAGCGCGCCCTTGCCGTAGTTGCCAGCCATAAAGGTGACGACGAACGTCACAAGTGCGACGGCCCAGTTGGTGACACTGCCAAAATCGGCCGCGCCCTCCCCGCCCGCCATGGAGGCAACTGCCACTGGGCATAGCGACAGGCCAATGACAAAGATGACGGTGCCAAGCACCGGGGCCGGAAACAGAAAACTCACGCGCCTAAACAGTAGGCCGAAGAGCGCGACGAGCGCGCCGCCGATTACCTGGGCGCCCAGTACGGCCTCAAAACCAAGCTCAAGACCGACTGCCTTGAGCGCCGGCACGAAGGTAAAGCTCGCACCCATCACAATGGGCAGGCCCGAACCGACGACACCTTTTATGGGAAACTGTTGAAGGAAAATGTCAATCGCCGAGAGGACGAGCGACGCCTGGATGACAGCGGCTTCCTCTTGAGGGGTAAAGCCACAGACCGACGCGATAATGATGGCGGGCGTGACGATACCCGCGAATGCCGCCAGCACATGCTGCAGTGCATGGGGTAATACCTGCACAAACGAAACTTTTCCCGTACGCTCGAACAGGGCATCCCCTGCTGCCGACTCTGCCATTTGCGCCTCCCATACCCTAGGCAGCGGCCCCATGCCGCTCAACGGTCGGACATTATAGGGCATATGGCACAGGTAGCATTTTGACCCGCATGCGGCAGAGGGCTGGGGCAGCTCATTTGGGATGCGACTAGCGCTTGCGGGGGACGAGTTTGGTGCGACGCAGGTGGATCATCTCGGCGGCGATGGAGATGGCGATCTCCTCGGGGTCCTCGGCCTCGATGGCGACACCGATCGGCAGGTGCAGCTCGTCGATCTGGCCCTGCGTGAAGCCCTCCTGCTCCAGGCGGGCGCGCACAAAGGCGGTCTTGCGGCGCGAGCCCAGGCAGCCCAGATAGGCGGGTTTAGCGCGCATGGCCTGAATCACCACGTCGATATCGGACTTGTGACCCGCCGTGGCGACGACCACCAAGTCGCGCGGGCCGATGGGGCACAGCTCGCTCAGGTTCTTATAATCGACCAGACGACGGTCGTAGACGCCGGGCACCCATTCGGGGGTCAGCGTGCCGGGGCGGTCGTCGCAAGCCACGACGGCAAAGCCCGCCGCCGTGAGCACCCGCGCCGTCGCAGCGCCCACGTGGCCGCAGCCAAAGATATAGGTCAGGCCCTCGGGGCAGAGCGTCTCGATGTGCGCCGGGGGAATCTCGGAGGCGGCGTTGGTGTAGGTGACCTTACTCCCCTCCTCCACCAGCGAAAGCTCGGGGCAGCCGGCAATGGTATGGCGCGATGTCTCGCCATGGTACTCAACCACATCGCCCTCGAGCGCGCTCGCGATAAACGGCTCAAAGTCGATGACGAAGTCGCCGATGCGCCGATAGGCCAAGACGTCGGCAACCGACTGGAACAACGGTGCCTGGGTCGAGTCCAGATGCAGGTAGCACAGGCAGATGGCCCCGCCGCAGATCATGCCGGTATCGGAGTTCTCGCCGCCCATGGTGTAGCGGACCAGACGCGATTGCCCTGCGGCCAGCAGCTCGCGCGCCTCGTCCAGCGCAAAAAGCTCAATCTTGCCGCCGCCGATGGTGCCCGCTTGGCTGCCATCGGCAAAGACGGCCATCCAGGCGCCCACGCCGCGTGGTGATGACCCCGCCGTACCGGCCACGACCACGAGCTCGCACGTCTCGCCAGCACGCAGGGCGGCAAGCGCCGCATTCACAACATCGAGCTTTTCCATTGCCGCCTTCTATCCTCTAAAGACATCGGTGAGCATAGCGAGTGCCTCGAGCACGCCGCCGCCGACCGATGTCGCCTTGTCCGAAATATAGTTGATGTAGCTGGCGTCGCCGCGCGGATCGACATCGGCGCATTTAAAGCCCTCAGTCACCTGCACGCCGTTCGCCAAAAGCCCGCGCAGACAGCCATCGATCTGCGTGCACATGGGCGTATCGCCCGCGTAGCCAATCACGTCTCCGGCGCTCACGATGTCGCCGATTGCGCGGTCGGACCGAAACACGCCGGCGGCGGGGCTGTGGATAACACGTTCCTTGCCATAGCCGGCGATCACACCCGGCACGCCCGTATTGGGCTGGGGCGAGCCCTGGGTGATGACGCGGCCGAGGAAATGCCCACGCATGGTCTCGACCACGGCGTCGCAATCGACCGGCGCGGTAAAGCCCGGCCCCACGGCGATGACGACAGGCGCCATATCGCGCGTGGTGCCCAAGTTGCGCTTGGCCAGAATCGCGTCGACCACGGCAGCGGGTTTAAGCTCATCGAGCATCTTGGCCTGGGGGTCTACCACAACGGCGACATCTCCGGCATCGGTAATTGCAAGCGCCTCTGCCGGCGTCTGCGCCAAACGAGCGCGAATGCCCTCGACCTGGACCTCGCCCAGGCGAATGGCCTCGCAAAAACTGATTGTGCGACGGATGCACGTGGGAACCGCGATATCGGCCATAACGACCGACACGCCGGCGCGTACCAAACGGGCAGCGACGCCCGTGGCGATATCGCCGGCGCCGCGAACATAAACGAGCATTCCCGGGGCACCTCCCTGTGCTACGGTTTGAGCAGAGCAAAAGCGGTTCGACCGCTACTCTGATGATTATTTATTATCACAGTATTATACGGCGGTGAACAGATGGAAACGACGAGCGGAAACCTTGCCTCCGCGCTCAAGATTGAGCCGGGCATTACCGCGATTATCGGCAGCGGCGGCAAGTCGACCTTGCTGAAGACGCTGGGTCTTGAGCTCATGCGCGCTGGCGGCCGCGTGCTCCTCTGCACCACCACGCATATGCTTCCCGTCGCCGGCGTGCCATGGGACGGGTCGAACCGTCGCCTGGACGCCGCGCCTTGGAAGCCGGGCGCCTCGCATGTCCCCGGTTGCACCTGCGAGGCCTGCGCGGGCTTTGCGCGCGGAAGCATCTGCCAGGCAGGCGTCTTGGACCCGGAGGCAGGTAAGCTCTCCGCCCCCGCCGAGCCGCTCAACGAGCTGGCACAGCGCTTTGACTATGTGTTGACCGAAGCGGACGGCAGCAAGCGACTCCCGCTCAAGGCCCACGCCGCCTGGGAGCCGGTGATTCCCTCTGGCACCGCCAACATCGTCTGGATCGTCGGCGCCTCGGGACTCGGCAAGCCCATCAACGAAGCCGTCCACCGCCCCGAGCTCTTTTGTGAGCGCTACGGCTGCGAGCTCACCGACATCGCCACACCCGAGCGCGTCGCCCAGGTGCTCAATGCCGAGATGCAAGCGCTGGGGTTCAGCACCGCACGCGTCATGCTCAACCAAGTCGACACGCTCAGCGACCCCACGATGGCAGATCGCTTCGAGGCAGCCCTCGGCCGCCCCATCGTCGCCACCAGCCTCAAGTAGCCGGCGCTACCCCGGCGCCCTTTCTGCTAACGAGGCACGTAACGACCGGGCTGGGCTCCGGTGGGCTCGCCGTCGCGCGCGGCCAGCACGCCGTTCACAAACACGGCCTTGGCGCGGCCATGTGCCTCAAAACCCTCGAGTGGCGTGTAGTCCACAGCCTGATGCTGCGTCGCCGCGCGAATGGTCCAGCGCGCCCGGGGATCCCACACGCATACGTCGGCATCGGAGCCCTCGGCAAGACAGCCCTTGCGCGGGTACATGTCAAACACGCGCGCCGGGTTCTCGCTCATCAGGCGGCAGAGGTCCTCGGGGCCCAGCTGTCCCTCAAAGCTCGTGGCAATCGCGACGGGACGATGCTCCACGCCGGGCCCGCCGTTGGGAATCGTGCGGAAGTCGTCGCGCCCGCGGTCCTTTTGCCCGTGCAGATTAAAGCTGCAGTGGTCGGTGGCGATGGTATCGATCTCGCCGGCCACAAGCGCCTCGCGCAGGGCCGCACGGTCGCCAGCATGGCGCAGCGGCGGACTCATCACATACTTGGCACCCGCAAAGCCGTCTTCCCCCTGCTCCAAATAGCAGGTGTCGTCGAGCATCAGATATTGAGGGCAGGTCTCGACATAGATGTTCTTCTGCCCGCGCGCCTTGGCAGCGCGAATGGCCTCGAGCCCCAGCTTGGTCGAAAGGTGCACCACGTTGACCGGAGCGTCCCCGGCCAAGTGCGCCAGATACAGCAGGCGGCTCACGGCCTCGGCCTCGCACACATCCGGACGGCTGAGCGCATGGCCCTCGGGCCCGTGGATACCCTGCTCAAACACGCGCTTCTGCAGCTCATTCACCAGCGTACCGTTCTCGCAATGCACGCACAGTATGCCGCCAATACGCTTGAGCTCCTCGAGCACCTCGAGCGTCTCGGCATCGTCCAGGCGCAGATGATCGTAGGCAAAGTAGGTCTTGAATGACGATACGCCCGCCTCGCGCATGGCCGAAAGATCGGCGCGGTTGCGCTCGTTCCACTCGGCGAGTGCCATATGAAAGGCGTAGTTGGCCGTGCAGGTTCCGTCGGCGCGGCGATGCCACTCGGCCAAGGCATCGGGCATGGTCACGCCGCGATCGGCCGTGGCGTAGTCCACGATCGTGGTGGTGCCACCGCACGCCGCCGCGCGCGTGCCCGTCTCAAAGCTATCGGCCGTCCAGTCCATACCGGTCCAGCACTGCATGTGCGTGTGGCCGTCGATAAAGCCGGGAAACACCCAACAGCCGGCGGCATCCTCAACGGTATCGTCCGCGCCTGGCTCGATTGCCTCGGCGATTCGCACAATCTTGTCGCCATCCATGGCAAGATCGGCGCGACGAAGCCCCTGGGGCGTCACGAGCGCGCCGTTTTTGATGATGATCATAATTGCTCCTTATTGATTGATGCAGTCGGCCACGCGATCAAAATACGAGCAGGCGGCGATATGCTCCGTTATGCGTCGCTGTCCCTTGACGGTATCGACGTCCCACAGCTCGTAGGCACGCGCCTCGACCAGCACCACGTCGGTACGGTCCTTGAGAATCGAACCGCCGCCGTCCTTACCCTCAAGACACATAAGTGCATCGAACAGTTCCGCCGGAAAGAGCACCGGGCTCGAAGGCTCACCGTTGCACGCAAGACGCACCGGACGCTTACGGCCACGCTCGTCAAACGCGCGAGCCATGGCCTCAAAAGAATCCGAACTCACAAGCGGCTGGTCGCCCGGCAAAAAGAGGCAACCCTTCCAGCCGCGGCTCGCCCCCCACGAAAGCCCCGCACGGACGCTTTCGCTGCGCAGCTCGCCATCGTGCAGCACACACGGGCAATGCTTGTCCTCGCAAATCTGGGCGACCTCGGGCCAACGCGTCGAAACCACGACGTCAAAGCCCCGGGGAACCGAATCGATGGTCCGGGCAATCAGCGGCTCGCCATAGATATCGGCAAGCATCTTGTTAGAGCCAAACCGCTTACCCTCGCCCGAAGCCATAATGACGCAACCAAGTTTCATGGCGATACCTCCCCTGAAACCATCGTACCCATAACTTGCGTCGCGGGGCATCTACATCGAAAGCGCTTATCCCGCACGCCCACGATGCAAAAAAGGGGGCACCCCGCCGGTTGGCAGAGCGCCCCCTTTACATGGCTTACCTCAGCCCAGCTTTAGGCCTGGAACCAACGGGCGGTGTTGCGCTCGTCGAGGGCCTTGAGGGCGGTGGCGGGATCGGCAACCTTCTGCAGGAACATCATGGCTGCGATAGCGTACGGCTTGTAGCTGGCCTCCTTGTACATGCCCACACGGTGCATGTCGAAGACGTCGGCGTTGACCTCGCCGTGCTCGCAGGAGACACCGGAGATGTCGGCGGGCAGCGGGTGCATAAAGATGGTGTCCTGGCCGTTGGCGGTCTTCTCCATGAGCTCGGTCGTGGAGCACCAGTCCTGATGGGTAGCGTTCTGGGCGAGCAGCTCCTTCTCGAGCGCTGCGATGCCGGCGTCGTCGCCCTCGGCGTACAGGTTGGTGCGCTTCTCCATGGCGGCAAACGGAGCCCAGCTCTTGGGGATCACGATGTCGGCGCCCTCGAAGGCCTCGGCCATGGTGTTGACCTGCTTAAAGGTGGTGCCGGACTCGGCGGCATAGCCCTTGGCGCGCTCGACGACCTCGGGCATGAGGTCATAGCCCTCGGGGTGAGCCAGGGTGACGTCCATGCCAAAACGGGGCAGCAGGCTGATCAGCGACTGCGGGCAGGACAGCGGCTTGCCGTAAGAGGGCGAATAGGCCCAGGTAACGGCGACCTTCTTGCCCTTGAGGTTCTCGAGGCCGCCAAACTCGTTGATGAGGTAGAGCATGTCGGCAGAGGACTGCGTGGGGTGATCGGAGTCGGACTGCAGGGAGATGAGCGTGGGACGGTGATCCAGAACGCCATCCTCGTAAGCCTGCTGCACGGACTCGGAGACCTCGGCCATGTAGGCGTCGCCCTTGCCGATGTACATGTCGTCGCGGATGCCGATGACGTCGGCCATGAAGGAGATCATGGTAGCGGTCTCGCGGACGGTCTCGCCGTGAGCGATCTGGGACTTCTTCTCGTCCAGGTCCTGCAGCTCAAGACCGAGCAGGTTGGCGGCCTTAGAGAAGGAGAAGCGCGTACGAGTGGAGTTGTCACGGAACAGGGAGACGGCCAGACCCGAGTCGAAGATCTTGGACGAGACGTTGTTCTCGCGCAGCTCGCGCAGGGCATCGGCGACGATGTAGAGAGCCTTAAGCTCATCGGTGGTCTTGTCCCAGGTGTGCAGGAAGTCGCTGCCGTACATACCCTTAAAATCGAGGCCGTTCAGCTGCTCGACGAGCTCGGTAAACTTGGCGTCCATGGAAATGTCCTTTCAAAAGATGAAACGATCGCAATGAGTAGACGTGCTCCGACATGCGCGTGTGGCTAGAACATGCAGAGCACTATGACGAGGACCCGCCACCGTTGAGGAAGCATGGGAGATAACGACTGCGGGCCCAAAGTCAACAGGGGTGCCGGGGACACGAGCGGCCCCCGGCTCAACAAGATCGTGGAATGGGACTAATCGATCTTGTTGTTGGTCAGACCGGCGCGGAACACGGTGGCGTCGCCATCGGCCTTGCTCGGATCGTAGAGGTTCAGGGCAGCCACGTACATGGCGGCAGCGGTGACCAGGTCGTCCTTGTAGGTGACCTCGTTGGGAGCGTGAGCCTGAGACTCGGCACCCGGGCCAAAGCCCACGCAGGGGATGCCGTAGCGGCCCTGGATGGAAACGCAGTTCGTGGAGAAGGTCCACTTGTCGCACAGCGGGCGACCGGTGCGCTTGTCCATGCTGGGCTCGCAGCCGATGCGCTCGTCACCGAACATGGCCTTGTGGGCGTCGACGAGGGCCTTGACGTGCGGAGCGGTCTCCTTGTTGATCCACGTGGGGAAGTAAGCCTCGGTCTCGTAGACCTCGCCGGTCCAGGACGGACGGTCGTACATGTACATGGAGACCTTCACGTCGTCGCCGTACTTCTTGGCAGCCGGCAGGTTGCGGATCTCGTCCAGGCAGGACTCCCAGGTCTCACCGGTGGTCATGCGACGGTCGATGGAGATGGCGCAGGAATCAGCCACGGCGCAACGGCTGGGGCTGGTGTAGAAAATCTGGCTGACGGTGCAGGTGCCGCGGCCCAGGAAGCGGGCGTCCTCAAAGTGCTCGGGATTGTACTTGGGGTCGAGCATCTTGACGAGGCCCTTGATGTCGGTCGACTCGTCGCAGCCGTTGTTGTTGAGGGCGCGGACGTCGGCGATGATGTCGGCCATCTTGTAGATGGCGTTGTCGCCGCGGTCGGGAGCGGAGCCGTGGCAGGAGGTACCGTGAACGTCAACGCGGATCTCCATGCGGCCGCGGTGACCGCGATAGATGCCGCCGTCGGTGGGCTCGGTGGAAATGACGAACTCGGGCTTAATGCCGTCCTTGTTGTAGATGTACTGCCAGCACATACCGTCGCAGTCCTCTTCCTGGACGGTGCCGACGACCATGATCTTGTAGCCCTCGGGGATGAGGCCCATGTCCTTCATCATCTTGGCAGCGTAGGTAGCGGAAGCCATGCCGCCCTCCTGGTCAGAGCCGCCGCGACCATAGATGATCTCGTCGGTCTCGTAGCCCTCGTAGGGATCGGCATCCCAGTTCTCGATGTTGCCGATGCCGACGGTGTCGATGTGGGAGTCGATGGCGATGATCTTGTCGCCCTCTCCCATAAAGCCCATGACGTTGCCCAGGCCGTCGACCTTGACCTCGTCATAGCCAAGGCTCTCCATCTCGGCCTTGATGCAGGCAACAACCTCACCCTCCTCGCAGGACTCAGAGGGGTGAGAGATCATAGCGCGCAGGAAGCGAGTCATATCAGCACGATGAGACTCAGCCGCAGCCTTAATGGCATCAAAATCGAGTTCTTTAGTCATAACAGTCAACCTTTCTACAAGGGTTTACCTACAGGTAGATATTTCAGATAGATCACTTGTGCCAAGCGGCGTGAGGTTGAGCACCCCACAAGCAAGTAACCATAGGAGGCGGACGGAGGACTTTGCTCCGTCGCGAGTTCCGCACGAGCCGGAGAGCACTTAATGTGCTCTCCGTGCGAGCAGGACTGTCCGAGCAGGGAGTAAAGTCCTCCGGCTGCCTCCGGACAGGTCAGTCTGCTAGCAAGTCGGGTACTCGCCCTCCCAGACGATGCGACGGTACTGATCCGGATCGGTGTCGCCCTCGGTGGAGAAGCAGAGCACGGAGCTCGTCTTGTCCAGGCCGATGAGCTCCTTGAGCTCGGCGTACTCGGGATCGAGCATAAGGGTCTCGACCAGACCGGTGGTCACGGCGCCGGACTCGCCGGAGATAACGCGCGGGTCGCCCTTCTCGGGAGCGCCCAGGGTGCGCATGCCGCGAGCGGTGACCCAGTCGGGGCAGGACACGAAGGCGGTGGTGTGGTTGCGCAGGATATCCCAACCCAGGATGTTGGGCTCGCCGCAGCACAGGCCGGCCATGATGGAGGGCATGTCGCCGTCCACGATGCGCGGATCGCCGTCGCCGGCGGCAGCGCCCTTGTACAGGCAGGCGGCAGGCGCGCACTCGACCACGACGAAGGTGGGCGGGTTATCGGGATACAGGTTGGTGAAGTAGCCCACCACGGCGCCGGCGAGCGAACCCACGCCAGCCTGGACAAACACATGCGTCGGGCGATTGATGGCCATCTCGCGCAGCTGCTCTGCAGCCTCGGAAGCCATGGTGCCGTAGCCCTCCATGATCCAAGACGGGATCTTCTCGTAGCCCTCCCAGGCGGTGTCCTGAACGATAACGCCGCGCTCGCAGGCGTCGGCCTCGGCGGCGGCCATGCGCACGCACTCGTCGTAGTTGACCTCTTCGATGGTCACCGTGGCGCCCTCGGCGGCGATGTTATCGAAGCGGGGCTTGGTGGAACCCTTGGGCATGTGCACGACGGCCTTCTGGCCCAGCTTGTTGGCAGCCCATGCCACGCCGCGGCCATGGTTGCCATCGGTGGCGGTAAAGAAGGTGGCCTGGCCAAAGTCCTTGGCAAGCTGATCGGAGGTCAAGTAATCGAAGGTGCACTCGGCAACGTCCTTGCCGGTCTCGTCGGCAATGTAGTTGGCCATGGCAAACGAGCCGCCCAGAACCTTAAAGGCGTTGAGGCCAAAGCGATAGCTCTCGTCCTTGACGCACAGGTTGGACAGGCCCAGGCGCGCGGCCTGGCCGTCCAGGCGGGCAAGCGGAGTGACGGTGTACTGGGGGAACGACTGGTGGAAGGCACGGGCCTTCTTCACGTGGTCGAGACTCATGATTCCCAAGTGCTTGTCATCGCTCTTGGGCATCGTGTTGCTCGCCCACTGGATCTTATCGGCCATACGGTGAACTCCTTAAGTCCTCTCTTGCCGGCCCCCGCATACGCGTTTCAGCCCGATCCCATTCACACGGCTGAACTTTTATGTGGATGCCAAACAAAAAGTTTGTTAGTAATGTTCTATCACACTTTTTGATTGGCATACCTAACGAATTGTTTGTTGCCGTAATCGGTACTTTTTCGGCGCCGAACGGTCATGAATTGCCTTGTTGATGGATTTGTTTGCGGTCAAGTGTGGTTTATGGCAAAGTGAGCCCAAACTAATTTTTAGGAAGGCACCCATGACCCCCGCACAGATTGAGTTCTACAAGCGCCTCGCACACGGTCTGGCGCTCCAATTTGGCCCCAACTGCGAAGTCGTCGTCCACGATCTGGAGACCAAGGACGTGGACCACTCCATCGTAGGGATCGAAAACGGCCACGTCAGCGGGCGCAAACTGGGTGACGGCCCCAGTCATATTGTGTTTGAGTCCATGCACGAGGGCACCACCGACGTGCACGACCGCGAACCATACCTCACCAAAACCACCGATGGCAAGCTGCTCAAGTCCTCGACCATTTTTATCCGCAACGACGAGGGCAAGCCCGTCGGCATTTTGGGCATCAACTTTGACATTACGCTTATGAAGGCTTTTGAGCGTTCACTCGACGCCTTTACCGGCACCGGCGGCACGGGCTATACCGAGCCCGAGCCCATTACCAAAAACATCGGCGACCTGCTCGAGGACCTGCTGCACGAGTGCGAGCAGTTTGTGGGCAAGCCCGCGGCACTCATGACCAAAGACGAGCGCATTCGTGCCATTGGCTACCTCGACCGTCGCGGAGCCTTTCTCATTTCCAAGTCGAGCGAGCGCGCCTGCGAGTTCTTTGGCATCTCAAAGTACAGCTTCTATAGCTACCTCAATGAGGCCAAGGCGGCGGCCGGCGACAAATAGGTACTCGCCTGGATTGCCCCTCCCCTTTTGGGCGCGAGTTCTGGAAAGCTCGAATCCAAGACCGAGCCGCTTGGGAAGTTCCATATAATCGATGTCATTAGTATTTCGAAAGGGTGGAACAGAATGGCGTTGAGCAAGGCATCATGCACCGGTCGCGGATTAATTCCGTCAATTGGTGGACATGTGCACCGCATGTTCGATGAGGGTGAAGACGACCTGTTTTCGCTGAGCCTTGACGACGTGATGGATGATCGCCCGTGGACCGCCGACGAACTCAAGGGCGGCGGGGCTCGCCCGTCAAACCCCAATCCCGCACTTGCGCCTAAGCCCGCATCTGCGCCGACTCCTGCGCAGTCGCCCGTTTCGACGCCCGCGCCTACGCCCGCACCCACTTCGGCGCCCACGCCCGCTCCCCGCCCCGCAAGCGACCCGTCCGAGACGGCGGCATTTCTCGCTGCAGCGACGCAGGGCAAATCGGCCGACAGCACTGTTATGTACAGCGCCCAGCAGTTGCCTGTTCCTGCGGCACGCAAGCCTCCGGTCGCAAGGCTCGATGAGCCCGTTGCCCGTCAGGTTGCCTACGATTCGTGGGCTGCAGCCGATCTGGATGAGACCTCTACCGGCATGCCGGCGCTCGACGTTCCAGTTAACCCGCTTTTTGCCGCCAACACGAGCGCCGCGGACTATGAGGGCGGTGCGGCATATTCCGATTATTCCGATGGCTATGCTGGCACCAGTCGCATCGAGACCGAGGATTATGGCACCGCATCGAGCGATTATCTCAACGATCCGTACGCTGCCACGCCTGCACCGGAATATGACCCGGAGGCCGCGTCCGCGCCGGCGTATACCAAAAGCACGGGCGAAGAGCGCTTCGCCGATTATTACGCCGAGGAAAAGGCGCTGCGTTTCTCGGAATTTCCGCAAGCAGTCAAGGTTGCCTTTATCGCCATTGTCATTGCCCTGCTCGGCGTCATTGCGTTTGAGGGATTCCGGCTGTTCTCCGGCCCCACCCAAGCGGAGTCGGAGACCCAGCAAAAAGAGAACGATGACGAGTACCTGGACATCAACACCCTCAAGGGCGACCCCAACGACGGAGACGACGAGTAGCGAGGGTTAAGTGAGGGCCGGAAGAGCCAGCGGCACGTTACGGCTCCAAAAGCCCTGCCATAAAGATGGGCAGATACAGCACGTCACCATCGCGGTGAAGATTACATTCCGCAAGTACCAAGGCGCGCTCGATTACGTAGCCCTTCGTTGCCAGTGCGTTATCGAGCGCCGCGTGGGACTTAAAGCTCTTGCCCGATTTGACCTCGATGGCGAGCACTTCCCCATCGAACGTCTCTTCCACAAAATCGAGCTCACCAACCTTTTTGGACGTAAAGTAGCGCAATCTAAATCCATGAGCTTTGAGCTCTTGGGCAACGAAGCCCTCAAACGCCGCCCCCATATTCATGCCAAAGGGGCCCTCCGCCTCCCCATCAAAAACGCCTTGGGCGACCCTTTTGGAATACGACGACATGAGCATTCCGGTATCCAAGTAAAACAGCTTGAACAGATTTCGCTGCTCCCCCAATAAAAGGGGTGCCACGGGCGCCGTTACGTTATATACGGGAAGCGCGACACCCGCCTCCGATAACCAGAGAAAATGATCTGTCACCTGCGAAAAACGTTTGACACCGTTAATCGATGACAGTTTGAATCGCTTGTTTTTGGAGCCGGCCTCGCTGGGAATCAAATCATAGATATCGCGAATAACCAAGCGTAGCTCGGGCGGAGCGTACTTTGCGATGTCATCGCGATACAGGGCATGAAGATCACGATGGATGTTTCGAACCTCGTTGACATTGCGCGTCGCCAAGAAGGAATTGACCGCGTCAGGCATGCCTCCCACCACCACATACTGATGGAACAGATCGAGCAAGCGGTCATACAGGTAGCCGGGAAGCTCCCCCTCATCCTTTAGACAGCCCCTGAGCATGTCAAACACGCTGGCACCAACGCCATTTGCCCAGCAAAACTCCTCAAAGTCGAGCGGGTACATCTGGACCTGCTCGACATACCCCACCGGCAGGGAATCGATGCCCTCGAGCTCAACGCCAAGGAGCGATCCGGTAAGGATGTATCGAAAGTCGCCACGCTGGACCAGGTATTTGATAAACGTCACCACGTTGGGGCATCGCTGTACCTCGTCGATAACCACGACGGTCTTGTTCGCAACCATCGGCTGCGTCGCAGCGATAGACATGCGCATAAGCAGGTCGTCCGCACTTTTCGCCGCCAAAAACGAATCGCGTACGGACGCGTCGGCGATAAGGTCGAACGTTACGACATTTTCGAACGATTCGTTTGCAAAGACGTTGACCAAATATGACTTTCCTACCTGTCGGGCGCCCTTGACCAAAAGAGCCTTGTTAGGCGACAAGGCAAGCCAAGATTCAAACTGTGCTTTCGCTTTTCTCTGTAGCATATGCGCACCCCTTATTACGTGCTGTTTTAGCACTAGGATACACTTTTCCGCAATTGGATTATGGTCTATTTGACACTTTTCCGAAGTTTTTAGATGACTATTTCGACACTTTTCCTTACTTTTAAACGGCCTAAATTTGCACTTTTCCGGATTTAGGCCGATTAATTGCCCGCGATTCCGACGCCAACCGGCCAAGAGCACCCTCTCCCACTAGGTGCGCTTTACGGCGAAGATCCACCAACAAATCTGAGGCGATGAAGGCCGGGGGCCTAATCCCCGACCTTCATCTAGCACTGCTTTATAAGATCGAGCACCGCGGGAATGTCGCCAGTATTCCGAAGTGCGACATAGGTCGGTAGACCCGGGCCAAATCCGCCCTGCGAGCGCTTGTCCTGACACAGGTCCTCTGGATCCATGAGGTCGTCCACGCTCTTTGCCAGGCCAACGGCAATCCAGCCACCATTGCTGGTCCTGCCTTCTAACACGGCATGCAGTTTTCGCTTGCCCGACCTGAAGCCTACATAGTACTTGGCTATATAGGACTTCCACGAAGGGTTACCACTCAGAACGGACTCCCGCACCTCATCGAAAAGCTTCTGGTTGAGTCCGCCTTCGGCAAAAGTGGGGTGATTCTCCTGCAGAGTCCAGATAGGTGCCTCGTCAGACTCCCCGCGAGAAGGACGGTACTTGTCAACGACGTCTGCCGGAAGGTCGGGATACTTCCATATCTCACACGCCTCTTTCGCCAGCTCGTCCGCGCGCTGCCTAATCTCCTCCTCGCCCCATTTTTCATGCGAGGCGATCGACTTGTTTAGGTAGAGTGGGCTGCACATAAATCCCACGTTCGAAAGATTGAGCTTGTCTGAGAATGACCGGTTTGAGTACTCCTGGTTGTAGCCCGTCAACGTTAGATTTCCCAAGTTGTTGCACAGCCTGTCGTGGATGTCTTCCCAGTTCTCGCCAAGCGATTCCTTCCAGCCGTGCTCATCATCGATCGTCTGGGGCATGACGTGCTCGATCTGGTAATCGTCAGCCGAGATGGGCTCCTTCGGGCGGTGCCAGTTCTCCATGCGCTCCAGGTAATAGCGCTTTTTGGAGAAGCGGTTGTAACAGTCGCGCGTCTTAAACTCCTCGACAAAATGCTCGTCTGTCGGGAAGTACGCAGTCATACCGCTGCTGTGGATAAGGAGCATCGCCGTAACGTACTCCTCTATATCGGCTTGAAGCTCCAGGTTGCGATACATGCCTGCAAAAAAGTTGTTTAAGCCCGTGGTAAGCCTGCCGCAAACCGCGCGTCTAAACAGAAACGACTCGATGGTCTCGCAGATGCGAAGGAACGCGTTGCGGTCTAGCCTATTTCTCTCGTAAACCGAGTAGAGCAGCATCAAAAGAGGCCTGATCTGTCTCACATCAAGGCTTGCGATTCTGCTGAACACCCGACGTAGGTCAGCGTCCTTTTCTTTGTCTCGGAACAGGCCGGCATACCTTTGCGCATACTCGCGCAACTCCTTGAGCAGACTCTCGGTGTCTCCGTCGTAGTCATCGGTAAAATACCGTTTGAACTCGTAATAAGCCTCATTCTCCTTTGGCTGCCTATTGGGAACCTTGAGCCACAGCCAGTACCAAATGAAGGCGTTAAACTCGCTCTCGCCCCCTTTTCCAAACAGACGCTCAATGGGATGCCAGTAGCCCTCGTAGAGCTTGGTCTGTTCGTCGTTAGGAAGCGACATAAGAACATAGTTGCGTATGAGATCGATGGGCATGAGGGGCTTGCCCTTGGAGTTCATAGACTCAAATATGAGCTGGGCATTGTCTACACCTGCCGTGAGTTTAGTGTCGATGACCTGCACACGGTTGAGACCCGCCCAAAGCCTTGCCGGATCAAATGAGGCACCCCGCATCTTTTCGCGGAAGAACGCATGGTTCTCGACAATGCGATCCGACTTTTCATCTGGCATGGGAAATCCAGACACGATTGAGAACAGCGTCTCTTTATCGTCCTGCGAAAGCACCAGCTTGTAACGCGCCAGGCCGTTGTAGTCGTCATCGTTAAAGAGGTAATTCTTTCGCAGAGCCGAGATCTTGAGATCCCCAAGGAAACCAGCCTTGTCCGGATTGCTCTCCAAATAGTCAGCTAAGGCGGCAATCATCAATGAGAACGTCGTCATGCGCTGTTGTCCATCGATCAGGAGCACGCGCGAGATGCTTGTGGCCGAGCTCTCGGACTCAGGTATATAAAGCATCGACCCCACGAAATGCGGCATGTCATCACGACCCGCTCGCATGACGTCGTCCCAAAGCACTTCGCACTCTTTTACGCTCCACGAATAAACTCGCTGGTACACGGGAATGACGAACTGCATCTTCGCCACGCCCATAAGGTCGAGCAGATTTGCCTCGGTTGCCTTCATTTTCGCTTGCCCCCTTTTCTTATTTTACGTCACCTACCGTCAGTCCTCCACTGAACGGAGGGTGCTAAAGACGAGAGCATCGAAGCACGGAAGCAATCGGGATGCTCATATCACTAGATTTTACAACGCTTGTTCCGGACGCATTTTATATGAATTTGAGCAAGGCGTTGGGACGCGATTACACGCAATTGGACGCCCGTCCAGTTCCGATGGGCTGCCCTATGAGAAGCGAGCAGACGGCAAGGGTGAGTCGACTCC
>UREC01000040.1:0-18092 GCA_900546755.1 uncultured Collinsella sp. | reverse complement strand
AGTTGAAAGGCAGATTGCCGCTCTGGCGGGTTTGCAGCGTCGAGCCGTTACGCGGTTTCGTAAAACCGCGTAACTAAAAGGCCGCGGCCGGAAATCCCGACTGCGGCCTTATTGCACTTGTGAGGTCAACTCGCTCGTTAGACCAACTTAAAGCCCTTGCGCTTGCCCACGGAGAGGGTGTCACCCAGCTTGAGGGCGCTCGGATCGATGTTGTAGCTCTTGGGAGCCACAGCCTTGCCGTTGATCTTGACGCCGCCGCCGTCGATGTCGCGGCGGGCCTGACCGGCGCTGGCCGAAAGGCCCAGGTCCTTGAGCAGGCCGGCGAGGTAAATCTGGCCCTCGTCGTTGACGGTCAGTTCAACGTGCTTCTCGGGGAAGTCGGCAAGCTGGCCCTCCTTGAACACACGGTCGAACTCGGCCTGTGCCTCGTCGCCGGCGCCGGCGCCGTGGTAGGTGTCGCACAGGTCGCGGCCCAATGCGCGCTTGAGCTCGTAGGGGTCGGCAGAACCATCGGCCAAGGCGGCGTCGATCTTGTCGACCTCGGCCGGGGCGAGCGAGCTGGCCAGACGATAGTACTTGCCGATCATCTCGTCGGGAATGGACATGGTCTTGCCGAACATATCCTTGGGAGCATCGGTCAGGCCGATGTAGTTACCGTAGGACTTGGACATCTTGCGCACGCCATCGGTGCCCTCGAGCAGCGGCATGGTAAGCGCGATCTGCGGCTCCATGCCCATCTTCTCCATGAGCTCGCGGCCGGCGAGCAGGTTGAAGAGCTGGTCGGTGCCGCCCATCTCGACGTCGGCCTTGATCTGAACGGAGTCGAAGGCCTGCATCACGGGGTACAGAAACTCGTGCAGGGCGATCGGCGTCTGGGACTGGTAGCGCTTGGTAAAGTCGTCGCGCTCAAGGATGCGAGCGACGGTGAACTTGGAGCACACCTGCAGCAGGCCGGCCAGGTCCATCGAAAGGATCCAGTCGCCGTTGTGCACGATGGTGGTCTTCTCGGGGTCCAGAATCTTCATGGCCTGGCTCACGTAGGTCTCGGCGTTGGCCTCGATCTGCTCCTGCGAAAGCTGCGGACGCGTGGAGTTCTTGCCCGAGGGGTCGCCGATCAGCGCGGTGCCGTTGCCGATGATGAGGGTGACGTTGTGGCCCAGGTCCTGGAACTGACGCATCTTGCGCAGGGGCACGGCATGGCCCAGGTGCAGATCGGGGCTAGTGGGATCGACGCCGAGCTTGATGTTGAGGGGCTCGCCCTTCTCAAGCTTCTTGCGAAGGTCGGCCTCGGGGACGATCTTCGCGGCGCCCGAGGTGATGATACGCATTTGCTCGTCAACAGACAGCATTGGGTATCCTCCTTTTGCCATAGCACCCTCACCGGATACGGCGGTGCTGGAAGTTCATAAACTCTCTTATGATAACCAAAACGGCGCGGCCGAACACCTACGACAGGAAAATCCTCGTCCTGCCGCACGCATCAACGGCGACCGGCAGGCGCATGCCGTCGCGCTCGACCAAATATCGTGTTTGCTGACGGCGCGAGCAGTCACGGCAACGGATCTGCCCCGTTGCATCCGTGGCGCAGGCGCCCTCGGCAGTCAGCAAGCAGTGCTCGCACACCATGAGCTCGGGACGGTCGGCATCGACAGGCCCCAAGACACCGGGACAAGCGGCAAGCTCGGCAACACGCTCGGCATCATTGCCGAGCAACTCGGCCGGCAAGTACACCCGCCCCGCACCGAATCCGCGCAGCCAGGTAAGCGTGGCCCGATTCGCGCAGAACACCGGCGCCGCCACGTCAAACGTCACGCCCAGCTCGCGAGCGATCACCACCTGTCCCAGGTTGCGGCAGACAACGCGCCCGGCACGCTGCATCAGTGAGCGGGTCCAGTCAGCGTCACACGTGCGGCACACCTCGTCAAGCACCACAACAGCGTCGGACAAATCGAGTTCTCCGCGCGGGTCGGCATCCATCAGCTGCCAAGCAAAAACCATGCGAGCGGGAACCGCGCACTCCACCAACTCCGTCGACGCACCGCCATCCACCGTAACGCCCTCAAAGGGCAGCACCTCAACGGCACGCGCAACGGGCGCAATCGCATCCGCCTCGGCCCGCATGCGCTCCAACACCGCCGCCGTCTGATCCAACACGCCGGCGCTGCGAATCAGGTACACCTCGCAGCCCGTGTCAACCTTACGCTTGCAATGCACGACGACGCGCTCCCCCGCCGCGGCATCCACCGGACAGGGCACCTGCGGCCAGCGCTTGGGCACATCGGGACGCGCGTCGGCACCCGGATAGAACCGAATCTCGAGCGTGTCACCCGCCGCCACGGCGGCATCGAGCTCAACGGTTACCTCTTCGTGGCCAACGGCCACCAGGCGTCCCACGCGCACACCTTGGTTGATCGCACGCTCAAAGCTCATAAGCTCGGCACCCGAACGTCCTCGCAGGTACGCATCGGTAAACCCACGGTTAAACGACCTTCCCAGCTCGCGCTCGAGCTCTTCCACGGCACCGGGGTCCCACGCGCCGTCGCACAGCATATCGAGTGCCCGGCGCCACACCCGCACCACGTTGAATACGTAATCAGGGTTCTTCATGCGCCCCTCGATCTTGAGCGACGCCACGCCGGCATCTACAAGCTCGGGCAGATGCGCAATACCCAGATAGTCACGCGGGCACAGCAGGCGATCTCCCTCGACGGCGACAACGCTCTGTCCAGCCTCGTCCACCAGGTCGTACGCCAAACGGCACGGCTGCGTGCAGTCGCCGCGCATCGCCGAGCGCCCACGCCGCAGGGCCGAGAACTCGCACGCCCCCGAATAGCCGATGCAAATCGCACCGTGGCAGAATACCTCGATGGGCACGCCCGTGGCACATAGCGCCGCAATCTCGTCGACCGTCAGCTCGCGTGCCGTCGTCACGCGCTCGACCCCAAGCTCATCGGCGGCAAGCCGCACGGCACCCTCGCTATGAGCGCCCGCCTGCGTGGACAGGTGAATCTCGACCCCGGGAATCGCCGCGCGCAGCGCGCAGGCCAACCCGGCATCGGCGACAATCAGAGCATCGGCGCCCAACTCCAGTGCATGAGCTCCCAACGCCACCGCGTCGGACAACTCATCGTCAAACACGAACACGTTGAGCGTTACGTACACACGCACGCCATGGGCATGCGCCACGGCGCAGCCGCGCGCAAACTCGTCATCCGTAAAGCCATGGGCGCTCACACGGGCGTTAAAGCCGCCCAACCCCGCATAGATGGCATCGGCACCCGCGGCGATGGCCGCAAGCATCTGGTCGAGTCCGCCCGCCGGCGCCAGCAGCTCGGGCAGCGCCGCACCGGCAGCATCCAATCCAGTCTCGTATTGTCCGCTCGGCCCCATCGTCCGAATCGCCATCGACAAACTCCTTACCAAGGTATGCATTCACTCTGAAAAATGCCGTCTTCCAGCATACACGAGGCCTCGCGCGCCCCGTTTGGTTTATCGTGTAATAACTTATGTCCATCCTGCCCCGACGGCACATCCACCGTCCGGCACGACATACCTGGAGGTCAATATATGGGTCCTCGCCAACGACAGGGACGCAGCCGTTCAAAGACGCATGCTCTGCCCATAATCCTGCTCTCGTTTTTGGGCTTTCTGCTGATTGCGGGCGTGGCATTTGGCATCGGCATGGTCGGCAACGTCAACCGCTGGCTGTCCGATCTGCCCGACTACACCGACGCCAACGCGTATCTGGTGAGCGAGCCCACCGAGATCGTCGACTGCAACGGCAACAAGATCGCGAGCTTCTACACGCAAAACCGCAAGTCTATCACCAAGGACGAGGTCTCCCCCTACGTGCTGCAGGGCACCGTTGACGTCGAGGACGAGCGCTTCTACGAGCACGGCGGTATCGACCTGTGGGGTATCGCGCGTGCTGCGGTGGCAACCCTCGGCGGCGGGCACGAAGGCGCCTCGACGATCACCCAGCAGCTTGTGCGCAACACCATCCTGCAGGAGGAGCAATTCGACTCGACCATTGAGCGTAAGGTGCGCGAGGCCTACATCGCCATCAAGATGGAGGACATGTACTCCAAAGACGAGATCCTCATGATGTACCTCAACACCATCTATTACGGCCACGGCGCCTACGGCATCGAGGCCGCAGCCGAGACCTATCTGTCCAAGAGCGCCGCCGACCTCACCCTGAGCGAGGCCGCGCTACTCATCGGCCTTCCCAACTCGCCTTCGCAGTACGACCCCACGGTCAATCCCGATCTGGCACTGTCTCGCCGCAACAAGGTTCTCGACAACATGCTGCGTCTGGGCCACATCACCCAGGAGGAGCACGATGCCGCACAGGCCGAGCCCATCACCCTCAACGTGACCGAAATCTCGGGCAGCGGCGTCGACGTTTACTCGCAGCCCTACTTTGTCTCCTACGTCAAGCAGCTGCTGGAGCAGGAGTTCTCGACCGACGTGCTCTTTAAGGGCGGCCTGACCGTCAAGACCACCATCGACCCCACGATGCAGCAGGTGGCAGAGAATGCCGTCCGCGAGCAGCTCGACACGCTCTCGCTTGACGGCCTGGACATGGGCATGGTCGTCGTCGACCCCAAGACCGGCTACATCAAGTGCATGGTGGGCGGCTACGACTACAACGCCGACGAGAACCACGTAAACCATGCCACGGCCAAGCGTCCCGTCGGCTCCACCTTTAAGGCCTTTACGCTGGCAACTGCCATCCAAAACGGCATGAACCCCAACGTCACCCTCAACTGCAACTCGCCGCTCAAGGCCAAGGGCACCACGACTGAGGTCCAAAATTACGCCAACCAGAGCTATGGCAACATCACGCTTAAGCAGGCGACGGCATACTCCTCCAACACCGGCTACATCCAGGTGGCGGAAGCCGTCGGCAACAGCAAGATCATCTCGCTCGTCAAAAAGCTCGGCATCGACCCCGCCAAGGACAACATCGAGGACGTTCCCGTCATGACGCTCGGCACCGGCTCGATCTCGCCACTCGAGATGGCCGCCGCCTACGCGACGTTTGCCAACGGCGGCTACTATCGCCAGCCGATCGCCATCACCGAGATTGATTCTCGTACCGGTTCGGTGCTGTACCAGCACACCGACAATCCCTCACAGGTGCTTACCGAGGGCGAGGCCGCCGCGGTCACCGATGTTCTGTCCGGCGTCATGAAGGGCAGCGGTACGGGTGCTGCCGGCGCCCTGAGTGTCAACCAGCCCTATGCCGGCAAGACGGGCACCACCGACAACACCACCAACCTTTGGTTCTGCGGCTATACCCCGCAGCTGGCGTGCGCCCTGTGGACCGGCTATTCCGCGGGCGAGATCCCCATCCAAAAGTACGGCACGGACCTGCTGGGCGACAGCACCAACCTGCCTGTCTTTAAGCGGTTTATGAACACCGTTCTGACCGGTACCGAGCGCGAGGAGTTTGCGACCGGAACGGCGCCCACCTACAAGAACAACAGCGTCTGGAAGTTCTACGGCACCAACAACACCAAGAAGTCGGAGAACGACGACAAGGACGAGGACGAAGAGGAAGAGGAAACCACCACAACAACTACCACGACGACCACGACCACCGAGACCACGGGCGGCGACACCACCGGCGGCACCGGTACGACCGGTGGCTCGACGGGCGGCTCCACTGGTGGCTCGACGGGCGGCTCCACTGGTGGCTCGACCGGCGGCGATGGCGGCACGCCTACGCCTACGCCCACTCCCGACCCCTCGCCCACGCCTGACGATACGGTCGGCTAAGAAGTACGCGACTAAAGCCAACAAGGCCCCGAGCAGCTTATTGAACTGCTCGGGGCCTTTTAGTTTGAAGCGACCTGGTGGGCGGTCTTTATACCGGCAAACAAAAAGGGGTACCGACCAACGTCGATGCCCCTTACAAGCCACTATGTCAGCGCACGCAATGCCGAGCGCACGGCCCGCACACCTACTTGCGAGAATTGCTCAGCTTATTGATCAGCGCCTCGAGGCGCTCGCCGTCCTCGGCCGTCTGGGCAATAACCAAAATCGTATCGTTGCCGGCAAGCGAGCCAAGCACATCGGGCAACTCTGCCGCATCAACGGCGGCGGCGATGCCGGAAGCCGTGCCAGGCTGAGCCTTGATCATAACCAGATTATCGGTACGCAGAACGCCCGTTACGAGCTCGGAAACCATACGCTGCAGGTGCAGGTCCTCTGCCAGAACATAGATGCCCTCAGGGAGCTTACGCAGCCCCATATCGGCAATATCGCGAGAGACAGTCGCCTGCGTGCAATCAAAGCCCATAGCACGGAGCTCATCGACCAGCACGCGCTGCGTGCGGACATCCTTATTGCGCACAATATCTCTAATGGCATCCTGGCGCCCATTGCGTTTTTTAGCCATACAAACCCTCTCTCCAAAAGATGGCGGAGACAATCAATCAGTGATTGAATAGTTTAACGCTATTTGAAGGCTTTTGTGTATAAGAACGCATTTCGAAACAATTCTATGCAAGTTTGTTTCGTAATGAGCCGTTTAGGCGGTTTTTGCGCCCGTCCGGTTAAGAAAAGCTGCCAGATGCGTACACATCACGCAGCGCGCGGGCTTGGCGCTGGCGATCGGCCCAAACAACAGACCGAGTCCCCGATGGTTATCCTTGAGCGCGGCGACCATCTGACGGGTTCGAGGCGCCTCGAGCATATCACGCATGCGGGCGGAACGCTCGATTGACGACACTCCATGCGGGCTCAGACACAAATTCTCGATGCAGGCGACCAGTCCGGCAAAGTAGAACTTTTGGCTTGCCAGCTTGAGCCGACCACCGCTATCTGCTTCCGAGAGTGAGTCCGCAAGCTCGTCGAGCGCCCGGGCGTCATCGGATACCTTGGCATACATGGTGGGATCAAAGGCATCTGTAAGCTTAGGCACCGCCGCGTGGAAACAAGCGTCGCCGCATCCGGAGACGCGCTGTGCCTGCGAGAGCGCGCACGCCATAAACCCAACCGTGCGAAACGTCTTATCGCACAAAAGACATGCCTCAAACAGTGGACGGCTGTACATCACGCCAGAGACTTGAGCAACCAAGCCGCCTAAAATCAACTGAGGCAGCCCGGCCACCATCGAAGACTTGTCTTCAATGACAATAGAGGCAGCATCCAAGACACGCGAATGGCGCTCTCGATGTGCATCATAGCGGTCGAGCGACACCGTGGGGAACACTATGTCTGCCGCAGTATCGCACGCGATATCGACCATCTTGGAAAGGGACTGCGGAGCAAACCACTCATCGGCGTTCATGGCGATGATTTGAGAGCCGCGCGAGGCATCAAAACCGGCACGAAGACAAGCGCCGCGCTTCGCGTCCTCGACGTCAATCAAATCAATATGGATGTCCCTGTCGGCAGCAACTTGAAGCGAATGGCGCACACCGGGCGCAGCATCGCGACAGACAACGACAATCTGCAAATCGTAGAGGTCTTGGTTCTGGATACTCTCGAGCGCACGCATCGCATAGCTGGGCGAACCTTCTACCACAAGGATCACCGAAAGTCGCGGATGCGAGCCACGTCGAACCAAATTATCCGTCCTCTCGACAGCAATGAATCAAACCGTGGTTCATGGTACACCCCGGCAATAAAAGCAATGAGACACCGGTTGTATTGCACGCCAAGAACAGATGTTGCACACGCGCAGCCCACAGATGGCAGGTATCGACGCACGACGCGTCGAGCCCTCCCCTAGTCGAGCACGACAAGCTCGGCGGGATCGTAATCCACTGCCATAAACGTAAGGCCGCAGGCAGGAGCCGTGGGGCCCGCAGCGGTACGGTCGCAAGCATCGATAGCCTCGCGCATCCACTCGGGTTCACGGCGATGCATGCCAATCTCGACAAGCGTGCCCACGATCGTACGGACCATCGAATGCAGAAACGCATTGCCCTCGATGGTGAACGTCAGGATGTCCTCGCCAAACGCAACCTCATGGCCAAATTCGGCACGTATCACGCAGCGATGCGTGGGCTTGCCAACGGCCGAAGCAACCTTGCAAAAGCTTTTAAAGTCCTGCTCGCCCAGCAGGGCGGGGCAGGCAGCAGACATAGCCTCAACATCCAAGGGATAGCGATGCCACCACACGGCACCGCGGGACAGCACGGGGCGCGCATCTCGATCGGCAATACGGTACGTATACGTACGGGAACGCGCGTCAAAACGCGCAGAAAAGCCTTTACGGGCCTTGTAGACCTCGTTTATGGCGATATCTTTGGGCAGCAGGGCATCCATAGCCCGCAGCCACCTACGGCGCGTACAAGCGAGCTCAGCGTCCGTTACGGGCACGCTGATGTACTGAGCCACGGCATGCACGCCGGCATCGGTACGCCCCGCACACGTCAGATCGATCGGGCGGCGAAGCAGCGTCTCGATGGCTCGACGTAGCTCACCCGCAACCGTCGTCTGTCCCGGCTGCTCGGCAAATCCGCTATACGACGAGCCATCATAGGCCACGCGAAATACGAGCGTGGCGTCAAGCTCGGAAATCGAATTGAAATCAGACGGCGCAGTCATGGGCGCTCCCAACAAACAAGCAACGGTATCGCGACAAAAAAAGAGGGGTACGCGAACGTACCCCTCGAATATAGCCTATGCAGACGGAATGTCTACTCAGCGGTCTCCTCAGCAGGAGCCTCCTCGGCAGCGGTCTCCTCGACAGCCTCGACCTTCTTGGGAGCAGCGGCCTTCTTGGGGGCCGGAGCAGCCTTCTTGGCCTTAGGCGTGCAAGGCTCGGTGACGAGCTCCATGATAACGATGGGAGCGTTGTCGCCCTTACGGTTACCGAGCTTCATGATGCGGGTGTAACCGCCGTTGCGGTCCTGCCACATGCCCTGAGCAGCCTTGTCGAAGACCTCGGCAACGAGCTGCTTATCGCCGAGCTTGGCGATAGCCAGACGACGAGAGTGCAGGTCGCCCTTCTTGGCCCAAGTGATGATCGGATCGACGACCGAACGCAGCGCCTTAGCGCGGGTCTCGGTGGTCTTGATGCGGTCGTTCTCGAAGAGGGCCTTAGCAAGGCTCTTCTTCATGGCCTTGGTGTGGCTCGCATCGGTGCCGAGCTTAAGGCCCTTCTTAACGTTGTGACGCATGGTCTAGTTTCTCCTCAAATATGCGAAGCATTAAGCCTTCAGGCTCAGGCCCATGGACTCAAGCTTGTCCTTCACTTCCTCGATCGACTTAACACCGAAATTACGGATGTTGAGCAGATCGTTCTCCGAGAACTCAACGAGCTGACGGACCGAGTGAATGCTGGCGCGCTTAAGGCAGTTGTAGGAACGGACGGAAAGGTCCAGATCCTCGATCTGCTTGTCCAGCTCGGCGTTGTCGTTGGTGACCTCGGGAGCGAAGATCGAAGCCTCCTCCTCGACCTCGGGGGTCTCGGCAAGGTTCATAAAGGCGGCCATATGCTGGTTGATGATATTGGCAGCCTGGACCACGGCGTCGCGCGGGGCGATGGAGCCGTTGGTCTCGATCTCGAGGACAAGGCGGTCGTAGTCGGTATGCTGACCGACACGGCAAGCCTCAACGAGCTTGGCGCAACGGGAAACCGGCGAGTACAGCGAGTCGACATGGATCACACCGATGGGATCGTTGTCGCGCTTGTTGGCCTCGCCAGAAACATAGCCGCGGCCATAGCCGATGCGCATGCTCATGGTGAGATGGCCACCCTCGGTGAGCGTAGCGATGTGCTGCTCGGGGTTGACCAGCTCAAACTCGGACGGAATAAAGAAGTCCGCACCGGTGACCTCGCAGGGGCCGTCAACCGAGATGGTGGCGGTCGCCTCGTCGGTCGTGCCGAGAGCCCTGAAGACAAGACCCTTGACATTCAGGACGATGTCGGTGACATCCTCGACCATGTTAGGGATGGTCATGAACTCGTGCTGCGCACCATCGATCTGAATAGCCTCGACGGCGGCACCCTCGAGCGAGGACAGAAGAACGCGACGAAGGGAGTTACCCAGCGTATCGCCGTAGCCACGCTCGAGCGGCTCGACGGAGACACGAGCAGACGTCTCGTTGATCTCTTCGACCTGAACCTGAGGCCTAATGAATTCTGACATGTATTACCTCCAGCCTCAGCAGCCCGGATGGACTACTTAGAGTAGAGCTCGACGATGAGCTGCTCGTTGATATCACCGCTGATCTGCTCACGCGTCGGCAGAGCGAGCACGTTACCAGACAGCTTCTCGATATCGACCTCGAGCCAGCCAGGGACCTCAAAGCGCTCGGAGGAAATCAGAGCCTCCTTGATGGGGAGGAGGTCACGGAACTTCTCGCCGACAGCGACGACGTCGCCGGCCTTGACGCGGTAGGACGGGATGTCCACACGCTTGCCGTTCACGGTGAAGTGACCGTGACGGACGGACTGACGAGCCTCTTTGCGGGTGCGGGCGAAGCCAAGACGGAAGACGACGTTGTCGAGGCGAGACTCAAGGATGATCATGAGGTTCTCACCGGTGACGCCGTTCATCTTGCGGGCCTTGTTGAAGTAGCCGTGGAACTGCTTCTCCAGAACGCCATAGATGAACTTGACCTTCTGCTTCTCGCGCAGCTGCATGCCGTACTCAGATTCCTTGCGACGGCGCTTGGGCTGACGGATAGATTCCTTCTTGCTGCTGTAACCGAGCTCAGCGGGATCGATCCCGAGCTGACGGCAGCGCTTAAGAACAGGAGTCCTGTCGATTGCCATATTGATACGATCCTTTCAGTTACACGCGGCGACGCTTCTTGGGGCGGCAGCCGTTGTGCGGAATGGGGGTCTTGTCCTGGATGCTCGAGACCTCGAGGCCAGCAGCCTGGAGGGAGCGGATGGCGGTCTCACGACCGGAGCCCGGGCCCTTGACGAAGACGGAAACCTTCTTCATACCGTGCTCCATGGCCTGCTTAGCAGCAGCCTCGGCAGCCATCTGGGCAGCGAACGGCGTGGACTTACGGGAGCCCTTGAAGCCCACCTGGCCAGCCGACTTCCAGGAAATGACGTTGCCCTGGGGATCGGTGATCGAAACGATCGTGTTGTTGAACGTAGAACGAATGTGAGCCTGGCCCACGGAAATGTTCTTACGGTCCGCGCGCTTCAGACGGGCAGCGCGAACGTTCTTCTTAGCAGTAGCCATCTATCTAGCGCTCCTTATTTCTTCTTCTTAGCACCGATCTGACGCTTCGGGCCCTTGCGGGTACGAGCGTTAGTGTGGGTGCGCTGGCCGCGGACCGGGAGGCCCTTGCGGTGACGAAGGCCGCGGTTGCAGCCGATGTCCATAAGGCGCTTGACGTTCTGGTTGCGCTCACGGCGGAGGTCGCCCTCAACCATGATCTGGTTCTTATCGATATAATCGCGGATGGCGTTAACCTCATCCTCGGTGAGGTCCTTAACGCGCGTATCCACGTTAACGTTGCACTCGACGCAGATCTTCGTCGCAGTGGTGCGGCCGATGCCGTAAATGTAGGTCAGACCGATCTCAACGCGCTTCTCACGCGGGAGGTCGACACCATTAATACGGGCCAACGTAGTCTCCTCTCTTAACCCTGACGCTGCTTATGACGGGGGTTCTCGCAAATGACGAGGACCTTGCCATGGCGCCTAATGATTTTGCACTTATCGCACATCTTCTTGACCGAAGGACGTACCTTCATCGTTCTTCCTTTCGGTAGCGCTCAAACTACTTCCCTACTATCTACTCGCCCAGCCGCAGGCGTTTAAAACTATGGCTGGTCTTCACACACAATCCGACCGTAGGTTGAGCTAAGCCTGCAGCCGGAAATGGAGTGCGTGTATGCGTGCCGCTATTTGTAGCGATAGGTGATGCGACCGCGGGTCAGGTCGTACGGGGAAAGCTCCACGACAACCCTGTCACCGGGGAGAATACGGATGTAATTCATTCGGATCTTGCCAGAAATGTTGCACAGAACCGAATGACCGTTCTCGAGCTCAACCTTAAACATGGCATTGGGCAACGGTTCCTTTACCGTACCCTCGAGCTCAATTGCGTCTTCCTTCTTCACAAGCAATCATCTTTCTCTAGAAAACGACAGCGATTGAGTATTCTACAATACGCATGCACGTATCGTAATATCTTCGTAATGGCTCCACAACTAAGCGGAACTTGTTACTTTACAGAAATGTAGATGCCGACGTATTTGAACGGGACCCCTACATTTCACCGCCCTGCAAGGAACACCAAGCACCTTGGGCATCCGTGGTGAGAATCACCGGGCCGTCATTGGTAATGGCGACGGTGTTCTCGTAGTGCGCGGCGGGCAGGTGGTCGTTGGTCGTGACGATCCAACCGTCGGAGCCCGTGCTCACATGGTTGGAACCCATCGTAACCATCGGCTCGATGGCAATGACCATGCCGGCCTGGAGGCGAACGCCCCTCCCCTTCTTTCCATAGTTAGGAACGTTGGGGTCCTCGTGCATCACGCGGCCAATGCCATGGCCCACATAGTCACGAAGCACGCCGTAACCGTGAGACTCGGCGAGGGACTGAACGGCGTAACCAACATCCCCGATATGGTTACCAGGAACAGCCTTCTCGATGGCAGCCTTAAGGCAATCGCGCGTGACCTCGCACAGGGCCTTGGCCTCGGGCGTGGGTGTGCCGACAAAAAACGTCCAAGCGTTATCGCCAACCCAACCGTCGACAACGGCTCCCGTATCGATGGAGATGATATCGCCATCGCGCAGGATCATGTCGGGGTTGGGAATACCGTGGACCACGGCATCGTTAATCGATGCGCAAATGGTACCGGGGAACCCGCCGTAACCCTTAAAGGCCGGGGTGCCGCCATGCATACGGATAATCTGCTCCGCGAGCTGATCGAGCTCAAAGGTCGAAACACCAGGGCGCACCATGGCTCCAACGTGGCGGAGCGCCATCTTAGATAGCGCTCCTGCCTTCTTCATCTGCTCGATTTGCGTTGCAGACTTAATCTTGATCATAGACCGAGAGCCTCTTTGACATCCCCGTACACGGTCTCGCGAGCCTGGTCACCGTTGACCGACTTGAGCAGACCCTGGCCACGATAGTAGTCGACGAGCGGGCTCGTGGACTTCTCGTAGACGTCGAGACGGTTCTTGATGGTCTCGGGCTTGTCGTCGTCGCGCTGATACATCTCGCCGGCGCACTTGGGGCAGGTAGCATCGGCAGCGGTGCCGGTGTAACCGCAGGCGCGGCAAGTGCGACGCGAAGACAGACGATCGATGATGACCTCGGGGGCCACGTCGACCAGAAGGGCGCAGTCGATCTCGCGACCCATGGCGGAGAGCTCGGAATCGAGCGTCACCGCCTGGGCGGTGTTGCGCGGGAAGCCGTCGAGGATGAAGCCCTGCTGGGCGTCATCGGCAGCAAGGCGCTCCTTGACAAGGTCGATCACGAGCTGGTCGGGAACGAGCTCGCCAGCGTCCATGTACTTCTTAGCCTGAATACCAAGCTCGGTGCCACCCTTGACGGCAGCACGCAGCAGGTCGCCCGTGGAAATGTGAGCGACGCCAAACTCGGCGACGAGCTCCTGTGCGACGGTGCCCTTACCGGCACCCGGAGCTCCGAGCAATACGAGGTTCATGAGCAATCCTCCTCTAGCCTATTTAAAGAATCCATCGTAATCATACATCTTGATCTGGCCTTCGAGCTTATCGACCGTGTCGAGCACGACGCCGACCATGATGAGGATGGACGTGCCGCCAAATGCCTGGATCAGATGGTTACCCGTGAAGGAGAAGATGATCGAAGGCACGATGGCGATGAGCGCCAAAAAGACAGCGCTGGGAAGCGTGATCTTGTTGAGCGCGTTCTTGATGTAGGCCGCGGTAGCCCTACCCGGACGGACGCCCGGAATAAAGCCACCCTGCTTCTTAAGGTTGTCGGCCGTGTCATCGGGGTTGAACACCATAGAGGTGTAGAAGTACGCGAAGAACACGATGAGGACAACGTTAAGCACCCAGTTGAGCCAACCGGTCGAAAGCGCAGAGGCAACTGCCTGAATCCAGCCGATGCCGGGGAAGAACACGGCAATCTGAGCCGGGAAGTACAGCAGCGCCGAGGCAAAGATGATCGGCACGACGCCCGCGGTGTTGACCTTGATGGGCAGGTAGGTGGTCTGGCCACCCATCATGCGACGGCCCACGACGCGCTTGGCATAGGAGACCGGGATGCGACGCTGGCCGCGCTCAAGGAAAACAATCAGCGGGATAACCAGCAGGATGATGGCGCAGATGATCACCATGGTGATGATGCCACCGGCATTACCCTCGGTGCTGGAGAAGATAGCCTGCGGAAGGCCGGCCATGATGTTCGCAAAGATGATCAGCGACATGCCATTGCCGATACCGCGCTGGGTGATGAGCTCACCAATCCACATGATCAGCATAGCGCCTGCGGTGAGCGTACCGACGATCATGAGGTCGAAGATGATCTCGGGAGCGCCGGCGCCATTGAAGCTGATGCCGAAGCTCTTAAAGAGGAAGAGGTAACCCACGGAGTTGAGGATTGCCAGAGCCAGGGTGAGGTAACGCGAATACTGCGTAATCTTGGTCTGACCGACCTCGCCCTCGCGGGCAAGCTCATGCAGGGAAGGCACGACGGCCTGGAGCATCTGGAGGATGATCGAGCTGGTGATGTAAGGCATGATGCCCAGCGAAAACACCGACACATAGCTCAACGCGCCGCCAGAGAAAAGATTCAGGAGGGCCATAGCACCTGCGGCGACCGAATTGTTATCGGTCGAGAAAAGGCCCAGCATCCCCTGGAAGGGAATGCCGGGCACAGGAACGTGCGCACCAATGCGGTACACGACGAGCATAGCTATGGTAAAAAGAATCTTTTCGCGCAATTCTTTGATGCGGAAAGCATTCTTAAGACCATTTAGCACGGCAGCTCGACCTTTCCGCCAGCGGCCTCGATCTTGGCCTGCGCAGAAGCGCTGACCTTGTCGACCTTGACCGTGAACTTCTTGGTGAGCTCACCATTGCCGAGCACCTTGACGGGCTCGAACTCGCTCTTGGTGATGCGAGCGGCCTTAAGAGCGGCACCGTCGATCACAGCGCCGTCCTCGAACTTACGCTCGAGACGCTCAACGTTAACAGCGGTGTACTCGATACGACGGGGGTTGCGGAAGCCCGGAAGCTTGGGCAGGCGCATAGCCAGCGGAGTCTGGCCACCCTCGAAGCCGGCACCCTTGGTGCCACCAGAGCGGGAACCCTGGCCCTTCTGGCCGCGGCCAGAAGTGGTGCCGTGACCCGAAGAATTGCCACGGCCGACGCGCTTGCGGTTCTTAGTGGAACCGGGCGCGGGAGTAAGATCGTGAAGCTGCATTTGCTACTCCTCTACAATCTCGACAAGGTGCTTGACCTTGAAGATCATGCCGCGGACGGACTCGTTGTCAGCAATCTCGCGAACCTCGCGGATCCTGTGGAGACCGAGGGCACGGACAGTACGGACCTGGTCCTGCTTGCAACCGTTGGTGCTGCGGACCTGCTTGATCTTGATGGTGTCAGCCATGCTTAGTTCTCCTTACCGACGAACATCTCGGAGACCGTCAGGCCACGGCGAGCCGCGACGTCCTCAGGGCTGGAGAGCTCCTTGAGGCCCTCGACGGCAGCCTTGATGATGTTGAGGCCGTTGTCGGTACCGAGGGACTTGGACAGGACGTTCTTGATGCCAGCAAGCTCGAAGAGGGGACGCACAGCGCCGCCGGCGATAACGCCGGTACCCTCGACAGCGGGCTTGATGATGATGCGGCCGGCACCAAAGTGGCCGAGAACCTCGTGCGGGATGGTGCCCTGCTCGGTCACCGGCACGTGGAACATGTTCTTCTTGGCATCGAGAGACGCCTTGGAGATGGCCAGGGGCACCTCAGCGGACTTGCCCATGCCAACGCCGACGTTGCCCTTGCCGTCGCCAACGACGACGAGAGCGACGAGGCTCATGCGACGACCACCCTTGACGGTCTTCGACACGCGGTTGATGTAAACGACGCGCTCCTCGAACTCGGAGGCCTCGCGCTGCTGCTTCTGATTACGAGCCATGTGCTACATACCTCCTAGAACTCGAGACCGGCGGCACGAGCACCGTCGGCGAGGGCCTTGACGCGGCCATGGTAGATACGGCCACCACGATCGAAAGCGACCTTGGTGATGCCGGCCTCGATGGCACGCTTGCCAACGAGCTGACCGACCTTCTCCGCAGCCTCCTTGTTCGAGGTGTGGGTGCCCTTGAACTCGGCCTCGAGGGTCGAGGCAGAGACGAGCGTCAGGCTGGAGCCCTTGCTGTCGTCGATGATCTGGGCATAGATGTTGGCGTTGGTACGGGTCACGCGAAGACGCGGACGCTCGGCGGTACCCGAGACCTTGCCGCGAACACGACGCTGACGACGCTTGAGGCCTTCCAGCTTCGCCTTATGCTTGTTCATACGTAAACTCCTAAAAAGGTTGATCTTGCCAGCACCTAACGGGGTGCTGGTCTTATGCGAGTAAGTCGGTTACGACTACTTGGCGGCCTTACCCAGCTTGCGGCGGATGTGCTCGCCGACATAGTGGATACCCTTGCCCTTGTAAGGCTCGGGAGGACGATGGCCGCGAATCTCAGCGGCGATCTGACCGACCTGCTGCTTGTTGATACCCTTGACGTTCACGTGGGTGTTGTCGGGAACCTCGAAGGTGATGCCCTCGGGAGCCTCGACGATCACGGGGTGCGAGAAGCCCAGGGAGAACTCGAGGTTCTTGCCCTTCTGCTGCACGCGGTAACCGACGCCGGCGAGCTCGAGCTTCTTCTCGAAGCCCTCGGAAACGCCAACAACCATGTTGTGGATGAGGGCGCGGGTGAGGCCGTGACGGGCACGGGTCTCACGCTCGTCGTCGGGACGGGAAACGGTGAGGACGTTGTCCTCGACGTTGATGGTGAGCTTCTCAAAAACATCGAGCTCGAGCTGGCCCTTGGGGCCCTTGACGACAACGTTGTTGCCGTTGACTGCCACTTCGACTCCGGCGGGAATCTGGACAGGCTTATTACCGATACGAGACACGGTGATCTCCTTTCCTTCTACCTACCGAGCGAATTACCAGACGTAAGCGATGATCTCGCCGCCGACGTTGTGCTTGCGAGCATCGCGGTCGGTCATGACGCCATGGCTGGTGGAAATAATGGCGGTACCAAGGCCACCGCGGACGCGGGGCATGTCGGCAACGCCGGTGTACTTACGCAGGCCCGGCTTGGAAATGCGGCGGATGCCGTTGATAACCTTAGCCTTCTTGGGACCATACTTAAGCGTGATGTGCAGAGTCTTCTGGGGAACGGTGTCCTCGACATCGTAGCCCTCGATGTAGCCCTCCTCGTGCAGAACACGAGCGATCTCGACGAGCTTCTTGCTGCTCGGCATGGAGACCGTGGCCTTGTTCACAGAGTTAGCGTTACGGATGCGCGTAAGCATATCTGCGATCGGGTCTGTAAGGTTCATACAGATTCTCCTTCGTTCTTGATGAACACGTGCTCTTGGTTCTTCGCCGCCCTTAACGGCAAAGCCTTTTTAGCGCGTTTTCCCTGTTCCAAACTGATGCTTGAAACGCTGGTAGTGACTTACCAGCTGGCCTTCTTAACGCCGGGAAGCTCGCCCTTGAGTGCAAGCTCGCGGAAGCAGACACGGCACAGGCCGAACTTGCGGTACACAGAGTGCGGACGGCCGCAGCGCTGGCAGCGCGTGTACTCACGAGTAGAGAACTTCTGCTTGCGATTGCACTTGACGATCATCGATGTCTTAGCCACTTATATCCTCCTCACATAGAGTATTGTTCGCCCCAAGCGCCGCCCCCTTCTAGGAACGGCGCTCATAGGGCAGGTGAACCTATTTCTTGAACGGGAAACCGAAGGCGTCCAGAAGGGCCTTGGCCTCCTCATCGGTATTGGCGGTGGTCACGAAAGTGATGTCCATACCACGCTGGTGATCGACGGAGTCGAAGTCGATCTCGGGGAAGATGATCTGCTCCTTGATGCCGCATGCAAAGTTGCCGCGGCCGTCAAAGCCGTTGCCGTTGATGCCGCGGAAGTCGCGGA
>UREC01000039.1:0-18701 GCA_900546755.1 uncultured Collinsella sp. | reverse complement strand
TGGTAGCCCGTACCAGATTCGAACTGGTGATCTCCGCCTTGAGAGGGCGGCGTCCTAAACCGCTAGACGAACGGGCCATATGTAGCAAATGCAATGGCTGGGATGGAGGGAGTCGAACCCCCATTGACGGAACCAGAATCCGCTGTCCTGCCATTAGACGACATCCCAATGACTGCATCGCTGCGCTCGGCTGTGCCTTTGCGCAAGAAAGAAATATACGGGAAGTCCGGCCGTGACGCAAGCCCCAATTTTGACTTTTTTGAAATTCAGTCAAATACGGCCGACACGTGAAGGACCTGTGAAGCGCCAGCGACACGTACGGCGCCAAAGCCCGTAAAACATCCCGCATCTACCGCTGGTAGATTACAACAATGCAGCACTCACGGCTGATGGCACAATCGAACCGTCATCATTGCACGGATATCGAGGCGCCATGGACGAAGAGCTTGATTACCTATGGGAGACCCTGGGCCTCGAGATCACTGCTGACCTTTGGCCCGAACGGGACAAAATCCATCCCACTCTGCGCCCCGCCATCACGGTGATGCAGGCAAACTACCGCCGTGCATCCTTTTTGATCATGCGGATGTCATGGCACGCGGGACTCCCCGACCTTAAGCGAATCCAGGCAAGCCTCGTCGAGCTGTCCGGTATGCCGACTGTCATATCCGAGGCGCACCTGGAGCAGCGACAGCGCGAGCGACTGCAACAGCAGCGGATTCCCTTTATCTGCCCCGGCGTTCAGGCATATCTGCCCTTTATGGACGAGGAGTACTGGAGCGGCAAGCCCAACAAGCACGTAAAGGTCTACGATCCGCACGAATGGGCACAGCTCGATGATTGAGCCGAGCGAGCCCGCCGATGGAAAACACGTCCCACCCTGAGCACTCAAAACGGGTCGCACTTTCCGCAGCCGCTACAGCAACGCCTCGACCCAAGCCGATTCCCTAAAGCCAGGAATCGCAAAGTCGTCGCCCACCAGCAGCGGGCGCTTAACCAGCATGCCGTCGGTCGCCAGCAGCTCGTAGCACTCCCGATCCGTCATACCCGCATCCAGGCGTGCCTTCAGGCCCAGCTCTCGATATTTCATGCCCGACGAGTTGAAGAAGCGTCGCACCGGCAGCCCCGAACGAGCAATCCAGGTCGCAAGTTCATCGGCCGCGGGATTGTCCAAAACGATATCGCGGTCGATATACTCTACCCCGTGTTCGTCCAGCCATGCCTTGGCCTTCTTACAGGTCGAGCACTTGGGATATTCAACAAACAGTACGGTCATGGGAATCCTCCGAATATAGATCGGCCAACGCGGACACACGCCACACGAGGCACCTTCGTATGATGGGCCAATTGTAGCCCACGGGTCACACGCTAAACGAACCGTACCCCGAATCCGCGTTTGATGAACGGCAGCAGCTCCATTGCCTCGGGCGTGATATGGCCCGCAACGTTCATGCGCTCGTCACCGGGAAGATCGACCCGCGCGATCTCAAGCTCGCCTTCGTAGCGCCCATATCCGCTATTGCTCACAGCGATCGACCCCGCCTTTCGCGGCAGGCCGGCTCCGGCATCCGTCGGCACGGAATCCGGCTTAAGCTTCGTACGTGACTCCTGAGACCTAAAGATGAGGACACTCGAGTCGGGCCGGTCGTGATGAATCTGCCCGCGCACATAGGCATAACCGGGCTCAAGCTCGCATTGCAGGTCCACGTATCCGGCGGAAACTTGAGCAAACTGCGCCCAGCCCGCATCGGAAAGATCGGGGTCGCCGACCAACACAATGTCGCAATCGGCGCCATGTGCAAGCTCAAGCATATTGAGAGCAACCTTTAACGCGCGACCGCGCTGCGCCTCGACCGTCGGCAGTCCCTCGAATACTGGCCCGCGAACGTTAGCATCACCCGGCACAAAAGCCATGATTTCGAATCCAAGCGCCGCAAGACGAAGATTCACCCGAGCAATGTCCTCCAGAGCTAAACCGGTATAAGGCTTGGGGTAAAAATTGTGGCAGGCGGCAAAACGAGTCACATCGGCACCGGCCTCACGCCACGATGCGATTTCATCAGAACTCACCGTCGATGCATTGACCACAATGCGAAATACACCGGACAGCTCCGCGACCCGCTGGGCGCTAAAGCCATAGTCCAAACGAAGGTATTCCAACCCCAGATCGCGCAGGTCCTCGATGCGCTCAAGCCCGAGCAAATCGCACGTGCGAGGCCCCACATCGGCAATGAGCGCAATGCCGCGGGCGGAAAGCAGCGACAGCACATGACGGACCTTATCGGCATACGCCGCTCCCCCATCCTCGGGAATATGCAGCGAGGTGAACGCATAGCGCGCACCCGCCGCGGCACCACGCTCAATTGTCCGCTCAATATCCTGCAGAGGGCTGGAAAGATAAATCGAAATACCCGTTTTCACGCTTCAACGCTCCTTTAAAAAAGGCCGGCGGAGCAGTTAGCCCCGCCGGCACAACCATAGCATCAAGAAATCTGCCGCGCGCCGCGAGCCCTGAGCAACACGGCTCGCGATATCAAACTATTCGCCAAAGAACTCGTTGATCTTCTGCTCGTCGACGCCAAAGAACCACGTCAGGACAAAGCCGGCGGCATAGGCAAGCAGCATAGCGGCAACGTAGCCGAGCTGCTGGCCAGGAACGACGATCAGCAGGCCAAACAGACCGGAAACGCCCTGAGAAACCGTGCCGATGTGAAGCAGCGCCGCGAGCGCGCCGCCAAATCCGGCACCCAGGCAGGCCGTCACAAACGGACGAACGAGCGGCAGCGTAACAGCATACATCAGAGGCTCGCCCACACCCAGGATTCCAACGGGAATAGACTCTGCGACGTACTTCTTGAGCTTGGCGTTCTTGGTCTTAAAGTACAGCGCCAGACCGGCACCGACCTGACCGCCGCCAGCCATCATAAGGATGGGAAGCAGGTAATTGATGCCCTTGGTAGCGCCGTCGGGATCGTTGAGCATAGCGTGGATCGGCGTGAGCGCCTGATGCAGGCCGACGGAAACCAGCGGCAAGAAGCCTGCCGACAGGATATAGCCACCCAGGACGCCCAGCTTCTCGAAGATAAAGGTCAAAACGCTAAAGATGGCAGTCGTCAGCCATGCGCCAACCGGCTGGATGACGAGCATCAGAGCAAAGGCGCCGATGATGAACACCAGCAGCGGGGACAAGAACGTGTCGAGTGCGTTGGGCATAACCTTGCGAATCTGACGCTCCATCCAGGCAAAAAATGCGCCGGCGATAAGAGCCGCGATCATGCCGCCCGCTGCGGGGTTGTACTGCGCATTGGTGAGCGGCAGCAGAATGGCAGTGGCAGGATCGGCCGCGCCAGGCGCAAGCAGGGGCATGGCACTGTTGGCGATACACATCATGCCGGCGATGCCGCCCAGCGCAGCGGAGCCACCAAACTCACGTGCCGCGTTATAGCCCACCAAGATGGGCAGATAGGCAAACAGGGCCCAGCCCATGGAACGAATGCCCTGGTACCACCACTCGCCTGCAAGCGCGCCTGCCGTCGAGACGTTAATGACGTTGCAGATACCGTTGATGAGGCCAGCCGCAATGATGCCGGGGAGCAGGGCAACGAAGACATTGGAAATCTTCTTGAGGAAGGCCTGAACCGGCTTGGACTCGTACTTTGCCTTCTGCGCGGCCTTGTTTGTGGCCGCAGCGTCAACCACGCTCTCGTCGGCAACGCCTTTCGCAAGGCCGGTGAGCTTGGAGAACTCCTCGAGCACCTTATTCACCTTGCCCGGACCCAGCACGATCTGCATCGTGTCGTCCTCGACCAGGCCCATCACGCCGTCGAGTGCCTTAATGCCCTCCGCGTCGACGCTGCCCGTGTCTTTGACGGTCACGCGCAGGCGCGTCATGCACGCCGCGTTTGCCAGCACGTTGTCTTTACCGCCCAAAAGGTCCAGCAGCTTTTGAGCCAGCTCTTTGTTCGTCATAACTCCTCCTTGTATTGGGTATCTCGTCTGGATGTCATATCAGCTCACGCCGCGCACCTATTGGGCATCGGCATCGCTCTTCTCATGGCCACTCACCGCAGCACGGACATGGCCTCGCGCTCGCTCAAGAGCTACCGCAGCCTGCTCGACATCGCAGTCCAGCAGTACCGAGACAATAGCGGTTTTTACGTGGCCGCCGGCATCTGCAAGCGCCTGAATAGCGCGCTCGCGCGTGCAGCCGGTCGCCTCCATCACGATGTTCTGGCCGCGCACCACCAACTTCTCGTTCGTCTGCTGCACATCGACCATCAGGTTTTGGTATACCTTGCCGATCTTGACCATGGCACCGGTCGAAATCATGTTGAGAATGAGCTTTTGAACCGTTCCCGCTTTGAGCCTCGTTGAGCCGGTCAGTACCTCGGGACCGGGCACGGGTTCAATGGCAAGATCTGCGCTCTCCCCGATCTTCGACCCTTGGTTGCAGGCAATTGCAATGGTCTTGCACCCAGTTGCCTTGGCGTACATAAGGCCGCCCACCACATAGGGAGTACGACCGCTTGCCGCCAGGCCAACGACAAGATCCCTGTCCGAGAGTCCACGCCCCCGCAGGTCGCTCGCGCCAAGCTCCTCGCTGTCTTCGGCACCTTCGACAGCCTTGATAAACGCCGTCTCGCCTCCGGCAATGAGCCCGACAATCAGATCGGGTGACACGCCAAACGTGGGCGGACACTCCGAAGCGTCGAGTACGCCCAGACGACCGCTGGTGCCTGCGCCCATGTAAAAGACGCGCCCGCCGCGCTCGAGTGCCTCAGCAGCCCAGTCGATTGCTGTGGCAACCTGGGGCAGCACTTTTGTGACCGACTGGACGGCACGAAGATCCTCATCGTTCATCGTCGTAACGATTTGCAGCGATGTCATCGTATCGAGGTCCATAGACCTTTGATTACGCTGTTCGGTCGTGAATTTTGTTAAATCGAGCATTTCATTCACCTCATCTTTCCTGTTTCTCGATGTAGTTTTGCTTAATGACATGCGTCGCCCGTTCGTAGTCGCTGGCAACGTAAGCAGCGTACAGGGCATCGACAACCATAAGCTGGGCCATACGCGAAGCCATGGCACCGCTGCGGACCAAGGGTTCACTCGCAGCGACGCCGAGCACGGCATCGGCCACGGTGGCAAGCTTGGATGATCCATCTACTTTGGTAACGGCCACAACGGGACAGTTGTGACGTTGGGCCTCGGCGGTGCAGTCCAGCACCTCTTGCGTCAAGCCCGAGTAGCTAAAGGCGATTGCCATATCGCCCTCATGCATGTTCTTGGCACACAAGAGCTGATCATGCCAGTCGTCGTACAGATGGCACTCTTTGTCGACACGCATGAGCTTTTGCGCCAGATCGTGCGCGACCAAACGAGAGGCACCGATACCGAACAGATTGACTGCGCGCGCCCGCTTAAGATAGGCCGCGCATCGCTCCAAGACGGTGTAATCGAGCGTTCGCGCCGTCGCTTCGATCGTGCGCACGTTGCTTTTCATCACCTTCCCCACGATACGTTCGACGCTGTCATCCATGGAGATGTCCTCGAGGGCTACGTCTTTCTTGTCACCTAAGAGCGCCAGCTCGGCAATCAGTTCGCGCTGGAACTCCTTGTAGCCCGCAAAACCCAAACGCTTGCAAAAGCGCAAAATGCTCGAGGGCGAGGAGAACGTGGCATCGGCAAGACCGCGGACGGACAGCCCGACCACCTCGTGCGGATGAGCGCTCACGTATGCGATGACATTGCGTTCCGCCGGGCTCGCGCTGAGCTCACGCTCGCGAAGCCGCAAAAGCAATCCGTTTGCCATCTCAAACACCTCCGTTGAGAAGAATTAAAGACCAACGAACGATTCGTACCGGATACAAACAGCTTTTACGGTACATTGTGCCGCATCGTGGCGCACAAAGGACGAGCGTTCTACCGCTCGCCCCTCAAATCCGACCGCTCGGAAATACGCGCGACACAAAATAATTCAACAAGGTCGCATGATCAGAAACGGGTTTGTTACCGGCTAGCGCCTCGCATGGGCGCCGATCGGACGTGCCGCATGGCGCACCAACACCGCTGCCAGCAATACCAACAGCATCGCGGTAACATAGCCCGCAGCATCGAATCCTAAATCGATAACGTCGAAATGCCTGCCGGGAACAAAGATCTTATGTACCTGATCGCCAACGGAGCAGACGGCGCAAAAGAGCAACACGGGCACGCAACGGGAGCATACGCTCCACGGACGCCTGGAAAAGCAAACCACGACCACCGAGGCGAACAATCCGACGAAGAAAAACTCTACGGTATGGGCAACGCGACGGACGTTCGTGCCCACCCACATGCGAATGGAAGCAAGTCGGCCAGACCGGACATTCGAAGCAGCCGAATCGGTGCCCCCGGTCATCCCATTCTCGGTCTGAGCTTCACCCGCGATATCGGCAGCCTGTACGCCCGTAGCTTGACCCTCCACCACACGCGCGGTGGACTCGCTCAGCAACGACGTCTCCACCGCATTTTGCTCCGTCAGCACCCAGATGCCCGCCAGCGTTGCAGTAAACAGAACGATCGCGGTCCATCCGATTATTTATTTTACGCGCGCCAAGGGCCTACCTCCTTTTTTGAATATCAGCGAGTGTAGCCCCAAATGACATCGTCACCGTATCAAAATTTGAATCGCAACAGGAAGCGCCAAAGCGACGCAAACCCCTACCCCGCCTCGCGCATCCAGCGATCGAACGTCCCCACGCACACGCCCAGGCACTTTGCTGCCTGGCTGCGGGTAATATCGCCTGCCTCATAGCTATCGCGTACCAGCTCAAACTGAGGAGGGCACGGCTTGCGAGGTCGACCGAAACGGACCCCTCGCGCCCGCGCCGCTGCAATCCCCTCCGCCTGGCGCCGATGGATATTCTCGCGCTCCACCTGCGCCACGTAGCTCAGCAGTTGTAGCACAATATCGGCAATCAGGGTATTGGTCACATCCGGCGCGCCGCTGGCCCTGGCGCGCGTGTCAAGCAATGGCATGTCCAACACCACAATGGCAACCCCGAGCTCCTTGGTAATGCGTCGCCATTCCTCAAGAATCTCGGAGTAATTACGGCCAAGCCGGTCGATAGAAAGCACCACCAGCACGTCCCCGTCTCCCAGGATGTGCAGCAGCTCGCGATACCGCGGGCGATCGAAGTCCTTGCCGCTCGCATGGTCGGCATAAATATTCGCCGAGCCCACGCCATAGGCGCCCAGCGCATCCAGCTGCCGATTTAGATTCTGATCGCGCGAACTCACCCGCGCATAACCATACACCGTCGCCATCTCATCCCCGCTTTCTTGTAAACCTGCCAAAAAGGGACAGGTTTATTTTGGTAGGTTTTACCTCTCGAATAGCAGGTAAGCGGGCGGCCGAGCGGACGGCAAGGTAGCTATGATCCAAATGCGGAGGGCGGCCCCGAAAGACCGCCCTCCGCTCTCCCGCCATGAGTCGAGATTTGGCTAATGGATAAGCTTAAAGTCCAAGTGCCCACGCGTGGTATTGACGCGCGAAACCTCGATAATCACGCGCTGGCCCAGTTCATAGCGAGTCCCCGTGTCGGCGCCCGTCAGCGTAAGCGCATCCTCGTCGAACTCGAACCACTCGTTGCCCAGACTCTTGATCGAAACCAAGCCTTCGACCTGCGTCAGGTCCAAGCGCACAAAGAGGCCCATGCTGCTGCCCCATGAGACCGTTCCGGCATAGCGCTCGCCCAGGCGATCCTCATAGTACTGGGCAATCTTGATCTTTTGCGTCGCATGGCTAGCGGCATCTGCCGCGCGCTCGGCATCGCTGCATGCGCGGCAGATCTGCGGCAGAATGCGCGGCAGCGACTCGCGCCCCTTGCCGATCAGCCGCGGTGTACGGACCAGGGCGTCCTTGCCGCCGAGCTGCTCATAGGCCAACTGCAGTTTGAGCACGCGGTGCACCACCAGATCGGGGTAGCGACGGATGGGACTCGTAAAGTGACAGTAGCACGGCGCGGCGAGCGCAAAGTGGCCCTCGTTGCGCGGCTTGTACAGTGCGCGCTGCATGCTGCGCAGAAGCAGCGTGTTGACGAGCGGTGCGTTGGCCGTACCGGCGGCAGCATCAACTGCAGCCTGTAGCTCATCGGGACTCCCCAGGGCGATACCGGCAGCACGGCGATCGTCGATGATGCCCAGCTGCGCCAGCGCAACGGCGGCACCGTGCAGGCTATCGGGGCTCGGATCCTCATGCACGCGATAGCAGGCCTCGATATCACGGTCTGCCAGCCACTCTGCAACGCACTCGTTGGCGAGTAGCATGGCTTCCTCGATAAGCGACGTGGCACACGAACGCTCGCGCGCCACAATCTGCACGGGTACTCCGTCCTCATCCAATAGAGCGCGAATCTCGGCCGTGTCAAAATCGACTGAGCCGCGGGCACGACGAATACGACGGCGAAGTTCGGCGAGTTCGTTGGCGGCGACAAGGAAATCGCCGAGGTCGACGTTATAGCCGCGAGCAGTTTCCTCGCACGCAAGACCGCGCTCAAGCGCCTCCTCGCGCGAGGCCTCAGCAGCCGCAACATCCTCAGCGGCGCCTTCCAGCACCGAATACTCAACCGCGTCGGCACGCACCAGCAGCGCCTCGGCGCCGTCATAGTCCATACGCACACGCGAGCGAATCACGCTGGGGTACGGATCGTAATGCCGCACGCGACCCTGCGCATCGAGCTCAATGTCAACGGTAAACGCAAGACGGTCCTCGTCAGGGCGAAGCGAGCATAGGTCACAGGACAGGCGTTCGGGCAGCATGGGAAGCACGCGATCGGCCAGATACACCGATGTCGTACGATGGCGAGCCTCAAGATCGATATGCCCGTCCCAAGCCACATAGTGAGAAACGTCAGCGATATGCACACCCAGCTTGTAGCCACCCTCGGGCGTGCGCTCAAGCGAAATGGCATCGTCAAAGTCGCGCGCGTCGACCGGGTCGATCGTGATGACAAAGCGGTCGCGCAGATCGCGGCGGAGCGGGTCCTTAAGCGCCGCGGACACATCGAGCGAAAGCCCCTCGGCCTCGTCCAGCGCGGCCTCGGGATAGCTATCGGTATAGCCGTAACGCGCCATCACGTATTGAACGCCCAAATCGGGCGCGTCATCTCCGCCAATGCGGCGTTCGATCGTCACGGTGCCCGATTCCAGGCGCGTCGGGTAGGTCAAAATGCGCGCGACAACGGCATCACCCGGGTGGACGCCCAGACGATCCGCCGAGGTATCCTCGGGCAGAATGAAGAAGTCGGCCTTCAGGCGCGAATCGAGCGGCTCGATCACACCGAGCGGACCAGCGGTCTGGTACGTACCCACCACGCTTATGGCTGCGCGCTCAACCACGCCTTCGATCACGGCGCGCCGCTCACCGTGCGGGCTGTTCTTAATGCTCACGGCAACGGTATCGCCATCCATGATCTCGCGCTTACCGCGGCCCATAACCTTGTAGTCGCCGCTCTCGGTTATGACATAGGCGCCATGCTCATGGAGCTGCACGCGCCCGGTCAGGCTCGGACGGCGTTCGCTGCGCACCGGCCCACGCTTATTGCGAGCACCGCGCTTATGCTTGTTATTGCGCCCCATGGCGCCTCCTTGCTATCGATGACGAACTCCAAAGAGTCTACCCAAATGATTCGCTTTCCTGCCGTCCCCTAGAGATCAAAAAACGGGCCGCCCCATAAGAGACGACCCGTTGGAAGGGATGAATTCCAGGCATGCCTACACGCGCAGGTAGCGGCGCATGGCTATGGCAGAACCAAAGAGACCGATAATCACACCGACCAGAATCAGCGCAGCATAGGTCACCAGGTAGTACTGCATCGGCAGGGCAAACGACATCCAGCCGATGCTCTCCTGCAAACGCGGAATCATCAGATTGCGCAGCAGCTCCAGAACGCCGATGGAAAGCAGCGAGCCCAAAATGGCCTGCAGTACGCCCTCGGTGATAAACGGGCCGCGAATGAAGCCGTTGCTGGCGCCGACCAGACGCATAATCGCAATCTCACGACGACGCGCCGTGATGGACAGGCGAATCGTGTTGTTGATGAAGATGAATGCGATAAAGGTCAAAAGGCCAACGAGCACCACGGCGGCGATGCGGATGTAGTTGGTCACCTGGAACAGGCGGCTCACTTCCTCTTGGCCGTACAGCACGCTCGCGTTGACGTCGCCGTCATCCGCGATCTTCTGGAAGTCGGCGTTCTTCTTGAGCTTCTGGGCCGTGCTCTCGACCTTGGACGGATCGTCCATCTCAATTGCAAACGAAGCCGGCAGCGGGTTCTGGCCATCGAGCGCGCTCATGGTGGCGTCGGCGTTGCCCGACATCTTGCTCGTATACTCGGCCAGCGCGTCGTCCTTGTCCTTGTACGTCACGGACTTGACGTTATTCCACGTCTTAAGCTCGGCCTCAAAAGCCTGAACATCGGCCTGATCGGCGTCATCGCTAATGAACGCGTTGATGACGACCTGATCCTCGACGGTGCCGATCACGGAGTTCAGCATCGCGGAGCCCATGATGAACAGGCCGATGATAAACAGCGAAAGGAAGATCGTGATGACGGCGCCGAGCGAGGTAGTCCAGTTACGGAAGAAGTGACTGATTGCCTCTTTGAAGGAGTAGCCCACGTTAGTTGGTGCCATAGTTGCCGTAACCTCCCCTCTCCTGGTCGCGGATAACGTGGCCGCCCTCGAGGGCGATCACGCGACGGTGCATGCTATCGACCATCTCGCGGTCGTGCGTGGCGACGATCACGGTGGTGCCGGTGCGGTTAATACGCTCGAGCAGCTTCATGATGCCCAGCGAGATCGCCGGGTCGAGGTTACCCGTGGGCTCGTCGCAGATCAGCAGCGGCGGACGGTTGACCATAGCGCGGGCGACGGCGACGCGCTGCTGCTCGCCACCGGAAAGCTGGTCGGGCAGCGAGTCCATCTGATCGGCCAGACCGACCAGACGCAGCACCTCCGGCACCTGGCTGCGAATGACGCCCTTGGGCTTGCCGATGCACTGCAGGGCAAACGCCACGTTTTCGTAGGCGGTCTTTTGCGGCAGAAGCTTAAAGTCCTGGAACACGGCGCCAATCTGGCGGCGCAGGAACGGAACCTTGCGGTTCTTGATCTTCATGAGGTCCTGACCGGCAACCAAGATGCGGCCGCTCGTCGGCTTGACGTCGCGGTTGAGCGTCGACAGCAGCGTGGTCTTACCCGAGCCGGAATGACCGACCAGGAAGACGAACTCGCCCGGATAGATCTCGATGTTGATGTCGTCGAGTGCAGGCTTGTTGGGCTGTGCCGGATAGATCTTGGTGACATGCTCCATAAGGATGACGGGCTCGACACCGGCCTGCTTGGCCATCTTCTTGCGGCTGGCTTGCGGATCGATGGGCGCAAACACCGACGTAAAATCGGGGTTGTTGAGCGCGTTATCGAGGCTTGCGACCTCGGCGGCCTGATCGCTCTCGACCACCGGGGCAGCAGGCTGCGTGGGATCGGGAATAGCGGCAAAGAGACCGGACTGCGCAGGCTGAGGAACCGGCGTCGCAGGGGCCATGGGGTCGGGAATGCCGGCCATGGTAGGCTGCGGCGTGGCGGCGCCAGCCTGAGGCTGCTCCACGCGAGCGGTCACGGCCTGAACGGGCTCAAAACCCGCCGTGCCGGAAAGCGCGACATCGCTGGTGGGATTGTAGGCAAAGGGATCGGATGCCGGCTGTGCCTGATCTGCCGGCTGAGCGGGGGCCTGAGCAACAGGCTGGCCCCCTGAATCCGGAGTGGCGAAACGACTGCCCTGGACGCCCGTCTGCGTCTTGGGGGCATCATCGCCCGCACCGGAGGTACGGAAGTGGTTACCCACTGGTGCTCCTTATCGTCGTGCGTTTAAACTACATGAGCGCTTTGTATTTTAGCAGCATTAGCTTTGCTGCACATAAGAAGCATGGCGGGGTTTGGGTCTCACCGGCCGGGCGCAGGGTTACCTCCCAAATCGTCCTCGCGCATGGCCGGCATTTGTCCTGCTCCTGCGGAGCTGCGGACAAACGCCGGCCTGCGCTGCGGAAAGATTTGGGAGGTAACCCTGCGCCCGGCCTGCGGCTACTATGGGGCCGACGCACCAACTTGAGATGCTGCGCATACAAAATTGGAAGGGTCTGAATTGCACTTTGTTGGGATGGGCTCGTTTCCCCATGGGAACTTTGCTTGGCAGGACTCTAATTTAAATTCAGCATAAACAGGGGCGCCCTCTTTGAGGACGCCCCTGTTCTGGCTTGTTTGCGGTTGTCGACGCGATACTTTGCCTCGTCTTGCCTTATGCCAAGAACTCCTTGGTGGTCGCCACGATGTTGGCGGCGTCCAGGCCGTACTTGTGCAGGAGCTCGGCACCCGGGCCGGACTCGCCGAAGGTGTCGTTGACGCCAATCTTCTTGAGCGGCGTCGGGCACTGCTCGCACAGGACGTCGGCAACGGCGCTGCCCAGACCACCGATCACAGAGTGCTCCTCGACGGTCACGACGTGGCCGGTCTTGGTGGCGCTCTTGACGATCAGGTCGGCATCGATGGGCTTGATGGTGTGCATGTTGATGACCTCGGCATCGATGCCCTCGGCAGCGAGCTGCTCGGCGGCCTCGAGGGCCTCGCCAACCATTAGGCCGCAGGCGATGATGGTGACGTCGGTGCCCTCGCGCATGACGATGCCCTTGCCTACCTCGAACTTGTAGGTCTCGGGGTCGTTGATGACCGGCGAGGCCAGACGGGCAAAGCGCATGTATACGGGGCCGTCGCACTCGTAGGCGGCGCGCGTCACGGCACGAGCCTCCACGTCGTCGGCGGGAACGATAACGGTCATGCCGGGGATGACGCGCATGAGAGCGATATCCTCGCAGCACTGGTGCGTGGCGCCGTCCTCGCCCACCGAGATACCGGCGTGCGTGGCACCGATCTTAACGTTAAGGTGCGGATAGCCGATGGAGTTGCGGACCTGCTCAAAGGCGCGGCCAGCGGCAAACATGGCAAAGGTGCTCGCGAAGGCGACGCGGCCGGTGGTCGCGATACCGGCGGCAACACCCATCAGGTTGCTCTCGGCAATGCCCACATCGAAGAAGCGGTCGGGGCAGGCTGCCTTAAACTTGCCGGTCTGCGTGGCGGCGGCCAGGTCGGCGTCGAGGACCACAAAGTCATCGTGCTCGTTGGCGAGCTCGACGAGGGCCTCGCCGTAGCTTACGCGCGTGGCGATTTTCTTGACGTCTGCCATCCTAGAGCTCCTCTCCGGCGGCCGTGAGCTCTGCCATGGCCTGCTCAAACTGTTCATCGTTGGGGGCCTTGCCGTGCCAACCCACCTGGTTCTCCATAAAGGAAACGCCCTTGCCCTTGGTGGTCTCGGCGATGATGGCGGTCGGCTGACCCTTGGTGGCGCGGGCCTCGGCAAAGGCGGCGCGGATCTGATCGAAATCGTTGCCGTCGGCGAGCTCCACCACGTGGAACTTGAAGGCGCGGAACTTGTCGGCGAGCGGCATGGGGTCGTTGACCTCCTCGACGGGGCCGTCGATCTGCAGGCCATTGTGGTCGACGATCACGCAGAGGTTATCGAGCTGCTGGTTGCCGGCAAACATGGCGGCCTCCCAAACCTGGCCCTCCTCGCTCTCGCCGTCGCCCAGCAGGGCGTAGGTGCGATAGTCGTCGCCCCAGTGCTTGGCGGCAACGGCCATGCCCACGGCGGCGGAGATGCCCTGGCCGAGCGAACCGGTGGACATATCGACGCCCGGGGTGTCGTTCAAGTTGGGGTGACCTTGCAGGTGGCTGCCGATGTGGCGCAGCGTCTCGAGATCCTCCTTGGGGAAGAATCCGCGCTCGGCGAGCACGGCGTACAGACCAGGCGCGCAATGACCCTTGGAAAGCACGAAGCGATCGCGGTCGGCCTTGCGGGGGTCGGCCGGGTCGACGTTCATTTCCTCAAAGTACAGATAGGTCATGATGTCGGCAGCGCCGAGCGAACCGCCCGGATGGCCGGACTTGGCAGCGTGCACGCCGGTGACGATGCCCTTCCTTACCTCGTTGGCAACCTTTTTGAGCTCTTCGTCGCTCATTGTGCCTTCCTTTCATCCTCTTAAGACAAGATGCGCACGGCACGGAAAGGTAGTCCCAACACAGCCGCGATGCACGTACGTCATTCATTATGCTGGAAACTGGAAGCTTTACCAGAGTATTTATCATTATTTGAACAATTGAGCAGGCAGAACCGCTGATGAAACGGTTTATCAATGTGAACGTCTTTTGGATGGAACGCAGTCGGCCCTACGCGTTAATGTCCTTGAATCCCTCACCGAAGGTTTCCGTAACGTCGGCGACCGTCACAATGGCGTGAGGATCGCGCTCGCGCACGATCGTTTTGAGGGTGTTGAGCTCGCGGCGGCTCACAATGACCATGATCACCGGCTTCTCGGCGCCCGAGTACATGCCGGTCGCCTTAAACTTGGTGCAGCCGCGACCCAGGCCATACATGATGTCGGCCGCAATATCGGGAAACTTGTCCGAGATGATGAGTACCATACGGCGCCTGTTGCCGCCGTCGACCACGGCATCGATCACGTAGCCGCTAATGACCATCGAAAGGCCCGCATACAGCGCGTTTTCGACCGAGAAGACCGGGGCCGACAGCGCGCACACGGCAACGTCGATCGCCATGACGGTGGAGCCCACCGGTAGTGACGTATTGCGCGAGATAATCTGACCGATGGTGTCAGAGCCGCCAGTGTTGGCACCGGCGCGTAGCACCATGCCGTAGCCAATGCCCGTGATAATGCCGCCCCACATAGCGGGCAGCATCAGGTCGGCATGTGCCAGCGGCGCCACAAACGGAGCGAACAGGTCGGTGAAAAAGCCCAGCAGCACAAAGCCCGTCGCCGTCTGTATCACGTAGAACATGCCACCCTCGCGCATAACGACCAGCAGCAGCAAGGCATTCATCACGATGGTTTGAATACCGACAGGCAGCGAGATGCCATGCGAGGCGCCGACCGCCTGGATAATCGTGGCGAGACCCGTAACGCCGCCGGCAGCAAGACCGTTGGGAATCAAAAACAGGTCCGTCGCGATAGCTGCCAGGGCGCAGCCAAACATGATCTTGGGCAAGTCATGAAAGAAGTTCAGCGAAAGAATGCGCTTGATGTCCAGACGATATGCCATGCTGCCTCCCTCAAAAAAGCGCACCCAAACGGATGCGCTTCGAACTTCTTGCTGTATTCGATTCTACCGATTCGCCGGACAAAAACCACCCCTGCGCAGGGTTTATTCCGGATACAAACCCGTCCAACCGTTGGGCTTAGCATCGGCTTGAAGCCGCCCGATGTTTTAGATCTCCGAGCCTTCTGCATCGGCGTTGCCGGTGGCCCAGCGATGATAGCCAATAACAAACGGGTCCAGGTCGCCATCGTCAAGAACTGCCTCGACGTTGCTGGTCTCCACGCCCGTACGCAGGTCCTTAACCATCTGGTACGGGTAGAGCACGTAGCTGCGGATCTGGTTGCCAAAACCAATCGTGGTCTTGGGTCCGCGAATCTCGTCCAGGGCCTCGGCACGCTTCTCGAGCTCAATCTCGTACAGGCGAGCCTTGAGGATCTGCATGCACGCGGCCTTGTTCTGGATCTGGCTGCGCTCGTTTTGGCAGGTAACCACAATGCCGCTGGGGAAATGCGTCACGCGCACGGCGGAGTCGGTGGTGTTTACGCCCTGGCCACCCGGGCCACTTGCATGGTACACGTCGACGCGGATGTCGTCGGGGTTGATCTCGATATCGATATCGTCGGGCAGCACCGGAATGACCTCGACGCCGGCAAACGTGGTCTGGCGGCGCTTCTTGTCGTCGGTGGGGCTAATGCGCACCAAGCGGTGGACGCCGGCCTCGGCGCGCAGCATGCCAAATGCATCCTTGCCCTCGACGGTAAAGGTCGCGCGGTCGATGCCGATGACCTCAGCAGCGGGGCAGTCGTTAATCGTGACCTTCCAGCCGCGACGCTGGCAGTACTTCATGTACATCTTAAAGAGCATGAAGGTCCAGTCCTGGGCCTCCAGACCACCCTGTCCGGGCTTGATGGTCACAATGGCATCGCCGTGATCGAACTCACCGGTAAACCAGCTCGAAAGCTCAAGCTCATCGATGGAACGGGCCAGCCGCTCAGCCGTGGCTGTAGCCTCCTCGCGAAGGGCGGCGGCGTCGGGGTCATCCCCCATCTCCTCGGCAAGCTCCAGCGCGGCGCGGGCATCGGAAAGCTCGCCGCGCGCGTTGTCCACGGCAGCGATATCTTCCTTGGTGCGCGCAATTTCCTCCATGGTGGCACGGGCGGCGTCGGCGTCATCCCAAAAGCCGGGGGCCACGCTTTTGGCCTCGAGCTCGGTCACGCGCGTGCGCTTTTCGTCCAAGTGGAGATACGACTCGACCTCACCGAGCCGGTCCGCAAACGCGTCCAGCTCGGCGGGTGTTACCTCTAAAGCCTCAGCCATTAACGATTCCTGCCGTGGCAGTACTTAAACTTCTTGCCGCTACCGCAGGGGCACGGGTCGTTGCGGCCCACGTTGACGTACGGATCGTCGCTCTCGGACTTGCGATAGGTTGTCACCTTGCCACCGTTGTTGACGGCAGCCGGACCACCCTGGACAGCCGTGCGGGCCTGCACCTGCGCCTGCTTGCGCAGCACCGAGTCGCCGTTGTCGCCATCGACCTCGGCAGGACCGGAGAAGTGCGCACCCTCGAGCGCAGCTTCCTCCTTGTGCTCCACGGCACGCGGGGCAGCCTTGATCTCGATGCGCAGAACCGTGCGCAGGTAATCCTCGTACATGGTGTCGACGAGGATCTGGAACGCGCCGTAGGCCTCGGTCTTGTACTCGACCAGCGGGTCGCGCTGGCCAAAGCCGCGCAGGCCGATGCCGGTCTTGAGATAGTCCATCTCCTGCAGGTAGTTCATCCAGCGGGTATCAATGACGCGCAGCATGACCTGGGTGTTGAGCTCGCGCATCAGGTCCTCGCCCAAGCGCTCGGCCTTCATGTTGTAGCACTTCTCTACGTAAGCCAGGACATCGGCAGCCAGAGCCTCATAATCCTCGTCGGGAAACTTCGGCGTATCGATGTGGCCGGTGAGCTCCACAACCCACTTGCGCAGGCCCTCCAGGTCGCGCTCGCCATCGTGACTGTCCTTGGTGCAGAACTCCTGAACGCAGCGGTACACGGTGTCGTGCATGACCTCGGTGATGTGGTCGGTCAGGTCCTTGCCGTCCAGAATCTTATTGCGCTCAGCGTAGATGACCTGGCGCTGCTTGTTCATGACGTCGTCGTACTCAAGGACGCTCTTGCGCATGGAGAAGTTGATGCTCTCGACCTTGTGCTGGGCGCTCTCGACGGCCTTGGAGATGATCTTGTGCTGGATGGGCATATCGTCGCCCATGTCGGCCGTGACCATCATCTTGGAGACGCGGTCCATCTTGTCGCCACCGAACAGGCGCATGAGGTCGTCCTCGAGCGACAGGTAGAACTGGGTCTCGCCCGGATCGCCCTGACGACCGGAGCGGCCGCGCAGCTGGTTGTCGATACGACGGGACTCGTGGCGCTCGGTGCCGATGACGGTCAGGCCGCCGGCGGCAAGCACGCGCTCGCGCTCGGCCTTGCAGGTCTCCTTGGCCTCGGCGTTAAACTGCTCGAGCTGCTCGGGCGTCACGTCCTCCATGGTCAGGCCCTCGTACTCAAGGCGCTCGCGCACCAGCTCGTCGGGGTTGCCGCCCAGCAGGATGTCGGTACCACGACCGGCCATGTTGGTGGCGATGGTCACGGCGCCGTAGCGTCCGGCCTGGGCAACGATATGAGCCTCGCGCTCGTGATGTTTAGCGTTGAGGACCTCGTGCGCGATGCCGCGCTTGGTAAGGGCGGCAGACAGCTTCTCGGAGCTCTCGATGGAGACGGTGCCCACCAGGACCGGTTGACCCTTGGCATGGCGCTGCTCGACATCGTCGGCAACGGCGTTGTACTTGGCCTGGATGGTGCGGTACACCAGGTCCTCGTGGTCAACACGCTGAACGGGTTTGTTGGAGGGGATGACCTCGACGGGCAGCTTGTAGATCTCGCGGAACTCGGCATCCTCGGTGAGTGCCGTACCGGTCATGCCGGAGAGCTTGTCATACAGACGGAAGTAGTTCTGCAAGGTGATAGTGGCCAGCGTCTGGTTCTCCTCGCGTACGAGCACGCCCTCTTTGGCCTCGATGGCCTGGTGCAGGCCCTCGGAGTAACGGCGGCCTTCCATAATGCGGCCGGTGAACTCGTCGACGATCTTGACCTCGCCGTTGGTGACCACATACTGCTTGTCGCGGTGGAACATGTACTGGGCCTTCAGCGCCTGCTGCAGGTGGTTGACCAGCTGGCCGGAGAGATCGGCATAGATGTCATCGATACCCAGGCGGCGCTCGATCTTCTTAAGACCGCGCTCGGTGGCAGCGATGGTGTGCTTGGCCTCGTCCATGACGTAGTCGCCCGTGGGTTCAACGTCCTCGGTGGCGGTAAGCATGTCGTGCGACACGTCCTCGCCGCGCTCAAGGCCACGCACGGCACGCGCGAAGTCCTTGTAGGTACTGGCGGACTTGGTGCCAGCGCCCGAGATAATGAGCGGCGTCCTGGCCTCATCGATCAGGATGGAGTC
>UREC01000038.1:0-20119 GCA_900546755.1 uncultured Collinsella sp. | reverse complement strand
CCCGCCGCATCCGTGCAAGCCAGATCGTCATGATCCCCGGTGGCTTCTCGGGCGGTGACGAGCCCGATGGCTCCGCCAAGTTCATCACGGCGTTCTTCCGCGCTCCCGAGGTCACCGAGGCAGTCCGCGACCTGCTCAAGGCCCGCGACGGCCTGATGCTGGGCATCTGCAACGGCTTCCAGGCTCTGGTCAAGCTCGGCCTGGTGCCCTACGGCGACATCGTCGACGCCACGCCCGATGCGCCCACGCTGACGTTCAACACCATCGGTCGCCATCAGAGCCGCCTGGTGCGCACCCGCATCTCGTCCAACCTGTCCCCGTGGCTGTCGCAGTGCAGCCTCGACGACCCCTACACCGTCGCCATCAGCCACGGCGAGGGCCGCTTTGTCGCCAACGACGAGGTGCTCGCCCAGCTGATCGCCAACGGCCAGGTCGCCACGCAGTACGTGGGCGAGGACGGCAAGCCGAGCATGGACCTTTCCATCAACCCCAACGGCTCCGCACTTGCCATCGAGGGCATCACGAGCCCCGACGGCCGCGTCCTGGGCAAGATGGGCCATGCCGAGCGTCGCGGCGACAACCTGTACCGCAACGTGCCCGAGCATGTCCCCGGCGACAAGTTCATGCCGATCTTTGAGAGCGGCGTAGCCTACTTCGCTTAAAGCTTTCCCATCGGGTACAATCCCCTCGGGTAACAACACCCGCCACCGGCACACCCGGTGGCGGGTTCTTTTTTGCTTCGCGCATACAGGAAGGACACCATGGAAAGCCGCAAGCCGTATCTCGCCACCCTGCCCGGACTCATCCTGGGCTGTCTTGTTTGTTGCGCGCTCTGGGGATCGGCCTTTCCCTGCATCAAGATCGGCTACGCACTCTTTGGTATCCCGGCGCACGATAGCGCCTCGCAGCTGCTCTTTGCGGGCTTGCGCTTCACGCTTGCCGGCGCCCTGGTTATCGTTGGGATGAGTGCGGCCCAACGCCGCCCCCTCATTCCGCAGGCTCGCGACATCAAGCCCATCTTTGTCTTGTCGCTCTTCCAGACTATCGGGCAGTACTTCTTTTTCTATCTGGGCCTCTCGCACGCCAGCGCCATGTCGAGCTCCATCATCGAGGCCAGCGCCAACTTCCTCGCAATCCTCTTTGCCGCCCTGGCATTTCACACCGAGAAGCTCAATACGGCCAAGGTGCTTGGCTGTGCGCTGGGCTTTGCCGGCGTCGCGCTCGTCAACCTCTCGGGCGCAGATGGCACCTTTGGCTTCAGGCTCGATGGCGAGGGCTTTATCCTAGCCTCCACTGTCGCGGGTGCTCTTTCGACCTGCCTGATCGGCATCTTCTCGCGCAAGCACGACGGCGTCTTGCTTGCCGGGTGGCAGTTCTTGGTCGGCGGCCTGGTCCTCACCGCCATCGGCTTTTTGATGGGTGGCGCGCTCTCCCCCACAGCGATTGTCCCCGCCATCGTGCTCATCATCTACATGGCGCTTATCTCCGCGGTCGCCTACTCGCTGTGGTCGCGCCTGCTTGCCGTCAACCCCGTCAGCCGCGTCTCGGTCTTTGGATTTATGAACCCGGTCTTTGGCGTACTGCTGAGCGCACTGCTGCTTGGCGAGGGCGCCGGCACGAGCCCCGTTACTGTCATCGTTGCCCTGCTCTTGGTCTGCAGCGGCATCATCATCGTCAACAAACCCAAAAAAGCCTAGAGAGCTCACCTTTTTAGGGAGAACCTTCACACACTTTAGCTTAATGGAATGCACTGGTTCTCGTTGATTTCGCACCGAGTCGCGGCGGCAGACGCCCGTCTTGCCGCACCGCGCCTGGGCATTATGACCGGTGGCCCCCACAAACGCAAAAGGAGCGCACGACCATCGCAACGGTCGTGTGCCCCTTTTCCTAGCGTATCTGAACGCCGGCTTTCTTCTTCTCGCGCTTTACGCGGTAGAGCTCCGCGTCGGCAGCACGAAGCAAGTCTTGCCAGGTATCGACGCCATCACCAACCCGTGCGTAGCCGATGGACATCCGCAACAGATACGGAACCTCGGCGCGCGCGAGCTCATCGTTGATTGTCGCGCACAGATGCATGATATCCTGTTCCGCCACTGCCTTTTGGAGCACCACGAACTCATCGCCACCATAACGTGCGATAAAGCCGCCAGACGCCGAGCAGACTTCTTTGAGCGCAGCGGATATGACCTGAAGAGCGTGGTCGCCCTCCACATGCCCATAGCGATCGTTAATCTGCTTAAAGCCGTCGGCGTCCATCATAAGCAGATATACATCTTCGGCCTGATCCACATTTGAGAAGAGCGACAGCATATAGGTCTCAAAGCGGTTGCGATTGTTGAGACCGGTTAACGGGTCGGTCGAGATCAGCTGCTCCTGACAAACAATGTAAAGCTGCAACATACTTAACATGATGCCGACACTAAGGCAGGGACCCGAATAAAAGACCTGAAAGGTACCGCCCACCAGGGCCGGAATGGCGAAAAATGCCAAGGTTCGATAGATGGCCTTCGTCTGCAGGCTCTCGACCCTGCGAGATTGCACAAACGCATGTAGGGACGTATGTATAACGTAACAGTAGCTGACGATGGGCTGGATCATATAGGCAAAGCCGCGACGATACACGCCCTGCGAATCGATATAGAACAGGGCGTGCGTCCAGTAACTGGTAAACGCCAGCACGACCACCAGAGCCGTAGGCAACGCTACAAGCACCACCTTATAGCGCGAGGTCAAAAGGCGAGAACCCTGCACCGTCTCGGAATAGATAAACCAAATGAGACACGCGATAGCAAAGAGCGAAAACGAAACCGCGTTGGAAATCCAGTTGGCAGCAATGCCCAACGTGCCGTCCATACCGTCCGAAAGCGTCCAGATCATATCGAATAATATGTACGCAGCAGACGTGTAGCCCAGCATGCTAAACAAAAGCTGCTGGGTGCTCGAGAACAGGGAGCGACGGCTTCGTACGGCAAGCCCGATAAGAACAATCATGCATAGCACGAATATCTCAATCTTGAGTGCCTTAACCACTAGCGCCATCCCTTCAATATCCAAGTGGTCAGAATCGCCCAATTCGAATCAGGGCAATAAACACCCCTTTACTCCGCAGGGGTAAAGGGGATAATAGCAGAGCGCCCGAACATCACTGCAAAACAGTTTCTGTTCGGGCGCCCATACGGCGCGAATTGCACACGCCGGCATCATTGATGGGTATCGATTGCTACTCGCCATCGATGTCAGTCGCGACAGCCTCCTCGATGGCCTCGACACCGACAGGCGACAGATCCTCCTTGCCTTGGCAGAACTTCTTGTCGACCCAGCCAGTCAGAATCGGAGCCATGATCGCCGTGATGATAACGGCGGTGGCGATCTGAGCGTACGCGGTGGGCGCAAGCTCGGCGTAGCGCGGTGCGACCTCGGCGAGGGCAACCGGTGTGGTCATAGCCGTGCCGGCAATGGTGGAGCAAGCCACAGCGGCCTTGCCATTGCCGCCGCACAGACGCTCAAACGCAAAGGTGATGGGACCGACGACAAACAGCGTGACAAGGCCCAGCAAGATGCCGGAAATACCGCCGGTGATAAAGCTCGACAGGCTCATGGACGCACCGAGCTGAAATCCGATGACGGCAATCGCGGGATTGGCACCGGGAACCAGCAGGTTCTTGATAAACGGGAACAGGTTGCCCAGAACCATGCCAATAACGAGTGGCAAGATGGAGCCGATAATGGTGCCAATGGGAATGTTGGCGAGACCCGAGACACCGAGGATGATCATCGTGACGGCGGGGCCGGCCGTAAAGAACAGGATACCGACGGCGCCCTGCTCGGACTCATCGCCGAACTCGCCCATGATGCCCGTATAGAGCGCCATGTTGCAAAACGTGATGCCGCCGATGATAGACACGGAACTCAGACCCAGGAAGTTGTCGTTAAAGAAATATGCCACGCCCAGGCCGAGAGCCGCTGCGACGACCAGCTTGGGGATCAGCACAACGATACCGGTCTTGATGGCGCCCGGCGTGGACTTAAAGCTGATGCCGGCACCCACGAAGAGTAGGATCGCAGCGACGATGGTATTGGAGCCACCGCGGCAGGCAGCCGTAAAGAAGCCACCGATCTCAAAAACCTGCGGGCAGAAGGTGTTGAGCAAAAGACCGACGATCATCGGATAGATCATGATGTCGCCCGGGATGCGCGGGACCTTGAATTTCTTTTGCTCGTTGGCGTTCGCTTCCTGTGCCATGAAACCCCCATTTCCGCTGACGGGGTACAAAAGCCCACGTCACGCTTTGCTACAGTAAAGTTTGACCATGGTACCAGAAGAAATAGACCAGCTCGGTGAAAAATTCGACAAGTTGGGATGGAACGAGATTCGGCGCCCGCGACGCCACCCCTATATAAGGCTCAAAACGATATAGAGTACGATGCCCGAGACGCAGCACCACAGCATCGATTTTGTCTTGACCGCCACGACCACGACGCCGGCGGCCGCAATCCAGGGAACCAAGGCAGGCCAGAGCCCCGCGTCGAACGCGCCGGGACTCACCAAGTCGTTGGCGACCAGCGCGGCAAAGGCGGCGGGCGGGATATAGCCCAGGGCCTCGGTAATGCGGGGCGACAGGGTCCGCCCGCGCAAGGCGAACGCCGGCGCGATGCGAAAGAACGCGATAGCAGCCCACGACGACAGCCACAGAACCAAGAACTCGTTAACGGGCATCGCGGGCACCTCTTCCGTCAAATACAGCATCGCACGCCAGCGCAATGGTAATGCCGACCACGACGCTTGCCGGCACGGCAATATTCACGAGGCCCAAGAACTTGCATACGGCGACGGACACCGCGCCCGAAACCGCCGCGACAACGTTGCCGCGCGACAGCCGCTGCGAAAAGAGCAGGCAGATAAAGAGCGAGGTGCAGATAAAGGCTGCAATGGCGGTGGGAACATCGACAACGGCGCCGACGATGGCGCCCATCGTACACGATACGCCCCATGTTGCGATAAGGATCACGTTGAGCACAAAGGACTCGCGCGGGCCCCAATCCTCCCCTTCAACCAACTTGGCAAGCGAGATGCCATATGCCTCCTCGGTAAGTGTCGCGGCAACAGCCAGCGTCTGACGCTTCGAGGCACCCGTCAGATGCGGAGCGATCGATGCCGAGTAAAGCGCAAAGCGCGAGGAGATTGCGGCGACGCTCGCGACGATCGACGCCGCAGGCACACCTGCCAGCCACAGATTGCAGATCATAAACTGCCCGCTGCCCGTCACGAACGTGCTGCTCAGGGCAAAAACCATCCAGGGTTCCATTCCCGTCTGCCCCATGATCATTCCGCACGGCGCGCCTATTGCAACATAGGTAAGCATCACTGGCCAGACGGTTCTAACGATTTTGAGCACCATACGCTTCTCATCCTGACAAGGTCTCCGAGCCGCATGTAGCGACACGGCAGAATCATCATCCGACAGCAACCGAGTTCACCTACAATTGCCACCGGATCGAAAGACACAACTTTTTAGGAAGTCATTATGACAGCTATCGATCGAGACCGGGCGCGCGCGGCCTTCAAAAGCTACACCGATGCCTACGACGCCACTAACCCACGCATCGCGCTCAAAATCGAGCATACGTACCACGTGGCCGAGGCATGCGATGCCGTAGCGCGCGAGCAGGGCTGGTCGTCAGAAGATATTGACCTAGCATGGCTTTGCGGCCTGCTGCACGATATGGGCCGCTTTGGGCAGCTGCGACGCTGGGACACCTTTAAGGACGCCGAGAGCATGAGCCATGCGGCGCTGGGCATCGAGGTCCTCTTTGGCGAGAATCCCGCCGATGCACCCGCCGTAACGAGCATCCGCGACTTTATCGATGACCCGGCAGAAGATGAGCTCATCCGAGCGAGCATTGCCTATCACAGCGATTTCCGTCTACCCGCGCAGCTCGACGTGCGCACGCGAAGCTTCTGCGATATCGTGCGCGATGGCGACAAGATCGACATTATGCGCACCATCGCCGACAGCACCGTCGATACCATCCTCAAGGTGGATGAGGACGCGTTTCTAGCCAGTCGCTTCTCGGTACCGACGCTTGCCGCCTTTGACGAGCATCGGTGCGTCGCGCGCGACGAGCGCAACGAGCCGGCGGACTACCTGGTGGGACTCATCTGCTTTATGTTTGAGCTCGTCTATCCGGCAAGCCGCGCGCTGGCGCGCGAGCAGGGCGATATCTACCGCCTGCTCGACGCGCCCTTTGGCATTACGCGACCCTTTACCGACCCCGCCACGCAAGCAGCCTGGAGCCGCCTAAAGGACGAGATGCGCGACTGGCTGGCGCGCGCCTAGCGCTCAAGCTGGGCCAGCAGCTCCTCGACGACCTCGACGGCGTCCCCAACAACCTTGTACTGGGCAGCACCGAAAATGGGGGCATCCGGGTCCTCGTTAATGGCGATAATGCACTCCGCCCCACCGATGCCGGCAAGATGCTGGATGGCGCCCGAAACACCGATACTCACGAGAAGCTTGGGCGAAACCGATACGCCGGTCTGGCCAATCTGATGGCGATACTCCAACCAGCCGGCCTCCACGACAGGTCGCGTGCAACCAAGCTCGGCTCCCAGAGCCTCGGCAAGCTTTCGCATCAGCGGTAGGTTTTTCTTCGAGCCAATGCCGCGGCCCACCACGACCAGACGCTCGGCATCGGCAATTGAGGCCTGCTGTCCCCACTCCTCGGCGGGAATCGAGATCTCGACGCGGGCCTTAACGTCATCCGCAAGCACTACCTGGGTAATCGTGCCGGAGCGGCTATAGTCAAACTCGGGCGCCTTAAAGATGCCGGGGCGCACCGTTGCCATCTGAGGACGGTGGTTGGGGCAGATAATGGTGGCCATCAGGTTGCCGCCAAACGCCGGGCGCGTCTGCTGCAGCAGACCCGTCTCCGTATCCATAGAAAGCACCGTGCAATCGGCCGTAAGACCCGTCTGCAAGCGCACGGCCACACCGGGCGCCAGCTCGCGACCAAAGGCGGTCGCGCCGTACAGAATGGCATCGGGCTTGCGCTCGGCCACCAAATCGTAGATCAGGCGAGCATAGACCTCCGCGTCGTTCTGACGCAGGCGCTCGTCACGACAGACCAGAACTTCGTCCGCACCGGCGCAAATCAGATGCTCCAGGTCCCCGAGTGAGCCCTCGGGGCTCATGCCGACCAGTGCCACCAGACGGCAGCCGCGGGCATCGGCAAGCTCGCGCCCCTTGCCCATGAGCTCGAAGGCCACGGATGCCACGGCATCGTGCTTGTCAGTTTGCACGAAGATCCAGATGTCTCGATATGCGTCAAGGTCTGCCGCGCCGGCGGCCTCGTCGCGCTCAATCGAGATGGCGTTGACGGGGCAGGCGTCGACGCACCCACCGCACAGGATACAGCCGTCGGTTACGCGGGCACAGCGATTGGGGCGCTCACCCTCCACCACAATGCCGCCCGAGGCGCAGGCGCGAACGCAGCGACCGCAGCCGATACAGGCTTCGCTATCGATAATCAGCCCGCTCATCTATGCCATCCCCTCGATAATCTTGGCAAGTTTTACCGCCTGCTCGGACGCCGTTCCCTCAACGGCCTCGCACGTTTGGTCACGGTCGGGCACAAACGAGCGCACGACCTGCGTCGGTGATCCGGCAAGGCCGCAACGCGAGGGATCGGCGTTTACGTCGGCAGCGCTGGCCACGCGCACGTCTGCATCCTCGGCCGCGCGAATACCGGCAATACTCGGCATGCGCAGCTGGCCAATCTCCTTGGCGGTCGTCATCGCACACGGCATCTCCAGGTACACCGTCTCCTCGCCGGCATCGCAGCCGTGGACGAGCGCCAGCGAGCCATACGTCGTAAATCCCGCGCTCTGCACACAGCTCACGTCGGTCACGCAGGGGACCCCAAAGGCGCCGGCCAGCTCGGGGCCGATCTGGGCCGTATCGCCGTCCACTGCCATCTTGCCGCAGATGAGCAGGTCAAAGTCCTCATCGAGTGCCTCGATGCCGCATTTGAGGGCATAGGTGGTGGCTAGGGTATCGGCGCCCGCAAAGGCTCGGTCGGTCAGCAGCAGCGCGTCGTCGGCACCGCGGGCGATGCAGTCGCGCAGCAGCGATTCGGTCGCGGGGATGCCCATCGACACCACCGTCACACGCACGTCCATGCCAAAGCCGATAAAGTCGTCCTTCAGCGCTAGCGCACATTCCAAAGCGCTCGCATCGAAGGGATTAATGACCGCCTGCTTGCCATCACGCACGATAGTATTGGTCTTGGGGTCCATCTTGACCTCGGTGCTTCCGGGCACCGCCTTGACGCACACCACCATATGGAAATCACTCATCTTCACGCGCCCCCTTTCTGGACGAGTTCATCCAAGAGCTTCTCCGTAAACAGGTTGCCGCGACCCAACTGGCCGGCAGGATCAAGCTGGAGTTTGAGACGCGCCGACTCGACCATGGCCTCGTGGCCGTACATCGTCTCCAAGAAGCCCGCCTTGATCTTGCCGACGCCGTGTTCGGCAGAAACGGCACCGCCCATGGCCGTGACCTCGGAAGCCCACTGGGCAAAGAGCTCTCCACCACGACGGTAGTCTTGCGCATCGCGCGGCAGGATGTTCACATGCAGATGGTTGTTCCCGATGTGTCCCCAGGCAGCAGACTCAAGCCCGCTTTCGGCCAGCGTGCGGCGATAGAGGGCCATGACATCTGCAAGGCGTGCATTGGGCACCGACATATCCGATCCCAGCTTGGTAATGGTGGGGTCGGTGCGGCGACGCTCGTCAATGAGCATGTTGACGCTCTCGGGCACCGCGTGGCGGAAGAACCGCTGGCACTCGCGATCGACTTCGGTGCGGGCGACCCATGTCGCATCGTCGCGGCCGCCCGCAAACTCCAGCACCCATCCAAGGTGGTACAGCTCCTCGGTCGCCTGCGCCTCGTCATCGCAGTCGAGCTCCACGTAGACACAGACCTTTGCCTCGTCGTCGAGCGCCGGCAGCGAGGCAAACGCTGTCGACTGCTCGCGCTGGCGACGCAGGATATCCAGGGCGCCAGCATCGAAATACTCAATAGCGGCGGCATGGGACAGCACGGGACGCACGGAATCGGTAAAGGACACGGCCTTGTCTTCGCTATCGAAAAAGCAACTCACACCCCATACGACCGAAGGTGCCGCCTGCAGGGCGATCTCGAGCTCGGTAATGACGCCGAGCGTGCCGCACGCACCGATAAAAAGATCGATGGCGTCCATATCGTCCGCAACAAAATACCCCGAGGCATTTTTGGTCTTGGGCATGGTGTAGTCAGGAAGATCAAGCTCGAATGTATGACCCTCTGCCGTCACGAGCGACAGGTGGCGGCCCTGGGCAAAAGCCTCGCCGCGCTGAAGCTCAAGCAAATCGCCATCAGCCAGCGCGACGTGGAGTCCCGTGATATGCGGGCGCATGGGGCCGTAAGCGTAGCTGCGGGCGCCGGAGGCGTTGCATGCCGCCATGCCACCCAGACAGGCAGATGCCTCGGTGGGATCGGTGGGAAAGAACTGCTCGGGGGACTCTTGGAACTCCTCGTAGGCCTCAAGCGATGCCTGGTCCCAACCAGCGGTCGGCAGTACCTTCTTGCTCAGCTGCTTGCGCAGCTCCGAGAGCACAACGCCCGGCTCCACGCGCAGCAGAAATTGGCCTTGTTCATCGCGGCGAAGGCCCAAGTAGCGATTCATACGGGAAGTATTGAGGATATGCCCACCGTGGGGCACGGCACCGGCGGCAAGGCCGGTTCGGGCGCCCTGAACCGTTACCGGGACACGCTCGGCATGGAGCGTTTCCAAAATGGCACGGACCTCGTCTTCCGTTGTCGGAAACGAGATGCTCGATGCTTCGCCCGATGCACGAGATTCATCGCGGCCATACTCTTCGAACTCATCGGTGAAGGGTTTAATGGTTGCAGACACGCGAACTCCCCCTTTAGCTAACTACAGTGTTTGCAGGGAGATGTTACCGCATCGTTTCGTCGACGTGTTCGAGACCGTCTCCATAATTGGCGATTTTTACGTTTGTGCAATTCGGCGAACGGCAAGATTTCCTCGGCAGACGATGCTTTTGACACATATCGCCCCGCCGTCGCCGACCGCTCGATTGTCGCTCGAAAAAAGTTGAAGTAATTTTTCCACCTTTTACCTGCGGAGATGTCAATCCGTCAAGCATTTGGTCAGAAATTGGTCAAGTAGCGGCTGATACGGTCGGCGTCGACAGCCAAAACCGATAGAAGTTTTGGCCCCAGAAGCAGGGAGGTTCCCATGGCATATTACTGGCCCCAGTACGGCGTCGCCATCGAGGTCGACGACGATCCCTATCTCCTGCCTTTCGACGAAGAGGCGTTCCCCGATACGGCGGTCTACCACGTCACCACCGATGTTATCTGCGACCCCGAGTCGTTCTCGGCGCTCGCCCACCACATCGCGCGTATCCACGACATCGAGCTCCCTCACGACTTTGACGAGCTCATCTACTCGCGCCGCCTGATGCTTCACATGCTCTTTGGAGCGGACCCGTCCACGTTCGCACGTGTCTACACCACCAAGGACGCCGCATGAGTGCGAAGAAGCCGCCCCGCCTCGCAGGACTGGGGCGTCGCAAGAAACTCGTCGTTGTCTGCCTGGCTATCGCCTGCGCCCTCATCGCCGTAGGGCTATACGCCTGGCAGTCGCAGCCCGTGCCCGAAGCGGGCGCCTCAGTCACGACGGCAGAGGGTAAATCGCGACAAGAAATCCAAGATGAGCTCGATGCCATCGTCCGCGACAACATGATGACGATTTCGGTCGCGCCGGTCGCTCAGCTACAGGAGGACGGCAAGCTGCGCGTCAACGTGCAAAACGTCCAAGACAATAAATTTCCCCAGCGATTCCGCGTCATCCAAAACGACGAGACCATGTACGAATCCGGTGTGGTCGAGACCGGCAAGACAATCGAGACGTGCCCCGCCGGCGACATCAAAGAAGGAGAGGCATACATCGAGATCCAGGCACTCGATGCCAAGACCCTCGACAGCCACGGCAATCCGACACGTGTCAAGGTACGGGTTGAGCAAGCCGAGAACTAGCTTTTTCGGCCGACGCGACACCGCACGCAATTCACCAGCATTCGTCCAATCATCGCGGGGACGGCCCGCGGCGAATAGAAAGGAACGACCATGGACATCACCAGGAACATGAACGGAGCCAGAGCGCTCGTCGTGGGCGCAGGGCTCGCGCTCGCGCTCGCAATGGGCGCCGCCCCGACGCCAGCTCTGGCAGCCGGGCGCGTTGGAACCACGAAAGTAATGGTCAGGACCGAGATCGACAACGTAGAGTTCAAAGTTCCGACGGTTATTCCCTTCGTCGCCAAGGCCGACGGCACGCTTCAGGGCCCCTCAGAAGACGCGACCACCATCGACAATCATTCGGCCTACGGCATCCATGTCACCAACATGAAGATCGACGCCATGAACACCTGGACCATTGCCGCCGACGCCAAGGCCGGAACCGCGCAGAATTCCATCGACTTTAAGGTCGGCCCCGACGGCGCACTCCAGAACGCCAGCGCCGCAATGCAGGAGACGGGCCTCGATCTTTCCAAGAATGCAGCCTTCGACATGGGCTACCAGGGCATTGCCGGCGGCACGGACAAAATTAAGCTCAAGACAAGCGGAAACGTCGCCCGCGTCACGCGCGACATCTTCCGCGTAACCGGCGAAGGCGATCAGGTTGCAACGATCACCTGGACGGTCGAGCCCGGTGCGCACACGGCATAAGGCCGTCGCCCTGGCCGCCGTCAGTATCCTAGCGTTTGGGCCAGCCATGGCCTTTGCCCAGCAAGAACAGGCGCAGGCCGCCACGCAAGTGACGGTCGACCTCTCGGAGCTCGACCGCGGCAACTGCAAGGAACCGTTGGCACAGACAGACGACAGACGATGGCTCTTGGCAGCAGGCGCCACGGCAGCAGGTGCGGGAACCGCCGGCCTCGGTCTGCACATCAAACGCAGCCAGAAACGAAACACGGACAGGCCGCACTAAATTAGCTAAGGAGACCCCATGGCATCGAAGAACCTTTTGCCCGTCGTCGCACTCTGCGGCGCGCTCGCAACCGGAACGCCTGTCGCCGCTTGGGCGACTCCCGTCATGGCAGACTCCTTACCAGCAGCCCTAAGCTCCGCACCAAATCCGTCGAGCGCCATTGCGTGCAAGCGTTTTTCGTTCGCACAGGCCGCAATCTCAACCTCGGGATGCCTTCGTCGTAATACGGACGGCTCGATAGTCGTGGATATCAATCGTTCGAACAAGGCAAACGGCTCCCAGGCGGGGTGCGCCGTCTGCACATGGCGCTCGATTGTGCTCGATGCAGATGGCGATCCGTGCGATTTGGGGTTGCGCATCGATATCGCTTCGGTCGATGACTCGGCGAACGGAGCGAAGGTCGCCTTCGACGGTGCGTTTTTCGAGAAAGGAGGCGGTATATGTCTGGGCTGCGCCGCCGCGAATGCAGACGACACGCAGCCCACCCTCTCATTCACGGCATCGTTGCGGCTGGCCAAAGCCGGCACCGATGCCATCGCGGCGGGAGAAACGTCCCTGCTGTTCTACGCCGCCAGCACCAAAGATACAGACGCTCATTTCGAGAAGCCAGCCGGATCACTCAGCCTTACACGAGGGATAGAGGCAGGCCCTATTGAAATCGATGCCCACGCGCAAAGCAGGCAACGCATTCTTGCCGACCCGGCGCTTCTCGAAATGGAGTGGAACGGATCCGGAGCCATCGGAATTCTCCCCTCCGCGCTTGACGCCAAGACGCTCCCCTCAAACGACGAACCCATCAACGCAACCATACAAGAAGAGAGCACGGACAAAGAAGCAGGTGCGGGCGACACGCCGTCGCCGACAAACAGCGTCCCAGCTTCTTTCGAAGCACCGAATGAGCCCGCTACCGGTCCAAACGATCCCGAGCTCGCGGACAGTCTGGGACTTGCTGATCCTCAGGAGATCGATGAAGGTAACTGCTGCGTGCTTGCCGCCCTCGACCACACAGAGGTCATCGATGCTGCAAGCATCGAAGTTGCCGCCGCCAATCAGCCCGTCCGCAAGTCGGCCATCATCGCATTTCCTGAATCCATCGAAGTCGTCTTTTTGCCATCGGGCGAGGTCGTGGCCCCAACACTGCTCACCTTGTTGGGCGCCAAGAATACTCGAAACGAAATTAAAAAGGTCACGGTTGTCGACCCTGCAACCACCGCTAAACTGCGTTTATACGCCGTTGCCCCAGACGGAGGCAAGACCTTGGAATTCGATGGCGACACACTTCTAGCCTGGCGACGTCTGGACATTATGCAAGACGTCTCGTATCAGATCGAACTCGAAGGGTTTGATCGTGCCCGCGATGCCAATATCATCGCCGCGGCTATTGAATCCCCACAGCGGCTTATGACACTGCGCTTTGACTACTATCCCTATGTCCCGACAACCACCTGAGGCTTAAATGCTGCGCATCATTCCTAATACCACTTATATAACGTATTAGATGAGTCGCGATGTGCCTCGCATTTCGTTCTGCTACGATTGCCACGTTGGCATCAATACAGGAGGGCTCATGCCGGGCTTGGGAACAATCATCAACGTTGCGCTTTTAGTTGCGGGCGGTCTTTTGGGATTAGCGGGCGGCCGCTTCATTACACCGCGCATCCAAGACACGCTCATGAAAGCATCGGGGCTGTGCGTCCTGTTTATCGGCCTGGGCGGCACCATGCAAAAGATGCTCATCATCGATGGAAAGGCGCTAGCGACCACCGGTACCACCATGCTCATCGTCTCATTTGCGCTCGGTTCGCTCATCGGCGAGGCCATCAACTTGGAGGCCTCCATCGAGAACCTTGGCGAATGGCTCAAGCGCAAGACTGGCAGTGAGGGCGATAACGAGTTCACCAACGCTTTTGTCTCGACTTCACTCACCGTGTGCATCGGCGCCATGGCCATTGTGGGATCGATCCAGGACGGCCTGCTCGGCGACTGGTCAACGCTTGCCCTCAAGGGCGCACTGGACTGCATCATCGTCTGCACCATGACGGCCTCGCTTGGCCGCGGCTGCATCTTCTCCGCCCTGCCCGTCGCCGTGTTCCAGGGGACGATCACGTTGTTTGCCGGCGCGCTCTCCCCCATCATGACCACAGCAGCCCTCAACAGCCTTTCGCTCGTAGGCTCCATGCTCATCTTCTGCGTCGGCGTCAACCTCATCCGTCCTCAGACCTTCCGCACGGCCAATATGCTTCCCTCCGTCGTCATCGCCGTCATATACGCCCTCCTGTTCTAAATCTATCAACGCAGCGGTATCTCGAACATCTGTTTGATGCTGTGCTATGATATGAGGTCACCGTAGCTGCGTTCGAGAGGAGGAGCGGTGGCCGACCAGGACATCAAGATGCTCATCGAGCGCATTATGGCCGAGGCCCGGACCCATCAGTCCGCCCGCTTCTCAAACGAAACCTACGCAGACGAGCCGATTCTCAAAACCGGCCGACAGATGCAGAATTTCCTCCCCGACCAGTACCGTAAAATGCGCGAGATATCGCGCTGGCAGGATGACCCCAAGGGCGGTGCGGGCCGCTGGCTTTCGGAAGCCGAGCTTTTTTACCGCCAGGGCCTGCTGATGGCCGACTTTGAGGACGACTGTCCCTACAACGGCACCTTTAAGTCGTACTTTCCCACCTACAACGCCATGAGCGACCGGCAACTGCGCGGCTACTTTACCTGGCGTGCCCAAGTGCGCCGCGGAACCGTCGAGGAAACGTCTACGTCCTTTGCCTTTCTGTATCTCTATGAGCTGATCTGCGGCATTGGCGTAGATAATCCACTCGATGGTTTTAACAAGATCAAGGCTTTTTGGGATGTCTATCGCGCCTTCGAGCCCGGCATCGACCGGTTTGCGCGCGTGTGGCTGCAAGATTACGCCGTGTTCCACGGGCTCGACCCCAAGCTGCTTCGCGACTCTAAAACCGTCATGTTCGATAACGCCCTTATCGAACTGCGGCGCGCGGCACGAGACCTTGTACCGGCACCGTCCGGCCAGACCCCTAAGCGTCGCAAAACCTCCGAGCCCACGCTCCCCCTTCCGCCCGATGAGGTGCGCGAGGAGCGACTCATGGCCGCCATCAACGCCCTCTCCACGTACAACCTAAGTAGCTCGCGGCTCGACCGCAGCCACCACCGCGATCTGCGCCACGTGGCGTGCGCCGTGTATGTCCGCATGGCGCGCTACTATGACACGCACCGAAAGACCGGCATCGTGGCAAGTTTATTTGGGGAGGAGACGGCCATGCCCTACACCATGTTTGCCTCGGCCGTATTCTTTGCGCCCGAGCGCCACGAGGACTGCGAATACCGCCTGGATCCTATCCATATCTACCGTTGCCAAAACGGCTTTTGGGAATGCATGCGCATCCATGGTAGTAGGCAAAAGAGCAGCAAGCTCGGTGAAATGATGCGCGCCTGCGACCAACGCCTGCGCCTGGCCCTGGACCCTGCCCACCCCCTTAAGGAAGAAAAGGTCCCCAAATATCTGGCCAAGATTATCGATGACGAGATTGTGGCATGGCTTTCGTGGGACGCCGCACACCAGCCCGTCAAAATCGATATCGATCTGAGCCAGCTGGGGCACATTCGGAACGCCGCTGCGCAAACGCGCGAAGCGCTTTTGATCGATGAGGAACGCGAGGATGGCGCGTCCGCAGAAGCCGAGGCAACGGACTCAGGGCAACCGGAAGCCGAGCCCGTAGCCGACGCGATTGTCGAACCAGTCGCGGCACCCATTCGGCAGGACGAGGCCGACGAGCCGACCATATCCGCCGAACAGTTTGGTGTCGTGGCACCGCTTCTCGCGCCGACGCCCGCGTTCGCAGCTGCTGCGCCCGCTGACGCCACGAACGAACTCGCGCTCGCCGCAGACGCCTATCTCCGCGCGCTGCTCGAGCACAACGCAGTACAGGCGGAATCGGCGGTAGTGCAATCGGAGCAGAGCGAGGACATGCTCGTCGATACCATCAACGAGGCGCTCTTTGACCTGGTGGGCGACACCGTAATTGAATTTAGCGCGGCAGGGCCGCAGATTATCGAGGACTACGAAGCAGACGTGAGAGGATACCTAGACCATGAGTGATACCGCATCCGCAGCACCCCGCGTGCCCAAGCGCGTCGCTGCCGTCATTCTCAACTCGCTCAAGGGCGGCGTGGTCCCGCGCATCGGCCTTCCCTACATTACCGTAGGGCGCGAGGTCGAGATCCGCGCCCTGCTCACCGATCTGAGTCTCATCGCCGACGGTGGGGCGAGCTTCCGCTTCCTGGTCGGTCGCTACGGCGCCGGCAAGAGCTTTTTGCTCCAAACCATCCGAACGCATGCCATGGGCGAGGGATTCGTCGTCGCCGATGCAGACTTATCCCCCGAGCGCCGTCTGCAGGGCGGGCAGGGGCAGGGCCTTGCCACCTACCGCGAGCTCATACGCAATATATCGACCAAGACGCGCCCCGAAGGCGGTGCGCTCAACCTTATTCTTGATCGCTGGGTCGCCTCGTGCGCCGACGTCGACGAGTCGGTCGTCAATGCCCAACTGGCCCCGCTCGAGGAAATGGTCCACGGCTTCGACTTCACCCGCATGCTCCGCCGCTATCGCATGGCCGCATCCGGGGGCGACGAAGAGACCATGAGCCGCGTGACCAAATGGATTCGCGGCGAATACCGCACCAAGAGCGAGGCACGCGCCGAGCTGGGCTCCTCGACCATCATCAGCGATGACGACTGGTACGACTACGTCAAACTCATCGCGCGTTTTTTGGTTTGCAGCGGCTACAAGGGCATGCTGGTGCTCATCGACGAGCTCGTGAATCTGTATAAGATTCCCAACGCCATCACGCGCCAATACAACTACGAGAAGATCCTGACCATGTACAACGACACGCTCCAGGGCAAGGCGCAGTACCTGGGCATGATCATGGGTGGCACGCCAACCTCCATCGAAGACCGCCGCCGCGGCGTGTTCTCCTACGAGGCCCTGCGCAGCCGACTCGCTCAGGGCCGCTTTGCGCGCGAAGACCTTAAGGACATGCTCGCGCCCATCATCCGCCTGCAGCCACTCACCTACGAGGAGCTACTGGTGCTCATCGAAAAACTCATGCAGATCCATGCCGGCTACTTTGGCTGGACGCCCACGCTTGCCGAAAACGACTTGGTGGACTTTCTCAAGATTGAGTTCGGCCGCGTGGGAGCCGATACGCACTTGACGCCGCGTGAGGTCATCCGTGACTTTATCGAGCTGCTCGATATCCTGTGTCAGAACCCCGATGCAAATGTGGCCGAGCTGCTGCAAAGCGTCGGCGGCGACGCGCTGGCGCCGGCAGCCGCAACAGGCGACACCGGCACCGCAGGCGGCGACCGCAACTTCGCCGAGTTCACCATCTAACCTACCAAAAAGGGACAGGTTTATTTTGGCAGGTTTTATCTGGGCAAACGTTGAAGCAGTAATGCAGCAAGCCGTTGCCAGCCGCGTTGAGAGATTCGTTGTTGAAAGGAGGCCCCGTGAACGCCTTTGACCGCTACGCCCCGTTTATCCAAGACTTCATCTACTCCCACGATTGGGAGAGCCTACGCTCTATCCAGGTTGCAGCAGCTGATGCCATCTTTAACACGCAAGATAATGTGCTCCTGACGGCATCCACGGCTTCCGGCAAAACCGAGGCAGCCTTCTTTCCCATCCTGACCGAGTTTTGGGAGAACCCGCCCGCAAGCGTGGGCGCCCTCTACATTGGCCCCCTCAAGGCGCTCATCAACGACCAATTCGTCCGCCTCAACGACCTGTGCGAAGAAGCCGATATCCCCGTCTGGCACTGGCATGGCGATGTCTCGCAATCACACAAGGCCAAACTCATCAAAAAACCGAGCGGCATCCTACAGATTACGCCCGAGTCGCTCGAGGCGCTCCTGATCCATAAGCACATGGCGATCCCGCGCATGTTTTGCGACCTGCGCTATGTGGTTATCGACGAAGTCCATTCGCTCATGCGCGGCGACCGCGGCGGGCAGACGCTCTGTCTTATCGAGCGCCTCTCGCGCATGGCAGGCGTGCAGCCCCGCCGCATTGGCCTTTCGGCCACCATCGGCGACCCCGAGCGCACGGGCGCCTTTCTCTCGCAGGGAACGGGGCGCGACTGCGTTATCCCCCGCTTTGAGGAACCGCGCCGCGTGTGGCGCATCTCCATGGAGCACTTCTACAACTCGGGCCCCCAGGCTCAGCAACGAGGATTCGTAGGCACAGGTCCACAAGAAGCCGAGGTGCTTGCTTGCGAGCGTATTGAGACGGCGGCGCCCGCGGCGCTGCCCGCATCCGGACAAGACATGTGCCACAGCGGACAGCTTACACAGGAAGAACACCGTCAACGTCGTGAGCAGGCGCGGGACAAGGCCGCTCCCAAAGACCGTCGCACTTCCTCGGCCCCCGAGGGCGAAGTCGACATCCCACGAGCGACCGAGCAGGCGCTTCTCAACCCCACCGACACGGCGCCCGACAACGCCGACCCCGGCATGGGCTATATCTTTGAGCATACGCGCGGCCGCAAATGCCTGGTCTTTGCCAACTCGCGCGAGGAGGCAGAGGCCGTGTGCTCCATGCTGCGCAGCTACTGCGAGAGCCGGCACGAGCCCGACCGTTTTCTCATCCATCACGGCAATCTTTCGGCATCGCTACGCGAGACGGCCGAGGAGCTCATGCGCGACGAGGAGCAGACGCAGACAACCGTCACCACCTCTACGTTGGAGCTCGGTATCGATATCGGCCGCCTGGAGCGCGCCTTCCAGATTGACGCGCCGTTTACCGTCAGCTCCTTTTTGCAGCGCATGGGGCGCACAGGCCGTCGCGATCTTCCGCCCGAGATGTGGTTTGTCATGCGCGAGGAAGAGCCCGAGCCGCGCACGATGATGCCCGAAACCATTCCCTGGAAGCTCCTGCAGGGTATCGCGCTCGTACAACTCTATTGCGAGGAAAAGTGGGTCGAGCCACCCGAGCTCGATCGTCTCCCCTACAGCCTGCTCTATCACCAGACTATGTCGACCCTCGCCAGCACCGGCGAGCTCACGCCGGCCGAACTTGCCCAGCGCGTGCTCACGCTCAGCTATTTCCACCGTGTCTCGGCAGACGATTACCGTGTGCTGCTACGTCACCTCATTAAGATCGACCATATCCAGGTCACCGAAGGTGGCGGGCTCATCGTGGGTCTCGCGGGCGAGCGCATCATCAACAACTTTAAGTTCTACGCCGTGTTCCAGGAAAACGAGGAGTTTACCGTCCGGAGCGAATCGGCTGAGCTGGGCACGATCGTCAATCCCCCACCGCCCGGTGAGCGCATCGCCATCGCCGGACACTGCTGGATTGTCGAGGAAGTGGACTGGAAGCGTCATACCGTCTTTGCCACGCAGGTCAAGGGCCGTGTGCCGGCCTACTTTGGCGACTGCCCCGGCGACATCAATACACGCGTACTCGAGCGCATGCGCAAGGCGCTCAACGAGCACGCGGCATATCCGTACCTCATGGGCAACGCACGGGCACGCCTTGCACAGGCTCGTCATACCGCCGAGATTTCGGGCGCGGGAACTAAACCGCTCATTAACCTGGGCGGCGACACCTGGGTGCTCTTCCCCTGGTTGGGAAGCTACGGCTTTTTGGCGCTCGAGCGCATGCTCAAGATTAAATGCGCCGCGGAGCTGGGCCTTCGCGGGCTCGATCCGTCGCGTCCATACTTTATGCAGTTTAAGATGAAGGCCGATGAGGAGACGTTCTTTGAGGTGCTCGCCGCCGAGGCTGAGAAGGACTTCGACCCCATCGAGCTCGTCTATCCCGGCGAGGTGCCTTATTTTGATCGCTACGACGAGTACGTTCCCGAGGAGCTTGTGCGCAAAGGCTTCGCCGAAGGCGTGCTCGATATCGAGGGCATGAAGCAGCGCATCCGCAGCTGGCGCGACCACGCATAAGACCAGTCTTTCTGGGACGGGGCTTGTTGAGCTACTTCTTGGCCAGGCGCCGGCAGCATGATTTTTCTGGGACGG
>UREC01000037.1:0-20456 GCA_900546755.1 uncultured Collinsella sp. | reverse complement strand
AAGGCATGACCAGAAGGTCTATGCCTTGCCTTTTTCATGCCAACTTGTTCGCTCTGGACGTCGCTCGCTGGCATTGCCAAAACATCGGCGTTTCCTTGGTTGTCAAATGATCCGTAGGGAGTCATTGGTGACATTGCCTTGATATTTTATTCAGTCGGCTGTGATGTCATTTGAGCTGCTTACCTGCTTAAGGTAATTGACGGCATAAGTCCGCTATCGAAAATATTGCTCAAAATATCGTTCAAGAAGTCGCGGAGCGATTTTTGATGGGTCGTGCGTCAAGCGATGTGGCAAGTTCTTGGTTAGATATTGGTCAGTTTTGGGGCAACCTTGCCAAAAGCTTGACGAATGCAAATTTAGACGTCAGCGAATGAACACTTTGAGCGAGCTCGGTGCAAAATTCTGGGCTGATTCTCGATAATCGCCTTCAATCGCCCCTTGCCAAGCGCTGGCCTCGCTTACAATCTGCTCCGACATTCGCGCGCCGTCCGGCGCTTAAGAGGGGAGGGCCCCATGGCAAACGAGATTTGGACCATCAAGCGTTGTCTCGAGTGGACCAAGGAGTACCTGGCCGAGCGCGGCGAGGAGCACCCCCGTCTTTCTGCCGAGTGGCTGCTGTGCGCCGCCACGGGCCTGGCGCGCATTGACCTATATATGCGTATGGACGAGACGCTTAACGCGGCCCAGCTCGAGACCATGCATGCGGCCGTTGTCCGCCGCGCTAAGGGCGAGCCGCTGCAATACATCACGGGCAGCACGCAGTTTCGCATGATCGACGTCGCGTGCGCCCCCGGTGTGCTCATTCCGCGCCCCGAGACCGAGATGCTCGTCGAGGAAGTCCTCAATTATCTGGATGCCGAGGTACTGAGCCCCGAGGCCGCTGCCCGTCAGCGTGTTGAGCTGCCTTGGAACGATGAGGTCGAGGAGGCACGCAAGGCCGAGGCCGCATTGGCCGACGAGCGAGCGACGGCCGAGCGCCGTGCCGCCAACCTCACAGCTGCCGACGAGGCGGCGCTAGGCGGCGATGTGCTGGGCAGTCGCGCTTATGCCGAGGAACTGGCCGATCGCGAGGCCGAGGAAGCCGCCGCGCAGGCGGCAGAAGCCGAAGCGGCAGAAGCAGGGGCCATGGAAACCCCCGAGCCCGAGCTCGACGAATATGGCATCGCCATTGAGGACAACGACCAACAGGCGACTCCCGCGCAAGATGCCGCCGAGGCCAACGTATCTGCCCCAGCCGAGCCCCGCACTGCCCGCGTTCTCGAGGTCGGCTGCGGCACGGGCTGCATTTCGCTCTCCCTTGCCTGGGAGCGCCGCGGCCACGTTACCTGCACTGCTACCGATATCGAGCCGCGCGCCATCGATCTGGCCACCAAAAACCGTGATGCGCTTGGCCTCACGTCCGACGAGGTCGCCTTCAGCCTCACAAACCTGGTGAGTTCCATTCCCCGCGAAGAGTGGGGCACCTTTGATGTGCTCGTCTCCAACCCACCTTACATCCCGACCGACGTCATGCGCTCGCTGCCGCATGAGGTCAAGGACTTTGAGCCCGATCTGGCGCTCGAGGGCGGTGCCGACGGTCTCGATATCTTCCGCCGCCTGCTCAACGCGGCGCCCTACATGCTGCGTGCCGGCGGCCTGTTTGCCTGCGAGCTCTACGAGGGCGCGCTCGACGCCGCGGCCGAGCTCTGTCGTCAAGCAGGCCTTTCGGACGTGCGTATCGTCCACGACCTCACCGATCGCCCCCGCATTGTCCGAGCCATCGTCATCGAGCCCAAGCAACGCCAGTAATATTTATTAACTGGTTAGCAAAAATTATAAAGTAGTTTATAATTAGGACGGCTGAAAGAGGTCGGCCCATGCAACCTCCTACCTTTCGGGAAATCATTGCCCTACTCAAGCACGATGGATTCGTGAAGGTCGCGCAAGTCGGTAGTCATGCTAAGTATGTTTCTGGTGACCGCGTTGTCACCGTGAACGGCTCTGGTGGTGATCGACCAAAGAAGGGCACGTGGGCAAGTATTCGTCGCCAAGCTGGATGGTAGTTGGAGGCAAAATGAGGCAGCGATTTACCTATGACTGCGTTCTCATAAAAGAAGACGATGGTTACTGCGCTAGCTTCCCGCAGATTCCCGGCGCCTTTGCCGATGGCGATACGCGCGAAGAAGCGATTGCCCATGCCACCGAGGCACTGATGGCGTTTTTGGCCGACGACCTCAACAACGGTTTGACTCCGGCAGGGTACGAACGCTCGGCCGAGGTCGTGGCCCTTTCAGTCGAAATCGACCACGAGGACGCTCGGGAAGCGGCGTGCCGAACATTTAAAGACGCAGCGCTGGACCTCAAAGTCTCCGCTCCGCGGATTACCGCGCTGGTCAAAGCCGGAAAGCTCGATGTTGAACTCGTCGACGGCCGTCGGATGATAACGATAGACAGCATCGAGCGTTACGCCGCCCAAGAACGTCACGCCGGCAGGCCAAAGAAGTTCGTCGCAGTCCAATAACCCCCTCACTTTCACCGACTACTAGAGCCGCTCACCAAACCAACATGCGCTCTGGGCAAATAGGTTGAACGTTTCGTGCGAGAATGCCCCACAGTAAACAAACTTGCACCAGAGCGTAAGGGGCTGGCATACACATGCAGACGGTCTATCGGGTATACGAGGGAACGCGCGAGCCGCATCGGCTTGCCGTCGAGCGCACGGCCGAGGTGCTCGGCCGCGGCGGCCTGGCCCTGATCCCGACCGAGACCGTCTACGGTGTCGCCGTGGTAGTCAACGCCTTCTCGGACGCCGTGCCCCAAGATACAAGCGAATTCCCATCGTGGCCGCGCGATCCGCAGGCTGCCGTCAATGGCGCCGCAGTTCCTGCGCTCGGCACCGGCTATCGCCGTATCTTCACTCTCAAGCAACGTGAACTCACGCAAACCGTCGCTTGGCTGGTCGATGGCGTCGAAGCACTCGACCGCTATGGCGTGGATATCCCGGAAGATGCCCGCATACTCGCGCGACGATGCTGGCCGGGAGCCCTGACTATCGTGGTCAAGGCAGCCCCCTGCGTGCCGACCTTTATGCGCGCTGCCGACGACACGGTGGCACTTCGCGCTTCGGCCTCGCCCGTGGTGCAGGCGCTCATTCGCGCCTGTGGCAGCCCCCTTGCCTGCACCAGCGCCAACACGCATGGCGCGCCCGCGCCGGCAAGTTTTATCACGGTGGAGGGTCGCATCCTGGAGGGGGTCGATGTTGCCGTCGACGCCGGTGAGACCCCGTGTCGCGACGCCTCGACCATCGTGTCGTTTCAGCACGGCGAGCTCCAGATCCTGCGCCAAGGCGCACTTCCCGCATCAGAGATCGAACGGGTCCTGTCCGACCCGATGCAATAGAAAGGTGTAAGCGATGTCGTTGAATCTGGGCAGCCTGGGCATGGAAGATGCCTCGTTTGACTTTGGCGGTTCCTACATCATGGCGCTCGACTGCGGCACCACCTCGGTACTTGCGACCATCGTCGACGAGTACGGATGCATCGTCGCGCAGGCACGTCGCAGCGTCAAAACCAGCTTCCCGCGTCCCGGCTGGGTGGAGCAAGACCCCATGGCGGTCCTTGCTAGCCAGATCGCCGTCATGATGGAAGTCCAGTTTAAGAGCGGTATCCACTCCGACCGCATTGCTGCCATCGGCATCTCCAACCAGCGCGAGACCACGGTGGTCTGGGATCGCGTGAGCGGTCAGCCGATCTATAACGCTATCGTATGGCAGTGCCGCCGTACCGCACCTCTGATCGACGAGCTTGTCGAGCAGGGCGCAGAAGGGCTGGTGCGCTCCCGCACGGGACTCACGCTCGACCCGTATTTCTCGGCCTCCAAGGTGCAGTGGATTCTCGACAACGTCGACGGCGCACGCGAAAGCGCGGCGGCGGGCGACCTCATGTTTGGCACCATCGACACCTGGCTCATCTACAACCTCACCGGCGGCCAGGTCTTTGCCACCGACTACACCAATGCCAGCCGCACGGCACTCTTTAATATCCATACGCTCGATTGGGACGACGACCTGCTGGCACTCTTTGACGTTCCACGTTCCATGATGCCCGAGGTTCGCTGGAGCTCGGGCGACTACGGCCGCGTCGCGAGCGACATCATGACCAACATGCCGCCCATCATGGGCGTGGCGGGTGACCAACAGGCGTCGCTGTTCGGCCACTGCTGTTTCCGTCCCGGCCAGACCAAAAACACCTATGGCACGGGTTGCTTTATGCTCATGAACACCGGCGACGAGATCGTCGAATCCAAGAATGGCCTGGTCTCCACCATCGGTATCGCTGCGGACGGCAAAGTCAGCTATGCGCTCGAGGGCTCTATTTTTGCCGCCGGCTCAACGATGAACTGGCTTCGCAACAACATGGGCATCATCTCGAGCGTGAGCGAGTCGGCACAACTCGCCGCTTCGATTAGCGACAACGAGGGCTGCTACTTCGTTCCGGCCTTTGCGGGTTTGGGTGCTCCCTGGTGGGACCCGCATGCTCGCGGTATCGTGTGCGGTCTGACCGGCGCCTCGAGCCGTGCGACCATCGTACGTGCCGCCTGCGAATCCATGGCATATCAGAGCTACGACGTGCTGCGCGCCATGGAGCAGGACGTGGGGCTTTCGATTGAGCGCCTGTCTGTCGATGGCGGTGCCTCGCGCAACGAGTTCATCATGCAATTCCAGGCCGACCTGCTGGATATCCCCGTGCTGCAATGCGAGACGGTGGAGACCACGGCAATCGGTGCCGCGTACTTGGCGGGTCTTGCCGTCGGCTATTGGGAAGACCTGGAAGAGCTGGAGCAAAATGCCCAGATCGTTAGGACCTTCCTTCCCCACATGTCCGCCGAGCGCCGCGAGCAAAACCTTGCGGGCTGGCGTGATGCAGTCAGGCGCTCGCTCAGCACCTCACAGTAGGGCTGCGATGGGCTGCTCGATACAACAAACCGCTAAACTAATGCATGGCGTGCGGCGGCAACATTGCTGCGCGCCTTGTCAGCAAGGCCGTTTTGCGGCCGCAACGAAAGGGGCAATCAATCCATGACCGTCACCTACGATGCGTCCCGTGTGACGCTTGTCGATCACCCGCTCGTCCAGCACAAGCTGTCGATCCTGCGCGACAAAAACACCGGCACCAACCAGTTCCGCCAGCTCGTGCGCGAACTCGCGCTTTTTGACGGCTACGAGGCCATGCGCGACCTGCCTATGGAAGACGTCGAGGTCGAGACCCCCATCACTACCGCCACGTTCAAACAGCTTGCCGGCAAGAAACTCGCCATCGTGCCCATCCTGCGTGCGGGCCTTGGCATGGTCGACGGCATCCTCGACCTGGTGCCCTCCGCTCGCGTGGGTCACATCGGCATGGAGCGCGACGAGGTCACCCACGAGCCGCACGAGTATTACTGCAAGATGCCCAAGGATATCGACCAGCGCATCTGCCTGGTCGTCGACCCCATGCTTGCCACGGGCGGTTCGGCCGAGATGGCCATCAGCTACCTGCGCGAGCGCGGTGTCAAGGACATCCGCATGCTGTGCATCGTCGCGGCCCCCGAGGGCCTCAAGTCGCTGACCGAGAAGGACCCAGATGTGCATATCTATACCTGCGCCATCGACGACCATCTCAACGAGGCTGCCTACATCGTTCCCGGCCTGGGCGACGCCGGCGACCGCATCTACGGCACGCTCTAGTCGTCGGGCTAAGACGGCCGCGGCTGCAAATACGAAGAAACGGTGCGCGCGGACGAACAAAAGGCGACCGCGCGCACTCCTGTTAACGGACGTTTTGCCCTGCGGGGTTCGAGAAAAACGTATTACCGTACCTGCGGCATAAAGAAGGTCTTAAGAAAACGAACAGGTGCGTATTAACCGATGCTTTTTCGGTTGTACTTTAGCGATTGGCTCGTACAATAGTCACCAATGTTTGGCGGGAACTGTTCTGTGAAGCGTTAAAAAGGAAAGTGAGGACGCCAGTGTTTCAGATAGCCGATCTGCTCGCTATCGTTGCAGGCGCCATCGCGGGCGCAATTGCCTTCCTTCCCTTTGTCTTTACGCTCAAGCCGGTTCTTGACGCTAAACAGAATGCGGACATGCTCAAGGGTATGGTGAGTCTGGCGGTCTCGGCAATCGCCCTGCTCGTCTTTACCTTGGTTGTGTTTGTGTTGTTCGGAGAGGCATTTCGCATGTTCCTCCTGGGCGAGGCGATCGGCTTCGTGGCCTTTATGGCCGCCTGCGCGGTTCGTGTCGCCAAGGCGCTGCGAGATCCTCATGAGGTCGAAAGGTAAGTCGTGGAAATTTTTGAAAAGCTGCCTGATGAGATTAATCATCTGGTCAGCGAGTTCAGCTCCACCCCTGTCGTGGGCGATCTGAGCTGCGGCATCACGCAGTACTCGTTTTGGCTGATCGTCTCCACGATCGTGCTCCTGATCGTCCTGGCCGTGTTCAAGAAGAAGCAGACCCTGGTTCCCAAGGGCTTCTTCGTCAACGGTTTCGAGTACATCATCGAGTACGTCGAGAACGATATCGGCAAGGGTGTCGTGGGTGAGAACTGGAAGAAGCACTTCCCGTTCCTGTGCTCGCTTTTCCTGTTCATCCTGATCAATAACATGATCGGCCTGATTCCGGGAATGAAGCCCGGCACCGGCGCAATCGGCTCCACCGCCGCACTCGCCATTTTCGCCTTCGTGTACTTCATCTACTACGGATGCAAGGCTCACGGCGTGATCGGCTACATCAAGAGCCTCGCCCCGCAGGGCGTGAGCTTCCCGATGAACGTGCTCGTGTGGGTCGTCGAGCTTTTCTCGACCTTCCTGCGCCTCATCACGCTCGCCGTCCGTCTGTTCTGCAACATGTTCGCAGGACACGTGGTCATGGGCTCGTTCGCCATCATGGCGAGCATGTTCATGCAGCCGCTGCTTCAGCAGGTTTCCGCGGCCCACGCCGTTGGCGCCCTGCCTTCGCTGGCCTGGCTTGCCATCCTCATCCTGATCTATGCGATCGAGCTTGTGGTCGGCGCCATCCAGGCTTACGTCTTCACGGTCCTTACCGCCGTGTATGTCTCCGAGGCAGAGGAGGTCGCGGAGGAGGAGTAGTCTTCCGTTCGCGCCTTAAAGGTAAGGTAATTCGTTAAACCGCCGGTGCCCGTACCCATGGAGCCCGGCAGTTATAAAAAGGTTATCCTGCGTGAAATAAGACACGCACGACAAAGGAGGAATCGTGGGAGTTATCGGTTACGGTCTCGGTGTTATCGGCGCTGGTCTTGCTATCGGCCTGTCTGCTCTGGGTGCTACGGGTGCTATGGCCCGTCAGCCTGAGGTCCAGGGCCGCGTGTTCACCGTCTTCATTATGGGCTCCGCCTTCGGCGAGGCTCTGGCTCTGATCGGCTTCGTTGTCGCGCTGATCGTTAAATAGCACGGAGCGTCAAGTATGAATCTTTCATCCCAGAAGAGCGCGATCGCACTCTCCGCGTCCGCGGCCGCGCTGCTCATGCCGGTTTCCGCGTTCGCCGAGGACGGCGCTGCCGGTGCGGACATCCTCATCCCTAAGATGGCGGAGTTCATCCCGGCGCTTATCGCCTTCCTGATTATCTGGATCGTGCTGGCCAAGGTCGCCCTGCCGGGCATCATGAAAACCATGGAGGAGCGCGGCAAGAAGATCGAGGAGAGCCTCGACGAGGCCGAGAAGACCAAGCAGGAGGCTATCGCCAAGCGCGCTGAGTCCGACTCGATCGTCACCGACGCCCGTCGTCAGGCTGCCGACATCGTTCTCGAGGCCCGTAAGGACGCCGAGTCCGAGCGCGCCCGTATCATCGAGGCTGCTCACAAGGAGGCCGAGGAGATCATCGCCAAGGCCCATACGACCGTCGAGGACGAGCGCAAGTCCATTTACGCCGGTGCCGCGAGCTCCATCGCCGACCTGTCCGTTGCCGTCGCCACCAAGATCGTGGGCGAGGCACTCGAGGACGATGCCGAGCAGAAGAAGCTCATCGAGCGCTACATCCAGGAAGCAGGTAGCCTGAATGCCGACTAGCCGCTATCAGGACAAGGTGCTCGAGACCTACGCGCGCTCCCTTCTGGAAGCCGCTAAGGCCGAGAACCATGTGTTCGAGGACCTCGAGATGATCGAGCGCTTGGCTTCTGCCAGCCCCGAGATCATCGCCGTGCTCGACACCATGTCCAAGCGCGACCAGCTCGACCTTCTTCCCAAGGTGGCAGCTGCCTTTAAGTATGTTGCCGAGGAAGACGAGGATGTAGTGGGCGTGACCGTCACCACGGCGATCCCGCTCGACGACGAGCTGCGTCAAACCATCACTAAGAAATGCGAGCAGGACTTCGGCCGCAAGGTATTCCTTATCGAGCAGGTTGACCCGTCTATCGTGGGCGGCCTGGTGCTCGAGGCCCGCGGCGAGCGTCGTGACATTTCCGTCAAGACGCAGCTGCGCATCGCGCAGGAGACCCTCGCAAACTCTGCTAATTCGTACGGAGGTGAAGCCTAATGTCCGAAACCCTCAATGCCCAGGATATCGCCGAGAAACTGCAGGAGCAGCTCACGAGCCTCTCCGCGACGGTCGATACGCATGAGGTTTCAACGGTCGACGAGGTAGGCGACGGCATCGCGCGCGTCTCCGGCCTCAAGAGCGCCATGGCAGGCGAGCTTCTGGAGTTCAAGAGCTCCGATACCGGTGAGACCGTCTTCGGCCTTGCCCAGAACCTTGACCGTGACGAGGTCGGCGCCGTTCTGTTCGGTGCCGTCGACTCCATCAAGGAAGGCGACGAGTGCCGCACCACTGGCCGCATTATGGATATCCCCGTGAGCCGTGCCATGCTCGGCCGCGTCGTCAATCCGCTCGGCCAGCCCATCGACGGCCTGGGCGACATCGTCGCCACGCACCGTCGCCCCATCGAGTTCAAGGCTCCCGGCGTCATCGATCGTACCCCGGTGTGCGAGCCGGTTCAGACCGGTCTGCTCGCTATCGACTCCATGGTGCCTATTGGCCGCGGTCAGCGTGAGCTCATCATCGGCGACCGTAAGACCGGTAAGACCGCCATCGCCATCGACGCTATCCTCAACCAGCGCGGCAAGGGCATGGTCTGCATCTATGTCGCCATCGGCCAGAAGGCCTCCACGGTTGCCAACATCCGCGAGACCCTCGCTCAGCACGGTGCGCTCGACTACACCATCATCGTTTCGGCCACCGCTGCCGATTCCGCCCCTATGCAGTACATCGCGCCTATGGCCGGTGCCGCTATCGGCGAGTTCTTCATGTACAACGGCGAGGACGGCAAGCCCGCCAGCGAGACCAACCCTGGCGGCCACGTGCTCGTCATCTACGACGACCTGTCCAAGCAGGCTGTGGCCTACCGTCAGATGTCGCTGACGCTGCATCGTCCGCCCGGACGCGAGGCCTATCCTGGCGACATCTTCTACCTGCACTCTCGTCTGCTCGAGCGTGCCGTCAAGATGTCCAAGAAGAACGGTTACGGCTCCATGACGGCTCTTCCGATCATCGAGACCCAGGACGGCGACGTCTCGGCCTACATTCCGACCAACGTCATTTCCATTACCGATGGTCAGATCTACCTGCAGTCCGAGCTCTTCTTCCAGGGTCAGCGCCCGGCAGTCGACGTGGGCATCTCCGTGTCCCGCGTCGGTGGCGATGCGCAGACCAAGGCCATGAAGCAGGTCGCCGGCAACCTCCGTCTGGACCTCGCTTCGTACCAGGAGCTCGCCGGCTTTACGCAGTTCGGCTCCGACCTCGACGAGGCTACTCAGAAGCAGCTGACCCATGGTGCTCGCATGACCGAGCTCCTGAAGCAGCCGCGTTACAAGCCGTTTGAGGTTGGCGAGCAGATCGTTACGCTGTTCGCTGGCAACGAGGGCTTCCTGGATGACCTGGAGATCGCCGACGTGCTGCCCTTCCGTGCCGAGCTCATCGAGTACATGGACAATGGCTTTGGTTCGCTGCTCGACAAGGTTCGCGCCAAGAAGATCGATGATGACACCAAGGCTGAGCTCTTGCGCGTCATCGGCGACTTCAAACAGCAGTTCATGGCCAAGCACCATTCGGATGTTTCTGGATCAGAGGAGAACTAAGCCCCATGGCCAACCTTCGCGACATTAAGAAGCGAATCTCCTCGGTTACCACGACCAAGCAGATCACGCGCACGATGGAGATGGTCTCTACGGCCAAGATCCGTCGTGCCCTCGATCGCTCCAAGCAGGCCGAGCCCTATAAGGAGGCGCTGACCGACGTCATGTTGACGGTCGCCGGCGACGCCTCCTGTTCGGGCACCGATCCCATGCTGCAGAAGCATGAGAGCGTCAAGCATGGCCTGATTGTCGTTATTGCCTCGGACCGCGGCCTTGCCGGCGGTTTCAATACGACGGTGGAGCGCACGGCCGAAAAGCTCGCCGCTTCTTGGGCGAACGACGGCATCGAGTGCGAGATCATCGCGTGCGGGCGTAAGCCGGCCACGTATTTCCGTGACCGCGCAAACGTTGTCATGCACTTTGAGGGCAACTCCTCTGAGCCCGATTTCAATCAGGCCCGCATGATCTCCTCTCATATCTGCGATGCGTATCGTGCCGGTGAGCTTGACCGTGTCGAGCTTGTCTACCACCACGCCAAGAACCGCGTGGATCAGGAGCTTCGCGTCGAGCATCTGTTGCCGCTCGACCCCGAGATGATCGCTATGGCCCACGGTCCGCGTAAGAACGAGACCGACGCCCCTAAGCGCATCTCGTCCACGTTCGAGTTCGTGCCCTCTCCCGAGCATGTTCTCGGCAAGCTTGTGCCGTCTTATATCCTGACGGTCATCTACCAGGCCCTGATCGATTCGGCGGCTGCCGAGCAGGGTGCACGCCGCAAGGCCATGCACTCCGCGACGGAAAACGCCACCGCGATCATCTCGACCCTTACCCGCACGTATAGTCGCGTGCGCCAGGCTTCGATTACGACCGAGATTAACGAGATCGTCGGCGGAGCCTCAGCATTGGAGGAACAGTAATGGCTAATAACACCGTAAAGCTTGCGGTCGAGGAAGCCACCAAGAAGACGACTGCCGGTGATGGTCGCATCGTGCGTATCATCGGCCCTGTCGTCGACGTCAAGTTTGACGGCGCGGTGCCCCCGATCTACAACGCGCTCACGGTCGAGGCCGAGACCCCGATCGGTCATCTGAGCACGATCCTCGAGGTCGAGAGCCAGCTTCCGGGCGGCGTCGTCCGCACGGTCGCCATGTCCTCGACCGACGGCCTGCAGCGCGGCCTCATCGCCACCGATACCGGTGAGCCCATGAAGATGCCCGTTGGCCCCAAGACGCTCGGCCGCATTTGGAACGTCATGGGCAAGCCTGTCGACGGCAAGCCCATGCCTGAGGTGGAGGAGTTCTACCCCATCCACCATGCAGCGCCCCGCTTTGACGAGCTCACCACCAAGACCGAGATCTTCGAGACCGGCATCAAAGCTGTTGACCTGCTCGAGCCCTACATCCGTGGCGGCAAGACGGGCCTGTTCGGCGGCGCCGGCGTCGGCAAGACCGTTCTGATTCAGGAGCTCATCAACAACCTCGCCCAGGAGCACGGCGGCACCTCGGTGTTCACCGGCGTCGGCGAGCGTACCCGCGAGGGCACCGACCTGTTCCTCGAGATGAGCGAGTCTGGCGTTATCGACAAGACCTGCTTGGTCTATGGTCAGATGAACGAGCCGCCCGGAGCGCGTCTGCGCATCGGTCTGGCCGGCCTTACCACCGCTGAGTACTTCCGCGATCGCGGCCAGGACGTTCTGCTGTTCATCGACAACATCTTCCGCTTCTCCCAGGCAGGTTCCGAGGTTTCCGCACTGCTGGGCCGTATGCCGTCCGCCGTTGGTTACCAGCCCACGCTGGCAACCGAGATGGGCGACCTCCAGGAGCGTATTACCTCGACCAAGACGGGCTCCATTACCTCCGTCCAGGCTGTCTACGTCCCCGCAGACGACCTGACCGACCCGGCGCCTGCCACGACGTTTACGCACCTCGACGCCACCACGGTTCTTTCGCGTAGCATTTCGTCGCTTGGCCTGTTCCCGGCTATCGACCCGCTCGCATCTTCCTCCGACGCTCTCGATCCCTCGATCGTCGGCGAGGAGCACTACCGTGTCGCCGTCAAGGTCCAGGAGCTCCTGCAGGAGTACTCCGACCTTCAGGACATCATCGCCATTCTGGGTATGGACGAGCTGTCCGAGGAGCAGCGCCTTACGGTCAACCGTGCCCGTAAGATTCAGCAGTTCCTCTCGCAGTCCTTCCACGTCGCCGAGAAGTTCACCGGCAACCCCGGTGTCTACGTCCGCGTCGAGGATACCGTCCGCTCTTTCGCCGAGATTGTCGACGGCAAGGCCGATGACCTGCCCGAGCAGGCTTTCCGCTATGCTTCCACGATTGAGGACGTGCGCGAGCGCGCCCGCAAGATGGGGGAGAAGTAGGTTATGCGTATCCGCATCGTGTGCCCCGTGAGCTGCGCCTATGAGGGCGACGCTGCGTTTGTGTCGATTCCGTCCACGGATGGCGAGTTTGGCGTCCTGCCTGCTCACTCCAGCGAGATCTGCACGATCGACCGCGGTTACGTTCGCGTTTCCGATAAGGCCATGGGCACTGTCGACCACACGTTTGCCGTGGCCGGCGGCTATGCCCAGGTTGCGGACGATGTCGTGACCGTTCTCGCCGAGCGCGCTTGCGATTTGGCGACCGTCGATGCCGACAAGCTTAAAGCTGATATTCAAGGTTTTGAAGAGAAGCTGGGTAATTTGTCGGAGGATGATGCACGCCGCGCCTACCTCTATAATGAAATCGCATGGTGTAAGCTCAAGCTTGCCCAATAGTCAAACGATTTAGCGTTCGACCATTTGCGAACACATCATGCCCGGGATGGCCCAGCCACCCCGGGCATGCTTTTTGAAAGGGTAGACCTTGGATATTATCCGCGTTGAGGGTGGCCACGCCATCGGAGGCTCCGTGCCCGTCTCGGGCGCCAAGAACTCCGCGCTCAAACTCATGGCGGCAACGCTTCTGGCGCCGGGCAAGACGACGCTGCAGAACGTGCCCGATATTTCCGATGTCCACGTGATGGGCAAGGTGCTCAAGGGCATGGGCGCTACGATCGATGTTCTCGACGAGCACACGCTCGAGATTGATACCTCTCAGGTCGATTCATGGGAGGCCCCCTACGAGCTCGTTGCCAAGATGCGCGCTTCCACCGCCGTCATGGGGCCCCTGCTGGGCCGCTTCCATCGCGCCAAAATTGCCATGCCGGGCGGCTGCAACCTGGGTGCTCGTAAGATCGATATGCACATTCTTGGTCTTGAGGCCCTGGGCGTTGAGTTCGATACCGCCCACGGTTACATCAACGCTAATGCGCCCCAAGGTCTGCGCGGTACCACCGTCACGCTCGAGTTCGCCAGCGTCGGTGCGACCGAGAATCTCATCATGGCCTCTGTGCGCGCACAGGGCACCACGGTTATCGACAATGCCGCCCGCGAGCCCGAGATCGTCGATCTCGCTAACATGCTCAACGAGATGGGCGCCAAGATTGTTGGCGCCGGTACGCCCGTCGTGACTATCGAAGGCGTGGAAGAGCTCCATCCCGTTATCCATCGCGTGGTGGGCGACCGCATCGAGGCCGGTACCTTTATCGTCGCCGGTGCGTTGATGGCGGACGATCGCGGTGTCGATGTCACGGGCTTTTGCCCCATTCATTTGGGCATGGTGCTCAAGAAGATGGAGCTCATGGGTATCGACTGCGAGCGCGTCGAGGATGGCGTCCATGTGAACCGTGCCGAGCGTATCAAGCCGGTCGACATCCAGACGCTTCCGTTCCCCGGTTTCCCGACCGACATGCAGGCGCAGATTATGGTGCTCTCCGCCCTTGCCGACGGCAGTTCCGTTATTACCGAGAACATCTTCGAGAATCGCTTTATGTTTGCCTCTGAGCTGGTGCGCATGGGTGCCGACATTCGTATCGAGAGCCATCATGCCATGATTCATGGCGTCAAGGGCTTCTCGGGTGCACAGGTTACCTCGCCCGATCTGCGCGGCGGAGCGGCCCTCGTCGTAGCGGGCTTGATCGCCGACGGGACGACCGAGGTTTCGGCTATCCATCACATCAAGCGCGGCTACGAGCAGTTTGTCGAAAAGCTGCAGGCGCTCGGCGCGCATGTCGAGCATGCTACCGTCCCCGATCCCGTCATCTACTAATACAGGTTGCCTATGTTTAATAAAAAGCCCCTCGCAGATACCACCACCCGAAGACCCTCAACTGGTGCGCAGGCCAAGATCTACAGTCGCGATAACGTGGCTCGCTATTCCGAGCGCGCTCGCCAACGTCGTCGTAGCCACACGATTCGTCACGTCGCGCTCATTGTCGTGCTTGGCGTGCTGTTGAGTGCCACTACCGCTGCCGGCCTGTGGTTTGCCACCATTATGGGCAAGCTCGGCGATTCTAATGTCATTACCGACAATCTGCGTCGGGTTCTGGTTGACACCGATGAGGCAAAGGATCCGTTCTACGTGCTGCTTCTTGGTACCGACGGCCGTCCGGGCGAGGATACGTATCGTGCCGACTCGATTATCCTGGCACGCATCGACCCCACGCAAAAGCAGGCGACGCTCATTTCCGTTCCGCGCGACATCAAGGTCGAGTACAAGGGCGAGACCATGAAGATCAACGCCTGCCATACCGTTGGCGGCGCCGAGGCCATGGTCGAGGCGGTCAACGAGCTGTGCGGTGTTCAGATTTCCCACTATGCCGAGGTCAGCTTCGACGGTATGCAGGCGCTGATTGATTCGGTTGGCGGTATCGACATTAACGCAACCGATGATGTTGACGACCCCGAGCACCTGGATATTAAGATTACCGCTGGCCAGCAGCATATGGACGGTGCCACCGCCCTTACCTATGCCCGCTGCCGCTACACCTATGCCGACGGCGATTACACGCGCATGCGCCACCAGCGTCAGGTGCTTGGCGCCCTTGCCAACCAGATTCTCAATAACTTCGATGCCACGAAGATCTTTGGCCTGGTTAATTCGCTGTCCGATATGCTCGTAACCGATATGAGCGTTCAGGATATCGTGGCTACGGTCAACGCCATGCGCGGTATGGATGTCGACGGTATCTACTCGGCCAACCTGCCCTCGTACGCCGACGACAGCACCATGATCGACGGTGTGAGCTACGTCTTTGTCTACGAGGACGAGCTCAAGGAAATGATGGAGCGCGTCGATGCTGGCAAGGATCCCAAGGGTCCCAACACCATGGGTCTTTCCGACGGTTCCAGCTCTACGATCGGCGACCTGAACAACAACACGTCTGACGATTACGCAAACGGTACCGCAACCTCATCGGTCAGCTCTGACGATTCCGATGACTCAAGCGATTCGAGCGATTCGGACTACTACGAAGAGCCCACCGGCGACGGCAACGGCTACGAGGCCAATTATTAGGGTTACGCGGGCTTACCAGCCCGCGTAACCAGTTGACGCTGCAAACCCGCCAGAGCGGCAATCTGCCTTTCAACTTCGGCGGCATGATCAAAAGATCAATGCCGCCTCGTTTCAAGGCACCTTGCTCGCTCTGGCGGGTTTTCGCTGTCGTTGCCAAAACATCGGCGTTGCCTTGGTCCGGACTAGTCGTTGGGTAGTCATTGGGGACGTTTTTAAACGACTAGTCAAACAAGAACCTCCCCAATGACTACCCACAAAGCGAGAGTGGATGTCGTCATTTTGCGGCACTTGGGGACGTTCCTTTTGTGCCGGCAGTTTGGGACACTCCTTGCGTTAAGAGGCTGGCGTGCGTCAACCTGTTCTCATTGCAGCAAAAAATCGCCCCGTTCTTGGTTGAGGACGGGGCGGTTTGTCTTTTAGGCTTGAGCGGCCAGGCTTATGCAAAGCGGGCGACGAGCTCCTGGAGCACGTCGGTCATCTTGACGAGCGAACTGACCGGGACGAACTCGTTGACGCCGTGGTAGCAATAGCCGCCGGTGGAAAGGTTGGGGCAGGGCAGACCGCGGAACGACAGCTGCGCGCCGTCGGTGCCGCCGCGAATCGGCAGCACTTGGGGCTCAACGCCGCAGGCAAGGTAGGCTTCCTTGGCAACATCAATAAGCTCGGGATAGTCACGAACGATCTCGGCCATATTTCGATACTGCTGCTTAATCTCGACCGTCACGCGCTTGTCACCCAAGCGCTGGTTGAGCATCGAGGCGGCGGCATCAATAAGGTCGAGTTTCTGCTGGAACTTGGCTGCGTCATGGTCGCGGACGATATAGCGCGCTGTGGCGTGATCGACGGTTGCAGATACACCCTCAAGGTGATAAAAGCCCTCGTAGCCTTCCGTATACTCCGGGCGCTGCACGTAGGGGAGCAACGCGTTGAAGTCGCAGAACAGATTGCCTGCGTTAACCATACGGCCTTTGGCGTCGCCCGGGTGGATGGACTGGCCCTCAAAGCAGACGGTCGCCTCAGCGGCATTAAAGCACTCCCACTCCAGCTCGCCGATGGGGCCACCGTCGACCGTGTAGGCATACTTGCAGCCAAAGGTATCGATATCCAACAGCTCGGCTCCGTGGCCGATCTCCTCGTCAGGGCAGAAGCAAATGCCGAGTGCGGGATGGGGCAGAGAAGGGTCCTGAGCGATACGCGCGACAAGCGACATGATCTCGGCGACGCCTGCCTTGTCGTCCGCGCCCAGCAGCGTGGTGCCATCGCTGCAGACCAGGTCCTCACCCGCGAGGTCGTTCAGGGCGGGAAGCTTGGCGGTACTCATGGCAACGGGCTTACCGTCAACCGTGCCGCAGACCAGGTCGCCGCCTTCGTAGTGCACGATGTGCGGCTTCACGCCGGCGCCCGGTGCAACTTCGGTGGTGTCGAGATGGGCGATCAGGCCCAGGGCGGGCTTGTCCTCAGCGCCCACACTTGCGGGGATATGCGCGCAGACATAGGCGTGCTCGGTCACGTGGGCATCTTCCGCACCAAGCTCGCACAGCTCTTCAGCCAGCACGTTGGCAAGGTCAAACTGAACGGCGCTCGAGGGTACCTGGTCGCAGTTTGCATCCTCGGACTGCGTGTTGATCTGGACGTAGCGCAAAAAGCGCTCGAGGACATCGGGGTTCGTGGTGGTGTTTTCCATAAAGACCGCTCCAATCTTGGTCGTCGTGTGCAACAAGAACTCTAGCACGGTATGCCACGGCATACCGCGACGCTTGGATGGGGTAGAATCAGCCAATGAATGCAGAAGGGACGGAAGATCATGGATACGACAAATAGCTCGCGCGAACTACATCTGACGGTGGCGAACGAAGACTACTTGGAGTGCATGGTTCGCATTGAAAGCGAAGAGGGGGAAACCAACGGCGTGCGATCGGTCGACATCGCGCAGCGCCTTGGCGTCTCCAAGGCATCGGTCAATAAAGCGGTTTCGGCGCTCAAAGCATCCGAACTTGTCGAGCAATCGCACTACGGCAAGGTAGTCCTGACCGATCGCGGCCGCGAGGTTGGTACGGCTATCTGGTACCGTCATCGCCTCATCCGCACGTTTTTGGTTCAGGAGCTCGGTGTCGAATTTGAGCGAGCCGATTCCGAGGCCTGCATGATGGAGCATGCGCTATCCGAGGACACGATGAACCGCTGGCTCGCCTATCTCGAAAAGCAGGGAATCAGCGTCGAGGAATAGCGGGATATATATGGATACGAGTTATTACAACCGCTTTGGTGCCGAGGAACTTACGCGCCGCTTGTCGAGCGAGACCTTGTTGGCGCAGGGCCCCATGGGCAGTGTTCTGTTGAGTGAGTACGACGCCGCCGATATTCCACCGGCGTTTTGGAATCTGGCAGAGCCGCAGACCGTTTCTCGTATCCATCGCTTGTATGTCGCCGCCGGCGCGCAGGTACTCATTACCAATACCTTTCAGGCATCAAGCTATGCCCTCAAGCACGACCAGATTGCGCCGTCCGTGGCGGAGGTCAATCGCGGGGCCGTCGACGATGCCCGCCAGGCGCACCCTCAGCTGCTGCTGGGCTCGATGGGTCCGATCGGTATTGAGTGGTTTGCCGAGGACTCGGCCGAGTTTCGTGAGATCCGAGGCATTGCGCGCGAACAGGCGCACGCCTTGCTCAATGCTGGTGTTGACGGTCTGCTGATCGAGACGGTGACGTCTATCCGTAATTTGCAGCCCATGCTTGCCGGCGCCCGAGATGCCGCCGACGGCATGCCTGTTCTGGTGAGTTTTGTCGTTGACGATAAGGGCGACCTGTTGGGCGATGGCCTCAACATCGAGGCGGCCGTTTTGTACGCCGAAAAACACGGCGCAAACTCGGTTGGTGTTAATTGCTGTTCGCTTGCGGCCGCGAACGCGGCGGTGCCCAGGATGGTTGCATCGGCGACTACTCCCGTCACGGTGCGTCCCAACGTGGGCGATCCGGTCCAGACTCAGGATGGCCCCGTATGGCACGAGAACCCCGAAGCTTTCGCGCGCGCATGCATCGAATGGAGACATGCCGGTGCCGCAATGGTGGGCAGTTGCTGTGGAACCACGGCAATCACTACGGCAGCGATGGCCGAGGCGCTCGATATATAAAGGGCAAAACCGCTCCATACGGGGCGGTTTTTTTTATTGCCTGCATGTCCTCGGCAGCATTTGCCCAAATGGTGAATGCTGGTGCCGGCAGGTTGCCGAGCGTGTATCGCGGGTATACCTCATGCGTACCATGATCCAAACACTGTGAGGTGTCTGCGCGTGTGCGCGATAATTCATTTTGGAACTGACGGTTGGCGCGCTCGCGTCGATGAGGACTTCACTGCCGATAACGTTGCCCGTATCGCCGATGCCGTCGGCGAGTTGTGGCAAAAGACCAATCCGGGCAAAACGGTATATATAGGGTTCGACACTCGGCCCCTGGCGCGCGAGTTCGCTGAGCTTGCGGCGGGTGTGCTAGCAGCGCACGGGCTAGACGCCGTGCTCGCTTCGCGACCTGTTCCGACCCCTGCCCTTACGTGGGCGGCGGCTTATGACGGTGAGGCGTGCGGCGCGCTCATGGTGACGGGGTCCCATCATCCGCAGGGTTATCTGTGTCTCAAGATTCGCATGGGTGACGGCTCGACCGCCAACCAGGATGTCATCGAAGAGCTCGAAGAGACCATGGCTCCCGAGCCAATGGGGATCGAGGGGCAATATCGCACCGCGGATATCATTCCTGACTATATGCAAGCGGTGGCATCGTTTGTCGATGCCGAAGCCATCCGCGCCGCGCACCTGCGCGTGGTTGTTGACCCCATGGGCGGCGCAGCCCAGGGCTATCTAGCCGACTTGCTGCGCGAGCTTGGCGTTGAGGTGCACGAGATTCACGCCGGGCAGGCGCCTGACCAAGAAGATATCTGCCCCGACCCCGTTGAGCCGTGGGTGGACGCTTGCGAGCATACGGTTATCGAGGACGGAGCTTGCGCTGGCCTGGTGACCGACGGCGACGCCGACCGTATCGGCGCGGTTGACGAGCGCGGCAGATATATACATCCGCATCAGATCATGGCGCTCGTTTTGGGCGACTTGGTTCAATTTCGTAATTTGGAGGGACGCGTCGTCGTCAATCTTTCGTGCTCGACGCTCGTGCGTCGCATTGCCGAGGCGCTTGGCTGCCGCGTGACCGTCAAACCAGTCGGTTTCAAATATATAGCGGCAGAGATGAAGAAGGGTGGCGTCCTCATAGGCGGCGAGGAAGCCGGTGGTATCGGCATCGCCGCGCATATGCCCGAGCGCGATGGAATCCTCGCCTGTCTGATTCTGTGTGAGCTTATGGCAAAGACGGACGCGCCTTTGGGCGTTCTGGTCGACCAACTCGAGGACAGTTTTGGTAAGACGAGCTATGGGCGTCGCGATTTGCGCCTTGAGGCCGAAGACGCCGAATCGCTGCGAACGCTGCTTCCTGGCATGAATCCTAAATCGATTTGCGGCAAGGCGCCGCAGGCTGTAAGCCATATGGATGGTTTACGTTTGGCATTCGAGGATGACACCTGGCTGCTGATCCGCCCCAGCGGGACCGAACCGGTGGTTCGCGTATACGCCGAGGGGTTCTCGGTGGAGGAGCGCGATGAGTTGCTCGATGCCGGCTGTGCCTTGGCTAAGGGAGCCTATCAGCTTTAGCCATATGACGCTTCACTATAAAGAGGCCCTCGGTGAGCGGTAGAGAACGGCTGGCAAACGTAAGCAGGGTTTTAATATGTGTAGGAAATGTGTACGCCCAGATTCCCGCCCACGGGGCCCCTCCGGTCTGGCAATATATCTCCTTGCCGCGCGGCCCGGTCGGACCGGACCAGCCGCCGAGCGTGCACCTTGAGAACCGGATACTGCGAGGATGGACACACTCAGTGTCGCATCCGGGCAGACATCGAACCATTTGAAATGGTCTAACTTGGATTT
>UREC01000036.1:0-20987 GCA_900546755.1 uncultured Collinsella sp. | reverse complement strand
GGCGGGTTTGCAGCGTCGAGCCGTTACGCGGTTCGTAGAACCGCGTAACTAACAAATGAGCATGGCGTCGCCAAAGCTGAAGAAGCGGTAACGCTCTTCGATAGCAGCGGCGTAGGCATCCATGATCTGGTCGCGGGTGGCCAGCGCGCTCACGAGCATCATGAGCGTAGAGCGCGGCACGTGGAAGTTCGTGATCAGCGCGTCGACCACGTGATAGGTCGAGCCAGGCATGAGGTAGAGCTGCGTCGTGGCGTTCTCGCGCACCACGATGTCACCGCGGCCGAGCGTATCGGCCCCGTCCTCACGACCCTCAAAATAGCGCGCCGTCACAGCCGGATCAGACACCGGAGCATCCTTGTCGAACGCGCTCTCGAGCGAGCGTACTGCGGTGGTACCAACGGCGATCACGCGGTGCCCCTCGGCCTTAGCCTTATGCACGGCGTCGACCACCTCCTGCGACACGTGGTAGCGCTCGGTGTGCATGACGTGCTGCGTGGGGTCGTCCTCCTCCACCAGACGGAAGGTATCGATACCGACCTCGAGCTCGACGGCGGCAAACTTCGCACCCTTGGCCTCGATAGCCGCCATGAGCTCGGGCGTAAAGTGCAGACCCGCCGTGGGAGCGGCAGCCGAGTGCTCCTCCTTCATGGCATAGACGGTCTGGTACTTCTCGGGATCGCCTTCGTAATCGGTAATGTAGGGCGGCAGCGGCACGTGACCGGCGGCGTGAATAGCCTCGTCGAGCGTGCGCGGCTCGCCGGCGGCATTGCAACCGGCCGGCTCAAAGCGCACCAGACGGCCGCCGCGGCTATCGGTGACAAAGTCGACGACCTCGGCCGTCAGCACCACGGGCGCGCCCTCGGGCGCATGGGCGCCACCGGCGCGATACTCAATCTGAGCACCGGGCTTCAGGCGCTTACCCGGCTTGACCAGGCACTCCCAAACGTGGCCCAGCGGGTCAACGTCCTCGCGGCGCTTGAGTAGCAGCGTCTCGACCACGCCGCCCGAGCCTGCCTTGCGACCGATCAGGCGGGCCGGCATCACGCGCGTCTTGTTGATGACGAGCACATCGCCCGGCTCGATATAGTCGATGATGTCGCGGAAGATGCGGTGCTCGACGGTGCCGCCATGCTCCAGCGGCGTTCCTGCCTGGGAGCCTTTGCGATCCACCACCAGCAGGCGGCAGGAGTCACGCGGCTCGGCAGGAGCCTGGGCAATCAGTTCCTCAGGAAGGTTATAGTCAAAATCATCGGTACGCATAGACACGTCGGATTCTCCTTATATAGCTAAAGTCCGCTCTACATCCTAGCAGGCTAACGTCCCAAATGAACTACTTTTTGGCGGCTTTACGCTCATCGCGGATGCGGGCGCGGTCCATGGCCGCCTCGACGGCCGAGAAGCGGCAACCACAGTAGTTCTGCCGATACATGCCAAGCTCGCGCGAACGACGCGTGGCCTCGGGATAATACGGGCGAAAATCGCGAATCACCGGGGTGAGCCCGCGGGCGGCGGCCAAGCGCTCAAGCACATCATTACACGTGTCGAACAGCTGATACGGCGAGACGGCGAGCGTCGTGCCCACATATTCAAACCCGCGTTCCTGGGCCGCACGGCATGCCTCGGCCAGGCGCAGGGCATAGCACGCGCGACAACGACGGGGTCGATCGGCGCCCAGCGGGGCCACGCCGGTCTCCCAGCGCTCGCGGTCCTCGCCTGCCTCGATAAGCTCGATGTCGCCATCGGCACACCACCGGCGCAGCTCGTCCAAGCGCCGCTGCCATTCATCGTGCGGCTGAATATTGGGGTTAGTCCAGCAGATCGTGGGCTCAAACCCCTCCTCGCGCAGCAGGCGGACCGGCTCAAGCGAGCACGGCGCACAGCACGCATGCAGCAGCAGCGGCTTCATGGACATCTCCTCTCCCAGAAAAATCATTCCAAAAAGACTACCTTGCGAAAAAGCGAACACCAAAGGACGTGTCCTCGCAGGCGACAATGCGGCGGTCGCGCAAAATGGTCCGCACGTAATACCAGTCGCCCACACAGCCCGACAAATGCAAGCCGGCCGCCAGGTAGCACAGCAGCGGATAGCCCGAACATGTAAACCCCAGGGCAAACGCCGCCGTCACAATAACCGTCGGCGCCAGGCAAACCGCCATGTACCGCCGGCGCGAATACACAACGCCCTCGGCGCAGGCGTAAATCATGCAGGTTTCGAGATTTGCTCCGAAGGTCACCCGAGCACCAGCAGGCGCAAACAGCTTAAAGAACACCGCGTGCACCAGCTCGTGCACGGCAAATGACGCCGCCGAAACCGCGGCCAAGCCGACTATCCAGCCCACGACAGCCATCCAGCCGCCCGCGTCAGCCGCATCCAAGTCTGCAGGCCCGCCCAGCAGCATAAACACCGGCACCAGGCACACGGCAAATGCACCAAGCACTGCCATCCCCCACACAAAGCAGGCGTGCAGAAAATCCTCGTCCTCAAACGCATGTATGTTGGAAATCTCATTCATAGCATCTTAGGATAGCGCCCCTGCCACGTACCCGTCCGCATGTGCGATAATGTCGAACGATATGCACGAATTGACCACCGCGCCGCCGAGCCCCGCGCCCGGCCGCGCTCTCACCATATGCGAAGGAGTCCCATGGCATCCAAATACTCCATGAACGACCGTCCCAGCTGGCCGCGCCGCGCCATCGTTACCGCCGGCGAGCCCTACGGCAACAAGGGCCTTCACTTTGGCCACGTTGGCGGCGTCTTTGTCCCGGCCGACTTCTTCGCCCGTTTCCTGCGCGACCGCCTGGGCCGCGAGAACGTCATCTTCACCTCGGGCACCGACTGCTACGGCTCGCCCATCATGGAGAGCTACCGCAAGCTCAAGGAGAACGAGGGCTACGACAAGTCCATTAGCGAGTATGTCGAGTCCAACCACTCCCGCCAGGCCGCGACCCTCAACAACTACAACATCAGCTGCGATATCTACGGCGGCTCGGGCCTTGAGCCGGCTGCGCAGATTCACAACGAGGTGACCGCCGAGATTATCAAGCGCCTGCACGAGCAGGGCACCATCTCCAAGCGCTCCACGCTGCAGTTCTACGACGCCAAGGCCGGCACGTTCCTCAACGGCCGTCAGGTGATCGGCCGCTGCCCCATCCAGGGCTGCAAGTCCGAGAAGGCGTACGCCGACGAGTGCGACCTGGGTCACCAGTTTGAGCCCGAGGAGCTCATCGCGCCCAAGAGCCAGCTCACCGGCGAGGTGCCCGAGCTGCGCCCAGTCGACAATCTCTACTTTGATCTGCCGGCCTACCTCGACTTTATGAAGACCTATACCGCCAAGCTCGCCCAGAACCCGCAGGTTCGCTCCGTGGTCTCCAAGACCATGGAGGAGTGGCTGCTGCCAGCTCAGCTCTACATCCAGAACAAGTTCCGCGAGGCCTTCGATGCCGTCGAGGACCAGCTCCCCGAGCACACCCTGCTGGAGCCCGAGGGCAACAAGAGCAGCTTTACCGTCACCTTCCCCAGCTGGAAGGAGCGCGACGATGCCCACGCGGTGCTCGCCAACGGCGGCGTGCGCTTCCGCAGCGGCAAGGCGCTCGTGCCCTTCCGCATCACCGGCAACATCGACTGGGGCGTTCCAGTGCCCGAGGTCGATGGCGTCTCGGACGTCACCTGCTGGTGCTGGCCCGAGAGCCTGTGGGCGCCCATCAGCTATACGCGTACCGTGCTCGCGCGCGATGCTAAGGCCGCCGGCGTGACCGAGGGCGTCGCCGCCCAGGACGCCGCCCTCATGGGCGAGCCCGCTGCCGACTCCACGCAGGTGCCCGCGCCCACCTACCAGCACAGCTCGCTCGACTGGCGCGACTGGTGGTGCTCGGACGACGCACAGATCTACCAGTTTATCGGTCAGGACAACATCTACTTCTACTGCATCGCGCAGACCGCCATGTGGGAGGCCCTGGGCTGGGGCCTCACGCAGAGCACCGTCAGCGCCTGCTACCACCTGCTCTACATGGGCAAAAAGGCCAGCTCGTCCTCGCAGACGCCTCCCCCGCCGGCAGACGACCTGCTCAACCACTACACCTGCGAGCAGATGCGCGCGCACTGGCTGTCGCTCGGCCTGTCCGAAAAGCCGGTGAGCTTTAGCCCCAAGGCATACGACACCCGCGTGACCGGCAAGGACAAGGACGGCAACGAGGTGCGCGCCTGCGACGACAAGCGCGTCATCGATCCGGCCCTTAAGGAGAGCGCCCTTTTGACCGGCGTGTTCAACCGTCTGGCCCGCAGCTGCTTCTACGGCGTCGCCGTCAAGGAAGGCGACGAGAGCCCCTATCGCAACGGCTGCATCCCCGCCGGTGCGGCCTCTGCCGCCGTGGTCGAAGCCGCCGAGCAGGCAGCTCTCGCCTTTGAGCAGGCTATGTACAAGTTCGAGACGCACCGCGCGCTTGCCGTGTGCGACGACTACCTGCGCGCCGCCAACAAGCGCTGGAGCGACGCTTCCAAGGCCGCCAACAAGCTCGAAGGCAAGCCAGCAAACGCCGCGATGACGCAGGCCCTCGTCGACGCCTTTACCGAGCTGCGCGTGGCGACCGTGCTCATGCACGGCATCGTCCCTGCCGGCTGCGAGCTCATCTGCGGGTACTTCGACATCGACCCGGTCGCCTTCTTTAGCTGGGATAACATCTTCGCCTCCACGGATGAGTTTGTGGAGAGCCTGGGCGAGAAGCCCGGCGAGCACCGCGTAAAGCCGCTGCCCCCGCGCTTCGACTTCTTTAGCAAGCACGAGAGCCAGTACTAAACACTCGACATGTAATGGAATGGGAAGGAAAGACGGATGTCCAAGCCGCGTCGTCGTAAGCAGAAAAAGCAGGTCAAGGCCGAGCTCAAGCTCAGGCAGTTTGCCGCCACCGAGCTTTCCGACCAGCTTGCCGCCCTTCCTTGCGCCGCCGACCTGCCGCGCTTTATGGTCGACACGGTCGCCGGCGCCTATGCGCCCGCCGATGCCGAGCTCATGATCGAGGGCTTCGGCGCCGCGGCCACACGCCCGGTCACGCTGCGCGCCAACACGCTCAAGGCAACCGCCGAGGACATCGCTGCGGCGCTCGATGCCGCCGGCATCGCCCACAACCCCGTCACCTGGTACCCAGACGCCTTCATCCTGCCCGAGGCCCAGGTTTCCGATCTGTGGGATCTCGGCATCTACCGCGACGGCAAGATCTACCTGCAGAGCTTGTCGTCCATGATGCCGCCGTTGGTCTTGGGCGCCCAGGCCGGCGAGGACATCCTGGACATGTGCGCGGCCCCCGGCGGCAAGACGACGCAGATCGCCGCCCTCACGCAGGGGCAGGCGCACCTTACCGCCTGCGAGATGAGCATTCCCCGCGCCGAGAAGCTCGAAGCCAACCTCCACCGCCAAGGCGCAAAAAACGTGCCCGTCATGCGCATCGACGCACGCGAGCTCGACGAGTTCTTCCGCTTTGACCGTATCCTGCTCGACGCTCCCTGCACCGGCACGGGCACCGTCGTCAGCGGCAACGAGAAGAGCCTGCGCGGCCTCACCGAGCAGTTGCTGAGCAAGTGCGCCCGCTCGCAGCGAGCACTTCTGGACCGCGCCATGGGAGCCCTCAAACCGGGCGGCACGCTCGTCTATTCGACTTGTTCGATCTTGCCGCAGGAAAACGAGGACGCCCTGCAAGAGGCCCTCGACAAGCATATGGACTGCGAGCTCATCCCCCTCGACGGCACGCCAAGCGAAAGTGAGGCACGCCGCGCCCAGGAAGCTGGCGAGAAGCCGCGCATCGAGTCCAACGCCCTGACCGAGGCCATTGCCGCGGGTCAGGTATCGGCCATCGCCAACGGCCTGCCCGGCACGCTCACCATTCCGCCCAGCCGCGAATTTGAGGGCTTCTACATTGCCCTGATCCGAAAACGCAGCTAGCGCACGGATCCAAAACTCAACAAGCTATCTCCGTGCGCGTTTGCTCTGCTGGTCGCGATGCTGTTTAAGCGTCGCGCGCTCCTTGCGTTCGGCCCTTTTGCCCTTAATGGCCGTGACCACAAAGTAGATGACCGCGGCGGCAACAATTGCGCCCACACACAGGCCAATCGAGCCAAACATTGCTGTCAATTCCATACCGCGTCACCTCTCTTTTAAACGGGACTTTCAAGATAGCACCTCGATCCCCGCCACCACAGCTCCTTCACGTTCGCCGGCCCTTCGGTCTAACGGATGGCGCGGCGGGGAAAAATCAACTCGTCAAACGATTTAGCATTCGCAATTCCGGCTGCATCGCGCCGGCCGCCATCACATAGAATCGAGCTTCCATGGATACCCTCAACGATCTAAATGAGCGCGTCGACGCCTTCGTCGGCACCAGCTCCTTCGACACGCCTGCCGCGGCAAACGGCCAAGCCCCCATCGATGTGCCCGCCGAGGTTCACGAGGACATCGTCGCCTCGGTCGATTTCTCCGAGGTCGAGCTCGCAGACGAGTTCACCGAGCCCCAGGTAGCCGTGACCCCCAACGGACTGCTCCCCATGGAGCCGCTGCCCATCGACGGGCGTTTGCGAAAGGCGGCCCTCCGTATGCCCGACGAGATTGAAGAGGCTAGCGGCTTTACGCTCTTCGGTCGTCGTATCAAATCGCTTATCTACACCACCGACGTCGCGGTCATCCGCAACTCCAACGCCGATGCCGTCTTTGCCGTTTACCCCTTCACGCCGCAGCCGGCCATTACGCAGGCACTGTTGACCGTCGCCGAGTGCCCGGTCTTTGTAGGCGTGGGCGGCGGAACTACGACCGGTAAGCGCTCCGTGCAGATGGCAGCCGTCTCCGAGATGCAGGGCGCGGCGGGCTGCGTGGTCAACTCCCCCGCTACTGCCGAGATGGTCGAGCACATCACCAACATCGCCGACATCCCCGTCATCGCTACGGTCGTTCGCTGCGACGACGATGCCCACGCCAAGGTGCGCGCTGGAGCCAAGATTCTCAACATCGCCGCCGGCAAGAACACGCCCCAGGTCCTACGCGAGCTGCGCAAGCACTATCCCAACCTGCCGCTCATCGCGCCGGGCGGCAAGACGCCAGAGAGCATCCGTGAAACCATCGCCGCCGGCGCCAACGCCATCATCTGGACGCCGCCTTCGGCCCAGCAGCTACAGACCGACATGATGCAGCGTTATCGCAAGATGAAGGAAGACGCCACACCTGTCATCTCGCACGACGATGTGCCCATTATCGACCAGGTCTCCGCCGCCGAGGTCAGCCAGGTCGAGAACATGAATCCCGACGTGCCGATTCCCGACGAAGTCATCGAGCGCGTCGCTTCGATCCACGAGCGCGTCGAGGAGCATCGCGCCAACCGCGGCCTCAAGCCGTCACTGCACGGCTTTTTCTTCCGAGGAAAGAAACGCTAGCAAAACATCTTGGCCCGCCCCACAAACGTGAGGCGGGCCGTTTTCGTTTGAGCAATCATGCAGCGATGTGATGGGGCAAATTAATCCACGCGCTTGTCGCCCATAAAGAAGAGCGCCACCGTACCAGGTCCGGTATGCGAGCCAATCAGAGTACCGATGTTATTGATCTCAATCTTGCCTTTAAGCTGCGGAACCTGTTCCTCAATCAGCGCCGCAACTGCCTCGGCATCCTCGCGGCACGCCGAGTGCGACATGATGCACTTACCCGAATAATCCGCACCGTCCTGCACGTGTGCCATCATGGTCTTAGCCATCTCGGAAATCGCGCGCTTCTTAGTGCGAATCTTCTCACGTGGCGACAGCTTACCTTCGCAATCGACCGTCATAAGCGGGCAAATCTTAAGCGCCGTGCCGATGATCGCGCTCGCAGCCGAAATGCGACCGCCGCGCAGGTAGCTCGACAGATCGGTCGAGAAGAACCAGTGGTGCAGGTTGAGCTTGTGCTCCTCGATCCAGGCAGCCGTCTCGTCGAGTGAAGCCCCGCTATCGCGCACGTCGGCGGCACATTCCGCCAGCAGGCCAAAGCCCGAAGACGCCGCCAGCGAATCGATGACGCGCACCTTGCCGCCCTGGGGATAGCGATCCGCGAGCATCTGCGCCGCAACGCAAGCCGAGCCATACGTACCCGAAATACCCGACGACAACGTCAGGTGCAGCACGTCTTTACCCTCGGCAACAAGCGGCTCCCAAAACTCCTCGTACTCACCCACGCTCACCTGAGACGTCTTGGGCATGGCGCCCGCGGATATCTGGGCAAAAAACTCGTCCGGCGTAATCGACTGATACAGATCGTCCGTATAGACAACATCGTCGATCTCGTAATGAAAACACACGACAGGGATATTGCGCGATTCAAAGAACTCCCGAGTTCGATCGGCGGCGGATTCACAGGTCAGGACAAAATCACTCATATGAGGCTCCTTACGTATAGTTATAAAATTATCGCACAGCAAGCATAAATACGGTACAAATGTCCACTATTTACCAAATAGAGCCAAAGGTGGTGAACATCTTTACCGTCATCATCTCTATCGATCCCGGAGGCATACGTCTGTAAAAACGACCCCACGTCTCCACTCAACCGCCATATCTACCTCCACTAAATCGATTTACCAAACCGTTCGGCTAACAATTCGGCCGCCCATCCCCAATCGAAACAAAAGCGGCGCATACTGATAAACGTTTGACGCTGTTTATCAGTTTTACCAGCCCTATCGGAAGGTGTTTCATGGTCGCATTCGATCGCAATCCGCAAGACTTCAAGTATCTGCGCCTGCTGTCGAGACAGTTTCCCACCGAGCAATCCGCGTTTACCGAGATCATCAACCTCTCGGCCATCCTCAACCTGCCCAAAGGCACTGAGCATTTTATGAGCGACGTGCATGGCGAGTACGAAGCCTTTATGCACATCCTCAACAACTGCTCGGGCGTCGTGCGCGAGCATGTCGACGAAATCTTTGGCGAAACGCTCTCCTTTGACGAGAAGGGCGAGCTGTGCACGCTCATCTACTACCCGCGCGAGAAGATCGAGCTGGTCCGCAGCCAGCGCGAGGACTCGCCCACCTGGTATAAGACGATACTTGACCAGCTCATCATGGTTGCCCGGTCGCTTTCGAGCCGCTATACGCGCTCCAAGGTGCGTAAGGCCATCCCACGCGATTACGCCTACATCATCGACGAGTTGTTGCACACGCACCCGGACGAGAACAACTATCGCGTGCGCTATCACGAGCGCATCGTGGAGTCCATCCTGGAGACCGCAAGCGCCGACGACTTTATCGAGTCGCTTGCCTCGCTCATCAAGCGCCTGGCCGTCGACCACCTGCACCTGGTGGGCGACATCTTCGACCGCGGTGGCGGCGCGGCCAAGATTATGGACCGCCTGCTCACCTACCATTCACTCGACATCCAGTGGGGCAACCACGACCTGCTGTGGATGGGCGCTGCGGCCGGTGAGCCCGCCTGCATCGCCACGGTGCTGCGCAACAACCTACGCTACGACAACTACGAGATCCTGGAGAACGACTACGGCATCTCGCTGCGTGAGCTTGTCGCCTTTGCCGATGCCACCTACACCGCCGGTGAGTCCATCACCCCGCTGATCAAGGCCATCAACGTGCTGCTCTTTAAGCTCGAGGGTCAGATTATCCAGCGCCATCCCGAGTTCGACATGACCGACCGCCTGTTACTCGACAAGATCGACCACGACACCGGCACGGTCACGCTCGCCGACGGCAGCGTGTGGCCGCTCACGACCAACGACTTCCCCACCGTCGACCCGACGGACCCCTATACGCTCACGTCTCAGGAGCAGCACATCATCGACAAGCTCGTGTCCGAGTTTGTCACCGCCGATCACCTGCATCGCCATATCGATTTCCTCTATTCCCACGGCTCGATGTACAAGGTCGCCAACGGCAACCTGCTGTTCCATGGCTGCGTGCCGCTCAACGAAGACGGCACCTTTAGCAGCATGAACTGCCTGGGCACCTGGCACGCTGGCCGCGATTATCTCGATTTTTGCGACCACATCGCCCGCCGCGCCTGGCGCGTGGGCGACCGCGACGCTCTCGACTGGATGTGGTACCTGTGGATTGGCTTTAACTCACCCGCCAGCGGACGCCTGGTGCGCACCTTTGAGCGCGCCTATATCGCCGATAAGAGCACCTGGGTCGAGCCGATGGACCCGTACTTTACGCTTACCAAGTCGCCCTCGGTCTGCGATGACATCATGCGCGAGTTTGGCGTCGCGCCCATGGCATGCTCACCGACCGGTCACATCATCAACGGCCACACGCCCGTTAAAACCACCAAGGGCGAGCAGCCCATCCGCGCCGAGGGCAAGCTGCTGGTCATCGATGGCGGCTTCTGCCGCGCTTACCATCCCAAGACGGGTATCGCCGGCTATACGCTCATCTCGAGCTCGCGCGGCTGCCGCCTCAAGTCGCACCGGGCCTTTACGACGGTTGCCGAGGCACTCACCCGCAACGTCGATATCGAAAGCGAGACCAACCGCTTTGACGAGGCCGACCGTCGCCGCATGGTGAGCGACACCGATTCCGGTGCCAAGATCCGCAGCCAGATCCAGGACCTGCGCCAGCTGCTCGATGCATATAGAAACGGTGCTATCGAGGAGCGCGCCTAGCACCACCCGTGGGGATTGGCTAAACTTGCTGAGTTTGTCATCCCCGCGGCGCCCCGGCGCCACCATAAGGCAGGTACCATGCAAAAGCTCCTTGCGCAGATCATGAAGTTTGGCGTCGTCGGCGTCATTGCCACGGTCATCGACTTTGGCATTATGAATCTGCTCCACTACGGTCTGGACCTCAACATCCTAATCGCCAACACCAGCGGCTTTATCATCTCACTCATCTTTAACTACCTCGCCAGCATGAAGTACGTGTTTGCGCACAAGGAGGGCATGAGCCGCCGCCGCGAGTTCATTATCTTTGTCGTGCTGTCTGTGATCGGTTTGGGACTCAACGACGGCATCGTGCTGGCGCTCAACGCCGGCCTGGGGCTCGAGGCCAATATCGCCAAGATTTGCGCCACCGCGCTTGTCATGGTCTACAACTTTGTGACCCGAAAGATCTTCCTGGAAGGCGACGAGACCAAGTAACTCGCAACCTTACAGCTTTACAATGCCCACGGATGACGCGCGTCGAGCGCTGTGTTGTTCGTGGGCATTGCTCGTTTACGGGCAAATTTTCAACGTTTGCGGATTAGCTCTTGAAAATTTGGCGAGTTCGTATAGTTCTTGGCAAGGACCTTACGTTTCCCTTGCAAAAGCTCTAAAGTATCCTCTGCTCGATTCATCAACGCATTGGATGTGATTACGTGCGCAAGGCACTGGCACAACCTCATACCAAGCAGTTCCTCAAGTTCGCTGTCGTGGGTCTTATCTCCTTTGGCATCGACTGGGGTATGCTCATTGCGCTCGTCGAGCTGTTTCACCTCGACTTTTTGATGAGCACCACGGTCTCGTTTACCACCTCCGTTGTGGTCAACTACTGGCTCAGCATGAAGTACGTGTTCGACCACCGCGAGGGCATGAGCCGCAAGCGCGAGTTCACGATCTTCACCATCCTGTCGGTGATCGGCCTGGGCCTCAACGACCTATACATGTTTGTGGGCGTCACGTTTTTGAGCATCGGCTACCAGGCCATGAAGGCCATCGCCACGTTCCTCGTCACCTGGTACAACTACTTCAGCCGTCGCTTCTTTCTCGAGGGCGCACGGTCGTAGTCGATTCGCTATTTGCTTGAATGTATAACCGGTTGGAATTCCCATTCCAACCGGTTTTTTTGTTTGCTGAAAGACCCGGCGACCCAGTCCCATTCGCATGAAAAACAGGCGGCCCGGATGTCTGTCCGAACCGCCCGTCTGGCGCGCTATGTCGAGGCCTCTAGCCTGTAACGTAATACCAGACCACGTTGTCGCCGTTGGAGAGAACGTAGTTGCTGCAGGCCGTCATAGGCGTTGTGCCGTTGACGGAGTACATCCAGCCGCTCGTGCCGCCGTACTGTTTCTCGGCCAAACCACCAATCGCGGAGACATACGTGCCGTACGACGAGCCATGTGCGTTGACAGAAAGACCCAGCGCGCACAGGGCATCGTAGACGGTAACGCCTTCGTTAAAGGTAAAGGTGCCACCAGAAGACACAGGATTGCCCACAGCGCTCGATGTGACCGAAACCGTCACTGTTACGTAGCTGGACTCCTGCGAGCCGCTCTGGCCGCCCGAGGAGGCGTTTCCACCATTAGAGGATGAGGCTCCATCAGACGACTGGCCACCGCCAGACGCATTGGAAGTATCACCGGCTCCCGTATTTTGGGCAGCGGATTTATCGCCAAACTTCTTGCCGTCCTGGTCCTCGGACTTCTTGTTATCCGAGTTCTTGTCCGATTCCTTGTTTGAAGACTCGGAATCGTCCTTGGACTTGGACTCATCTTTTGCGTCATTCGATGACTTGGAGTCCTCGGAACTGGCCTCGCCCGAAGCCATAGTCGAGCCAGACGCCTTGGTGTCCTTGGTGACGACGCTCTCCCCCGTCACGGCCTGAATGATCCAGTCGATGGACCAGGCGCCGCTCTCGGAAGGATGGACGAAGCCCAGCGAGACGACGATCAGAATGGTGCACGCGGCAGTCAAAACGCCAAGGAGCGCCTTGCGACGAGGGGCGGACGCCGCCGAAGCGGCGCCCTGTTGCTTTGCATCGTCGAACTGAATGAACGAGGAATCTGGTTGCTTGGGGTCAGCGTCCTTGGATTTATTGGACACAGCCCTCACCTACCGACGTTTGGTGAACACGAACACGCCGACGATGGCGAGACCGATGACGCCGGCGGCAACGCCAACAATGGCGAGCGGGTTGGTGCCAGTCTCCTGCTCGGAGGCACTAGAGGACTTCTTAGCAGTGGTCGTGGAAGCAGCACCCGTATCGGACTTGGAATCGGACTTCTTGTCGGACTTGCTGTCCTTCTTGTCAGACTTCTTGTCAGACTTCTTGTCGTCCTTCTTATCGGACTTATCGGTGTCCTTCTTGTCGGACTTGTTGTCCTTGGTCTCGGTCTTGGTTGACACTGTCGTCTTGGTCACCGGCTTCTGACCCGGGGCGATAGCGCCACCGGCCTGCTGGCCCTTCGTGCCGGAGCCAGAACCCGTGCCAGTGCCGGCACCAGCACCGGAACCGTTACCAGCGCCACCATTGCCGCCATTGGAGCCAGAGCCGCCATTGCCGCCAGGGTTAACAGCATTCTTGGTCCACTTGGCATACAGCGTCAGATCGGCCGTCACCGGCGCGATAAAGTCATACGCCTGCGTGCAAGCCTCATCGGTGAACCAACCGCCGAAAGTGTAGCCATCGCGCGTCGGATCGGCCGGCTTGACCAGCTTGCCGTCGGCCGTAGCAACGAACTTAGTGTCGCAAGCAGACCCGCCGTTGGAATTAAAGGCAACCGTCCAAGACTCGACAGCCCCCAGCTTGAACAGCGTGCCCGAGTCATTGATGTAGTACAGGTTGCCAGATGCATCGGCAATGACCGGAGAGTCACAGTACTGGTAATGGCCAGCCGCATCATAAATCTGCGTCGCCTCTGCATCGCCGAGCGTATAGCGATACACGCCACCACCAGCAGAGTAGTTGACGTAATCCTTGCTATCCGCGCTGTTAACAGTGAAGTACACATAGGTCTTGCCGCCCTGAACACTCACCAGCGGAGTAGCAGCAATACCGTTGAGGCCAGCCGGCAGCGCCTTGCCGTCGGCAGCAGCGACCATCGTGGTCTTACCCGTCTTCAGGTTATAGAGAACCAGAGCAGAGCCAGTAGCCGTCTGTCCGCCGACAATCAAGTTTTCGCCAGCCACCGCCGGAGCGCTCATGTTATTCGTAAGGCCCAGATCAACCGTCTTCTGTTCACTCAACACGCCCTTCGCCGAAAGCGAAATCACATGGAGCTTTCCGTCGTGCGTCATCTGATAGAAGGTCGAACCATTGGACGGATCGGCAATGCAATCGGCATTTGCGACAGCGCCGAGCTTCATGGTCGAAACGACATCGCCCGTCGTCTTATCAATGCACTTAAGCGTACCCGCGCTCGTAGGAACGATGGCATACTTATCCGTCAAAGCCGCACCAGTCCAGTAATAGCCCTCGGCAGGGTCGATGTTCTGCCAAGAAACTTCGCCCGTGGCAATCTTAATGCGCGCAAAGGAGCCGTTGCCGTAGGTCGCGTTGTAATTCTCGTCATACGAAATATCGACCGAGCCTACATAGACGTACTCGCCGTCCGAAACGACGGTGCAGGAGCTTTGCGTCAAGTCCGTCAAACCAGGCGTCAGCCACTTGCAGATCAGCTTGTCTGCAGTAATCGCCTGGACCGCACCGCCGTTGAGCGGAACGATGATAAGGCCATTGGTATAGATCGGACGAGAGGTATAGCTCACCTTGGAGGCAAGCGGCGCAGAGGCAACCTTTTTGCCCGTGGACGAATCGATCTTAATGAGCTCGTTCTCGGTCGCGATGTACACAAAACCGTTAGCAATGACAGGCTCGCTGCAGTTGGCATACTGCTGACCAGACTCGGCCTTCCAATCGAAGGCCCACTTAAGACCGGCGGCCTGCGCAGGCGTCTTGGCGTCCGTAACGGACGTACCGTTGCCGCTGTTACCGTAGCCGGCCCACTCGGCATCCCAATCAGGAGTCGTCGCACTCGGGTCCACGACAATCTTGTCGGGATCGGGCATGGGCGAATCGTCGGTGGTATAGGCAAGCGTAACCTTATCGCCGCTCTTGAGCGTAATCTGGTTGGCGCAGAGTAAGGAGGGCTCTCCATTGATATACAGATGCCAAGATTTATTGGTCGCAGCATCCCAGGCATACGGCTTGTGATCGAACGGCGAGTTGATGGAATTGAGGAACCAGTACTCACCACTCTGGGAGCCGTTGTACGTAACGCCCTTTGCCTTCAGAACCGCTTCGATAAGGTTCTGGGCCGTAGAGCCTTCGGGCAGAGAAACATTGCTTGCCGAGCCCCAGCGAGTATTGTTGCCGTTGGCATCGGGACCGATAACATCGACGGACCCAAGAACCTGACCGGGGAGGGCATCGGCGTCAGCACCATACATAAAGGTGACGGCATCGCCCTCTTGGAGCTCGTAGTTGCCAGCCCCGACCTGGGCGAACTTGCCATTTACATAGAACTGCCAATAACTTTTGGTCGCAGGATCATACTTATAGGTCTTACCGTCGAGCGGCGATTTAATGCCGCTGAGGCACCAGCCCCAAGACTCTTCACTAGTAACGAGATCAAGACCAGTCTGCTCAAGGAGATCCTTGGCAGTAGAGCCCGCCTTGAGACTCGTCTGGCCCGTCGAGGCCCACACCTGCTGCTTGCCGTCCTTGTCCTTACCGAGGACTTGAACGGAAGCATGGACGGAATCGGACGGCAGCTGGTCGCCCCAGCCACTGTAGAACCACGTGACAGTATCGCCGGCATGGATGGTGACATTGTCCGCCGTGTAGTCGCTCGATTTGCCGTTGATGAACAGCTGCCAATAGGTCGAATAATCGAGCGGCGTACCCAGCTCAACACCGTTGTACTTAAGGCTCAGAATGAAGGAGCCCGCAGCGACGGCGTCGATGCCATTCGCCTCGAGCGCGACCTTCGTAAGATCAAGTGCGCTCGAGCCGGACGTCACCACATACTGCGCGTTATCGACCCAAGTCTGAGTCTTGCCCTGGGCATCGCGACCAATGACGGTCACATTTGCGGCAACCTGGTCCTTAACGACAGGGGACGAGCTACCAGCCGTATAGGCAAACTCAATCTTCTGCCCCTGGGTGAGTTTGACGCTGCTCGCACCAACCGAGGAAGACGCGCCGTCGACGAACAGCTGCCAGAAGGCATAAGTCGTCGGATCGAAGGCAAGCGTGCGGCCATCACTCGGGGACGTGATGCTTTCGAGGTAGAAACCGTATGCCGTGTTCGGATCGTATTTCGCCTTGAAGCCCGTCTTCTGCTGCAGCTTAACGAAGGCGTCCGCAGCCGTCGAGCCCTCGTCGAGCTTGAGCTGCGTAGGTGCCACCCAGGTCTGAGCCTTGCCGTCGGCATCGGTGCCGATAATCGAGAACGAGACCTCGACTTGCTTCTTGGCGACATCGCCGGTTTCTGTCGGGCTCTCCGTCTGAACGGCAGCCGCGGCGGCAGATCCTGCTTGGCCAGCGGATGCCGTCGAAGACTGCTCGCTCGTAGCAGGGCTCTCCCCCGTCGCCGAGCCTTCGTCGCCAGTTGCTGCCTCTGTTATGGCTGCACTACCTGCAGGCGCGCCCTCGGAATCCGAAACCTCGGCGCCGCTCTGCTCAACGGTACCGCCCGCAAGCGCTGCGTCCTCGCCCGGCGTCGCAGCCTGAGCCACGGCCTCGGCAATGCCCTCGGCGCCCTCGGCCCACAACTGAGCCGGCGTGGTGCCAAAGGCCATCGCGAAGGCCAGGAATGCCGCCAGGCCGCGCTTGGCTACACCGCGTGCAATCGCGCCACGGCGATGCAACGAGGCGCGCTCGCGCTCGTCCTCAAACATATCCATTTGTCCCCCATTGTCTGTACTTGGAGCGTTGCCTTGAGGCTGCCCCACGTCATCGCGCATGTTGCGCTCGAGTTCCCCCATCGGGATCTCTCTTCCCTCCAGAGCCCTATGCACACCGGCAGCATACGCCGCAGCCGCATGCAAGATGGGAGGCGATCCGACTTAACCTTAACGGCTCAGGCGCGCCGTCCGATCTGCGACGCGAACACCCCGAGCCAAGAGGAATTACGGTTACTGGTACAGCCGGGGACTTGCACCCCGATTCTCCCAAACGCGCAGGAAAACCGCGCATTCGTGCGTCTCCGCACCACCATCTAGGCCATCGATTATTACCGTCAGTATGGTATCACGCAAAAGGGCCTCGCACGCAGGCGAAGCCCAAGGTAAAAGCTATTGTTTGCGATAGGAGAATGCGGTGACGGCCGCAGCCTCTAGTGCTTGCCGCCGTGGCTGTTGAGCCAGATATTGCGGCCCAGCATAAGTGCCAGCACCAGCGCGCTCACGTAGCCCAAAAAGCCAATGACCGGAATGCCGAACACAACCGGCTCGATGCGCGCGTAGTACACCACCGACGAACCGATAAACAGGCCGGCGATCACAATAGCCATCGACATGCGGTCGATAATCCCACCTAGCTGTCGCAGCGCCTTATCGCTGCTCATGATCTGCGCGTTCACCTTAAGCTGGCCGCGCGTGAGCATGCGCGAAGCCAAGCCCAGATACTCGGCCGCCTCGAGTGAGCCCTTCGCCGCGCGATAGCTGCTCGCGGCAAGATCGCGCCCCATATCGCGCACGCGCGCATAGGTGCTTTTCTCGTTTTTGATATGCGTCTGGATGATCTGGATCATGTTGACGTTGGGCATGTACTCGGTCAGCAGGCCCTCGAGCGTCACCATGCCGCGGGCGAACATTGTCACCACGCTCGGCAACTCAACGTCGTTTTTGCGCGCCAGGTTTAGCAGCGAGGTCAAAAACTCGCCGATATCCAGGTCCTTAAGATCGAGCCCCGCAAAGTCGGCGACGATAAAGTCCAAGTCGGACAAAAAGGCCGAATGGTCGAGCTCGGCAGAATCGCCGCGAGTCACGGCAAAGCGCATGAGCGAGTCCTTGAGCTTGGGCACGTCACCTTCGGCAACGGCAAAAATCATGTCCTTAACGATACCGCGGTCGTGGCTCGACATGCGGCCGACCATGCCCAGGTCAATAAAGTAGACGATGCCGTCTTTGAGGATGATGTTTCCCGCATGCGGGTCAGCATGGAAAAAGCCATCGTCGAGTACCTGCGTCGAGTAGTCCTCGACAATCGCCGAGCCAATCTTTTCCAGGTCATAGCCCTCGGCCACCAGGCGCTCGGGATCGGCAATCGAAATGCCGTCAATGTAGTCCATGACCACCACGTGTTCGGTGCAAAGATCCAGGTAGGACTTAGGACACGACACGCCATGGACGCTCTTATGGAACTCATAGAAATCGTTGAGGTTTTTGGCCTCAGCCAAAAAGTTGGTCTCCTCGCGAAACGAGGCCCACAGTTCCTCGACGACGGCATGTAAGTCAACAAACTGGTCGGTGTTGACGAACTTGGAAACGATGCGCACCACCGAGCGAATGATGTCGATGTCCTGTGCCATAACCTGCTGCGCACCGGGGCGCTGCACCTTGACGGCCACGTCCTCGCCCGTCACCAGACGAGCGCGGTGCACCTGCGCGAGCGATGCGCTACCAAGCGGATTGGGGTCGATCGCATCGAACATCTCTCCCAGGCGCAGGCCGTATTCTTCTTCCAGACAACTGAGTACGACCTCGTACGGCACCGGCTCCACGTCGGACCGCAGACGACGCAGCTCGTCGCAAAAGCGTTGCGGCAGAATCTCGGACCGGTTGGCCAGAATCTGCCCCATCTTGACGAACATGGGGCCGAGTTCCTCGAGCAGGCGGCGCAAACGAACCGGCGTGAGGTTATCCCACACGCGGTACTTTTTGACCAGGCGAACAATCTGCCCGATGCGCTCGCGGCGACCCGCCGGCGTGAGCTGGTATTCTTCATCCGGCGCCATCGCGTCGGGCTCCTCGGGGACCATATCGACAGCGCGCGGCTTCTTGCGAGCGCCCGAGACGGCGGCATCGACCTCATCGACAACCGCCGCCTCGTCACCCAAGGGGTCTAGATTGTTGTAATCGGTGGTGGAATCTGCCATCTGCGCTGCTACTCGGCCTCTTCGGTATCCTTCGCATCGTCGGGCTCAACGGACTCGACGGGCACCGAGGTCACGTTGTCCTCGACCGAATCGACGATGTCGCGCACATGGGCCAAAAAGGCCGTGCGCTCGGGGGCGGTCATGACGCGGACGCGGGCCAGGATGAGCTCGTCGAGCACGCGCTGCGCCGCAGTCTCGCCCTGCATGCCCAGGCGCTCGGTCAGGTCGGAGATGGTACCACCCGCCTGCTCGAACATATCGGACACGCTGCGGGCGATATCGGGGGTGCCGGCATCCTTGCGAACCTGCTCGCCCTTGGTACCGAGGTCGTCGAGAACCTTCTTGCCGCCCTCGACGGCAACGGCGGCGGCGCCGAAGCCCACGTTGATGGCACCGTTAACAAGCTGATCGAGTTTCATAACCATGGTTGGCTCCAATCATGAACAACTGCATTGGCCTTCTTGTACCCAAGATTGGGCGAACGACACAAAATCGTTTTACTGCCAAGATAGGAATCGAGCGGGGCAAAGCCTTTGACGGCGTTTGTCCCGCTCGTTCGCTGCAATACGGCTTTTACCTAATGTTGTCGTTCATCGCGAAGGAGTTCTTCATGGCACAGCTCGTGGTGTAGAGGACCTTGCCCAGCAGGGCATCGGTCTCCACCCGCACGCGCTCGGCAAACTCCTCGTTGGCACGGGCGAGCTCGGCAGGCACCTCGGCCTCGGGCAGCGCGGCTACGGCAGCGTCAACGTCGTGGATCTGCTTGTGGCCCATGCCGCCGACCTTCTCCTGATAATCCTCGACCGCACGACCGCACTCGTGGAAACGGACATCGGCCAGGGCGCCGATCAGGCGGTTGGCCCAGTAGAAGTTCTCGGACGTCACGCGAGCCTGCGTGTCGGCATAGTACTCGGGCATGGTCTCGACATTGGCGTACAGCGGCACGAGCGCGTTAAACGAGTTGGAGCCAAAGGCCATCCACTGCACGGCGCAGTAGGCCGGCTGCGCATAGGGACGCAGCTGCAGTACGGCGAGTTGGCTGTTGCGGTTGATGCCGATGGGACGATAGGCGCCGCGTGTGGCGGGCGTGCCCTTGCTGCCGTAGCAGTCGTACTCCGTGCCCTGGTAGTGGCTCGAGAGTACGTACTTGATGTCCTCGATGGTCACCTTGCGCTCGGGCACGCGGCTCCAGGGGATGTCATCGCTCTCGGGCGTGTAGTCGGCCTCGGGACCGTCCCACACATCGCTGGGGTTAAGGCAGCGCTGCATGTACCACGCGCGCGGCGTGTTGTAGACATGGTCGCTGTCGCTGTGCGAGCCAAAGGCCTCGCGCGGGTTGAAGACCGTCGCCGGACCGTCGCCCTCAACGCCCAGCGTCAAGTCCAGATGCCACTCGGCCATCCAAGCGCGCAGGTCGGCGGAGCACATGTGATCGGCCTGGGCGCCCTCGGCGTCATCCAGGTCAAAGCTATCGATACCCAGCTGGTTGGGCATGGTCACATAGGCGTCGTCGGGCACGCGCTTGGCGATCCAGTGGTGGCCGCCGATGGTCTCGAGCCACCAGATCTCGTCCACGTCGCTAAAGGCGATGCCGTTGTTCTCGTAGGTGCCATAGCGCTCGAGCAGGTCACCCAGAATGCGTACGCCGTCGCGGGCGGATTTGGCATATGGCAGCACCAGGGTCACCATGTCCTCCTCGCCCAGACCGCCGGGCTGCGCCGGAACATAGCCGTCCTCGTCCTCGTTGCCCTTGGCGGGCACGTAGTCGACGAGCGGGTCGGCGCCGCGAACGCGCTCGTTGGTGGTGAGCGTCTCGGTTGCAGACATGCCCACATTGAGCTCGTTGAAGCCGGCCTCGGCCCAGATGCCGTGGCCCGGAACAACATCGGGGACGCTCGTGTAGCGCATGGGGTTATCGGGCAGTTCAACGGTCAGGCGACTCAGGACGCTCATGTAGGCACGCGGCTGCTCGTCGGGATGCACCACGCGCATACGCTTGGGCTCAAACACCCCGTTGGACGAGTCCTCGTTGCGGGCGACAAGCGTCGACCCGTCGTAGCTCGCATTCTTACCAACCAGAATCGTTGTGCACGGCATGCGCATCCTCCTTGAGCGAAGAAATCAAACGATAACAGTGTATCGCTTCGGCGCAGAAAGGGCGAAACCACGGCCTCGGCAGGTAGCGCGCAGAGATGTGGTGTAAGAGGCGGGGAATGCCCCGCCTCCGCCCTTT
>UREC01000035.1:0-21503 GCA_900546755.1 uncultured Collinsella sp. | reverse complement strand
AAAGGGCGGAGGCGGGGCATTCCCCGCCTCTTACACCACATCTCTGCGCGCTACCGCGGATTCGTAGCTTCTAAGCGTTTTTGCCGACCGCTCAGATGCCTCACCAACATAATTTGAGTTATTCGGCCTTATCCTATACGAATGGTGCGATCGCAACGTCCTATTCGAATTGATTCAGGTAGATTTATAGGGCTTGGTTGCGAAATTGGGGCGACTATAGCGCTCGATTGCGGTTCAAGGGGCCTTGACTAGTGGTTCAGCTGGCCGAACAACTCGAAAAATGTAGGTGGGCCAACCTGCCGACTATGTGAAGCACGCGTATTTGCTCGTTTTGATGAAAACTAGGGTGCAGCCATAAGGCTGCGCCCTAGTTTACTGCGTGCCGGTGTGCCCAGACGGATTGCGCTGTGCCTGGCAGGCGCTCCCGCAGATGGATCGGTTATTTCGCGAATAGGTTCTTGAGGTTGAACTCGGCTTGGACGGTGCGGAGCATGAGGTCGGTGTCGTCCAAGCCCAGGTGCTGCTCGTTGGCGTCGGCGGCGAGGGTTCCACGGCGGCGCGCCCAGTTCTCGAGCGCGGCTGGGGCGGACTCGCGGGGGAGCGAGCGCACGTCGGCGTCCAGGCTGCGGCAGATCTGGCGCGAGTCGATGACGATGATCTTGCCGGCGCGGCGTGCCTCGGCGTAGCCGTCCAGGTGGATCTTGAACCAGCTGTCCTCAAAGGCGGCGTTGTGTGCCATGTACGGGTACTTCTTCATAAGCTTGAGCAGCTGCTTTTGCAGCTCTTTGTTCTCGCGGAACGGCTTTTTGCCGTCGATGTCGTCCCAGGTGATGTGGTGGATATTCGACAACGGCACATCCTCGCCGCGGTAGATGTCGGGCAGGCCGCAGTAGTGTGCCTCGGCGTCATGCGGGATGGCGTCGCTGGTGAGCTCCATGATCTCCCAGCCCACGTTGATGATATAGCCGCGCTCGGGTGCACGGCCGGTGGTCTCGATGTCGATACCGAGCACGGTGCCCTGGATGGGCTTGCGGGCGTAGGCCACGCCGAGCGCGTCGCGGTCGCCGCGGATTTCGCGCATAACGGACGCGGCGGTGCGCTTTTGCATCTTGCCGATGGCGGCGCAGGTGTCGGCATCGGACAGGCCGCGCGAGAGCGTCGCGGGCGTCACGTTGCGCAGACGCGCCTCGCCAATCTGGTCGCACAGGTCGCGGTTGCGGTCGGCCAGGTCGCGCACGGTGGCAAAGTCGAAGCCGGGGTCGCCCTCGGCGGTAAAGTACTCGGTCTCGAGCACCTTGAGGGCCTCCTCGCCCTTCTGGCGCTCGGACTCCATGGCGCCGTGGTCGCCGTAGATAAACATGGGGATAAACGGCTGGCGCTCGTATTCGAGTGCTTGCGATACGTTCATATGCTACTCCTTGGACGGGCCGCGTTGTGCGGCTCGAGGTTACTAAGTTATGGCGAGATGATAGTTTACCATAGGCAACTATTGGCACCGCGCCCGGGACAACTACAATACCCTAGTTGACCGCTAGGACTTTTACAATGCTGCCGAAAGACACGAAAGGTTCCATCCGTCATGGATTTACTGATTGATATTCTGCTCGACGCCGGCAAGGACACGCTGTCGCTGCTGCCGTTTTTGTTGGTGACGTATCTTGCTCTCGAGACACTTGAGCACGTTGCGGGCGACCGCGTCAACGGCGCTATCAAGCGCGCCGGCGCTGCGGGTCCCGTGGTTGGCTCGCTGCTGGGCATGGTGCCGCAGTGCGGATTTTCGGCCATGGCAGCAACGCTGTACGCCGGCCGTGTCGTGACCTTGGGCACGTTGGTGGCGGTGTTCCTTTCGACCTCCGATGAGATGCTGCCGCTGTTGCTTGCCGAGCAGGTTCCCGTGCAGACTATGGCGATGCTTTTGGCTTCGAAAGCGCTGATCGCACTGGTCACGGGTTTTATCGTGGACGCTGCCATTCGCGGCCTGCGCCGTAACGCCCGCGCGCACGCGGCGATTCGCCGTACCGTGCTGGGAACCGCGGCCAACCCGGCCCACGTGAACTGCGCGCACGACGACCACAGCGGCGGTGACATCATCGACGAGGTGGCCGAGGCAGGCGTGAGCGCCGACCACATCCACGAGCTGTGCGAGCGCGACCATTGCGGTTGTGATGAAGACGAGGACGAGCACGAACACGGACATGGCCACGATCACGGTCATGAGGGCGAACATGAACACCATGACGGTCACGGTCACTCTCACTCCCACGAAGGGACGCCTGTCCTGTCGATCATCCGCAGTGCGATCTCGCACACCGTGCAGGTCTCGGTATTCATTTTTCTGGTGACGCTGATTCTGGTCGCCGTGCTCGAGACGTTCGGCGAGTCCGCGATCGAGCAGTTCCTGCGCGGCAACGAGACACTCGCTGTCCTGGGTTCGGCGCTTGTCGGGCTGATTCCCAATTGCTCGGCGAGCGTGGTCATTACACAGCTGTATCTGGAAGGCGCGCTGCAACTGGCGCCGATGCTCGCCGGCACGCTCATTTCCGCCGGCGTGGGTTATCTGGTGCTGTTCCGCACCAACCGCAGCGCCCGCGAAAATGCCGTGTTCCTGATCATGATGTACGTCATCGGCGCTGGCTGGGGCCTCATCCTCTCCGCCGTTGGCCTTTAAGTAGATTATTGGGACATGTCTTACGATCTACCTCTGTGACCAGGGCATTCCCCGCCGACAAAACAAATAGGTAGATTTCCGGACATGTCCCAAAAATCTACCTTGGTTAGCGCAGCAGCTCGGTGAGGTTGCGTTTAAAGCGGGCGCGGTCTTCGCTGGTAAATGCCGCCGGCCCGCGAGTGCGTCCGCCGGCGCGGCGCACCTTCTTTTCCTCGTGGCGAATAAACAGCTGCATGTCGATGGTTGCTTTGTCGTAGACGCGCCCGCGCACACCGATAGCGGCGGCATCGCGCCCGAGCACCATGCTCGCCAAGCCAATGTCCTGCGTCACGACCACGTCGCCCGCCTGCAGGCGTTCGACAATGGCAAAGTCGGCGCTGTCGGCGCCCACGCTCACGTCGAGCGTCGTGACCCAAAAGCCGCGTCGCGCGTGCTCGGCATCGCGCGGGTCGTCGCGGCGAATGTGCCGTTCCAGGTTTTGCGTGCTGTTGCCGGCGATAACAACGGCGACGCCCGCCCGCCGCGCGCAGTCAATCGACTCGCGCGTGACCGGGCAGGCGTCTGCATCAATAAAGAGCGTTCGTGGCATCTAGCGCACCAGTTTGCCAAATTGAATAGCGCGAACAATCAGCGTTACGCCAAACACCAGCAGCGCGGCGCCGCTAAAGATGACGAGCATCTTGGCCGACCACAGCGGATAGATAAACACGAACATGCCGGCGATGATGGAGAGTGCACCGCTCAGGATGGCAAGGGCGCGGTTGGACGAAAGCTCGGACTCCAGAATGGACATGACACCTTCGACAATCCAGCCAAAGCCGGCCACGATAACCACCATCGTGGTGAGTGTCGCGGTCGAGAAGGCCTGGTTGCGCAGGATTATGACGCCGCCCAGGATAATGAGTAGGTTGGAGATGATGCTCGTCACGCGCCAGCCAGTGGGCAGCAGCGGCTCAAAAATGGCAGTGAACAGCCTGATGGCAGCGGTGATTACAAAGTAAAAACCCAGGACGGTCGTCAAAAAGACGAGGGACTTGGCGGGTGCAAAAAGCAGCGCGATGCCAGCAATGAGCGCCACGACGCCCGTGATGGCGTAGATCCAGCGCACGGCCTTGACGGCTTTGCCCGCCATACTTTTCTCGTCAAATCCAAACTGGCTCGATTTTTGGTCATCGTTCCTAAAGATACCCATAACGTCTCCTTTCCGTGCGGCGTAAGCCTTGATCGTTACAACCAGTATCGCTTAAAGGCGCTGGCGTATGGGTCGGGGAGGGCGAAACGTAACCCAAAGGTCCCGAATTGTTTCCGTTGTTCCCCACGTCGCGGTTTTCTATTCAACAGGTGTAGAACATTGCAGCCCTGTTCGTTATTGCCTACGTTTTAGGTTAGATTTTCCTAAGGACAATTGGCTTGTATTGGGGGTCCCTATGAACGAAGCAGTTCCCGAGGCACCGTCGAGTGTCGAATCGATGGCAAAGCAAGGTTGCGAAAAGCTCGGTCTGGAAGCGTTTGATGCGCTGGTCCGTCGTGCCCGTACGTGCCGCCGTTTTGACGAGTCCATGCGCGTGCCGCGCGAGTTTTTGCTCGAGCTGGCGGAACTGGCGCACCTGGCTCCCTGCGGCGCCAATGCTCAGCGTCTGCGTTTTCACGTGGTGAGCGGTGCCGAGGATTGCACGCGTGTATTTGACGAGCTCGCATGGGCCGGCGCACTTAAGGACTGGCCGGGTCCTGCCGAGGGTGAGCGCCCGACCGGCTACATCGCGATTCTTGCCGAGCGCGCCGTTTCGGGTAAGCCCGCCGCTCCCATTACCGAGGTCGACACGGGCATTGCCGCGCAGACGATGATGCTCGCCGCCCGCAGCGCCACGCCCGAGGTGGCAGCCTGCATGTTCAAGGCCTTTACGCCCCACGCGATCGATGCCGTGGGGCTCGATAACGCCAAGTATGAGCTCAAGCTGATCATGGCGTTTGGCATTCCGGCCGAGACACAGGTGATCGATGCGATCGATTCCAACCCCGACGGCTCCATCAATTATTGGCGCGACGAGGCGCGGGTGCACCACGTACCCAAGCGTCCGCTTGCCGACGTGCTGGTGTAGCTGAGCGTCACCGCGGCGTGATCAGACGGTAAACCACCACAAAGGTGCCTGTCCCCTTTGTGGTGGTACGAGGGGAGGGCGTGTGGCAGATCTGTATTTGGTGCGGCATGGGCAGACTGAGCTCAATGTGCAGAGCATTTTGCAGGGCTGGCACGATTCGCCGCTTACGGCGCGCGGGCGCGAGCAGGCGCTGACGGCGCGTACGGCGTTTGCGGCGCGTGGCGTGGCCTTTGATCATGTGTATTCCTCGCCGTTGGGCCGGGCGCGGCATACGGCCGAGCTTATCGTTGGCGAGGGCCGTTCCATTGAGCTGGTCGATGACCTGCGTGAGTGGCATTTTGGCTCGCTGGAGGGCACATCAAATCGCGAGATGCCGCCGCAGCCCTGGGGCGATTATCCGGTGGCCTTTGGCGGCGAGTCGGAAGTGCAGCTTCAGTCGCGCATGGTCGCGGCGCTGTCCCGTATTATGGCCCGGCCGCAGCACGACTGCGTGCTGGCGGTTTCCCACGGCTCAGCTTGCCAGGAGTTTCTTGAGTATGTGACTGGCGGGGGAGAGCTGCCCGACAACGGTGCCGTGCTTCATTTTGGCTATTGCGACGGGGCGTTTTCGCTCTTGGGTTGGTAACGAACGAAAGGACCCCTATGAATAAAGACCTGTATCTGGTCCGTCATGGACAGACGATATTCAACCTTAAGCGTATCATTCAGGGGTGGAGTGATTCGCCGCTTACGCAGTTGGGTTGCGACCAGGCGGCGCGCGCCGGCATGTTTTTACGTGCGCGCGGCATTGAGCCCGATCATGCCTACACCTCCACGCTTCATCGCACCGAGCAGACTATCGCCAACTTGTGGCCGGGCTTGGCGTACGAGCGCCTGGACGGCCTGCGTGAGTGGTTCTTTGGCGACTTTGAGGCCGAGCGCGTGATGCTTATGCCCGAGCGCCCGTGGCGCGATTTCTATCGTCAATTTGGCGGCGAGGGCCAGATCCAGGTGCGCGAGCGCATGGTGACGACGCTGACCGAACTCATGCAGCGTCCGGACCATACGTGTGTGCTCGCGGTAAGCCATGGCTCGGCTATCAAGGAGTTTATGGATCACGTGAAGGGTGCGGCGGCCGACGAGCGCGATCGCGTGCCGGGCAACTGCTCGGTGCTGCACTTTGCGTTTGGCGACGAATCCGACACGTTTGAGTTGGTCGAAGTCTTTACGCAGGAGGATTACGCGCGCGAGCTGGGGCTTGAACCGCTTGTAGCGGCAGTAGGCCCGCAGCGCGGGTAGCGCTGGCGTTGCGGCGCGGTTTGCCGGCTAAATTGTTTGATGCGAAAGGGGCGGGGATGCATGCACGGGCATTGCATCCCCGCCCCTTGTTTGTTTGGATGCTGGGTTTTCCAGCTTAGCGTTTGAGTTCGCTAGAACCGTGAGACCTGGTGAGTGAGCAGACCCGTCGGAACCTGCGGCGCGCTGCCGCTGACCTGCGCGGCGGGGAACAGCACGGCTACAGCAAAGTTGAACGGCTCTTTGCCAGAGTAGGCGCCGGCAGCGCGGGCCTCGTCGGCCAGAATCTGCGATGCCCCAGCCAGTGCGGCGACATAGGCGGAGTCACCGGCGAACACCGGGTCGGGCGCCTGATCGAGCATGGCACGGATGGCGGCAACGGCGTCCTCGCGCTTGACCTCCCACACGCGATGTGTGACGCCCGCGGGATCGGTGACGGCGTAGAGCGATGCGCCCTCTTTGGCAGCGCTCAAAATGATATCCATGACGGGCGACGCCTCGTAGGCGAGCGACACGGGGCGCGGCTGCACCTTGAGCTCGGCGATCGCGCGCGCGGTGGCGAGTGCGTCGATGCTCTCGTCGCCGCCCGTCAGCACGTTAACCGGGCAAATCGCCACGACGCCCGTCGCACGTCCCGGCTCGCCCGAGCATTCGTACACGTAATACGCCGCACCCGGGTCCTTGAGCATCAGACCATCGGCAATGGCTCCGCGCAGAGCATCGTTGCCGCTCAGGATGCTGCCCATTGCAGGTAGTGCCTCGAGCACGCGGTCCTGAGCCGGGCGGATGCAGGGAAACGGAAGTGCTTTCATGGGGAGGTCCTAACGCACGAGTCGGTTTGTTCGCGGCTTATTATGCCCCAACTTGGCCGCTCGCGTCCCAGAGCACGTTATCGGCGAGCGCGATTAGCACCTGCTGACAACGAACGATGTCGGCGTGGGGCACATATTCGTTGGGCTTGTGGGCGAGCGCGAGCGAGCCTGGGCCATAGCTCATGCAGTTACGGTTACCCGTCTTGCCGGCAATGACGGCAGTGTCGGTGTAGCCGGTAAAGAAGCCGACGGTCGTGTCCGTGCCCGTTACATCGTCTGCTGCGCACTTGAGTGCAGCTAGAAGGGGAGAGACCGGATCGCGCTCGATGGCGGGGCGGTCGCCCGTCACGGTGTAGCTGCCATGGCAACCGGGAACGGTGGCTTCGGCGACGGCGATGGCATGCTCGACCATATTGATTGCGGCGGCCGTATCGGTCGGCGGGGTCAGGCGCATGTCGACCCAGACTTTGGCGCGGTCGGGCACGACATAGGGGCGATATCCGCCCTCGATTTGGCCAAACGTGATGGTCGAAGGCCCCAGCTCATCGTGCGCGGGCAGCGCCGCAAACGCGCGACGAAGCGAACGCACGACCTCGGCTATGGCGGCGACGGCGTCGGCGCCCTTCCAAGGCTGGCTTGCATGAGCCGTGACGCCGGCCATCTCGATCTCGAACCACGTACGCCCCTTGTGCGCCACCTGGATCTGTCCGTCGGTGGGTTCGGTGTCCAGCACCCATTCGCGCGAGCCGACCCAGCCAGCATCGATCGCGGCCTCTGAGCCGCGCATGAAGTCTTCCTCGTCGACCGAGCAGATGAGCGAAAAGCCGCGGCGTGGCAGCGCGCCATCCGCCGCCACGCGCTCGAGCGTATGGACCAGTGCGGCAATGGCGCAGGCCAGGCCACCCTTCATATCGCAGGCACCGCGGCCATAGAGTTTATCGTCGCGCACAACCGCCCCAAGCGGTGCGATGTCTGCGTCCCAGCCATCGGCCAAGGTGACGGTATCCATGTGGCAGATATAGATCAGCCGCGGCTCGTCGCTTTGGCCCGGCACGGTGACTTTAAGGTTGCGGCGCCCGGGCAGCACCTCGAGTTCCTCAACCTGCACGGCATGAAGCACCGGATGACTCAACCGCTCCAGCTGAGCCTCAACCAGCGCTTTGATATACCGCTCAATTTCATCCTCATACGCGCCCGGGTCTGAGCTGTCGATCCGCACAAGCTCCTGCGCAAGCCGCCAGGCAAAGTCCTCATCAACCATATGCAACCTCACAATCAGTTTGCTTTCCAAACCGATTGTAAGCCTCCTGAGAGATCCGCGACGTGGGCGTGGCAGTATTTACCGTTCGCAGGCCGAGCCAGCGCGTTTGCCGTCCGAGCGGGTTCACAAGCGACGCAGCGGGTACGTACCCTTCATGGACGACATGCTGTGCGACATATCTGCCTTTCGGTATCACCGGATACCTCCACAGGTCTTGGCAATAATGCCGGACCTGCCCGATTCTGCGGACGATCCGCGCAGGGAGCACCTATGTGAGCATCCGCTCGTCACGCATTTCCTGGGCACCCCGTTACACGTGTTGGCGCAGGGCAGCTGCGGACGTAAGGGCGATCGCATTGTCAGGCATGTTTGGAACGGGGAGAGGCCGTTTGATTCCGTGCGGCAGACGGAGTTTGGCCTCGATGTTGCGTCCCCACTCTTTACCCTGCTGACTCTGGCTTCCTCGGTCTCAAACGAGCGTCTAATCATGTGCATGTATGAGATGTGCGGCACCTTTGCCGTGTGCAAGATTGCGCCTCAGGTAAAGTCGGCACTTGAGCAGGCATATGGGAGCCGATGGAGTGACGCACGGTCGGGCTGGGAAAACGTAAAGGATGTCTCGGGGAATCCAACGGACTTGTGGAAACGACCTCCCTTGATCGAGCTCTCTGAGCTTACAGAGTTCGTCGATAAGGTCCGGGGGCTCCGCGGCGCTAAAACGTTCATACGAGCCGCGAAATGCATTACGGGGGTGGCAGCATCGCCGCTCGAGGTCCAGGCTTCGATGCTGTTTGGCCTTACGAGGTTGCGCGGCGGCGAAGGGCTGAGCCTTACCAATAACGTTGAGATTCGTATGACGCGCAGCGCCCGCCTGATTTCGGGGCTTGATAGGCGCTATGCCGATATCCTGCTGGCAAATAAGGACGGCAGCCGAGAGTGTCTGGTTGAATGCCAGGGTAAAGCCATTCACGGATCCATTGAATCCAAGATTTCGGACTCCGATCGAACGACGGCGCTGCAAGCGATGGGATATCCCGTCATTCTGATGACCTATGGTCAGCTGGCCGACTCCGATGCCTTCCGCGTGGTGATGGAGCTCATCATGTCCTATCTCGATGTGCCGCTGAAAGACAAGACGCCGCGACAGCAGGAGCTCGAACGGCGGCTTCGTGAGGAGATTTTTATCGATTGGGCAGGAATGTAGCCGCGCGGGTGGAAAACGGTCGCGCGGACTAGAGTTTTGGTCACAAAAAGACTTATATTTTGCCTTGGAGGGACCCTAAAAATGCTATCTAGAATAAGTTGTTTCGGAAAATAGACAGTCAACTTACATTCGGCACATAGAGACCGATTTTTACCTACTAAAGTCCCTGATAAAGCTGTTTATCAAAGCGGGCGTGCTTAGCGACTGGAGCCTCACTATCGATTATCTGAAAAAACTTGTTCTGGGTATCATTTTAAAGTCGTCCGGAGCAACAAAATCGCCCCCCGTTTCGTGAAAACGGGGGGCGAATGGGCTTCGTGGTCTGTCTGGCAGGTTTGGCGCCGGCGCTACTTAATCACGCGCACGCGATACATCGACGGAATCTGCTTGAGCGCCTCGATCGTGCTGCCGTCCAGGTGCTCATCGGTGTCGAACATGGTGTAGGCGTTCTCGCCAGCGGACTCGTTGGTCATGCGCTGCACATTGGCGTTGTCCTTGGCGAGAATGGCCGTGATCTGGCCGATCATGTTGGGCACGTTGGCATGCAGGCAGGCAATGCGGCTTGCGGCGCGCGCCTTGCCCATGCTGCAGGCGGGGTAGTTGACGCTGTGCGCGATGTTGCCGTTTTCCAGGTAATCCTTGAGCTCGCTGATGGCCATGTCGGCGCAGTTGGCCTCGGCCTCGCCGGTGCCGGCGCCCGAATGCGTGGTGATAAACGTATTGGGCATCTTGACGGTCTTGGGCGTGGCAAAGTCGCAGCTAAACCAGCTGAGCTTGCCCTCGCGCAGGGCGGCGTCGACGGCGTCCTCGTCAATGATGGTCTCGCGCGCGTAGTTGATGAGCACGGCGTCGGGCGCCAGCAGGTTAATCTGCTCGGTGCTGATCATACCGATGGTGTCGGCCTTGCTGGGCACGTGCACGGTGAGGTAGTCGCAGCCGCGGCACAGATCCTCGAGCGTGCCCACGCGCTGCACCTCGCGGCTCAGCACCCACGCGTGCTCGACGGAAATGAACGGATCGTAGCCGTAAACGTCCATGCCCAGGTCGACACAGGCGTTGGCGACCTTGGAGCCTACGTTGCCCAGGCCGATGACGCCGATGCGCTTGCCCTTGAGCTCGCGGCCCACAAAGGCCTTCTTGGCTTTTTCGGCATCGACCTGGATCTCGGGGTCGTCGGCGTTGTTGCGCACCCAGTTCATCGACTGCACGACGCCGCGGCTCGAAAGCACCAGCATGCCCAGGACGAGCTCCTTGACGGCGTTGCTGTTGGCACCGGGGGAGTTAAAGACGACGACGCCCTTCTTGGCGTACTCCTCGACGGGGATGTTGTTGACGCCGGCGCCGCAGCGGGCGATGGCGCGGATGCCCTCGGGCAGCTCGTGGCCGTGCAGGTCGGTGGAGCGCATCAGAATAGCGTCGGCCTCCTCGGCGGTGCCCACAAACTCGTAGCCCTCGCCAAATTCGACTTTGCCGTCCTTGGTAATGTCGTCGATGGTTTTAATCTTGCGCATGAAAAACTCCTTAGCGGATTTGTTTATAACAAGTGGTTTGAAGTGGCTGGTCGGCCCGCTCGTTGCGGGCTAGTTAGATCGCGGACTCAAACTATGCTGCGCTTCGAAGTCCTTCATATACGAGGCCAGTGCCTGCACGTCTTCCATGGTGACGGCGTTGTACACGCTGGCGCGCATGCCGCCGACGAGGCGATGGCCCTTGACGTTTTGAATCTGGTGCTCGGCCGCGCCTGCGACAAAGGCGGCGTCGAGGTCGGCATCGCCGGTACGGAACGTGACGTTGGCGATGGAGCGACTGTCTGTCTGTGCGGTGCCGTGGAATAGTTTGCTGTTCTCGAGCAGGTCGTAGAGCAGGTTGGCCTTGGCCCAGTTGCGCTCGGCCATGGCGGCAAGTCCGCCGGTCTGTTCAACCCAATGGAACACCTTGCCGCACACGTAGATGCCAAAGGTGTTGGGCGTGTTGAGCATGGAGCCCTTGGCGGCTTGGGTCTTAAGGTTCAGGTACTGCGGCGTCTGCGCAAAGGCCGGGTCGTCGGCGATCAGGTTGTCGCGCACGATGACCACGGTCACGCCCGCGGCGCCGGCGTTTTTCTGCGCACCGGCGTAAATGAGCCCGTAGCGCTCAACGTCGAGCGGCTGCGACAGAAAGCAGCTCGAGACATCGGCGACCAGCGGCACATCGCCACAGTTGGGCAGCTCGTGGTACATGGTGCCGAAGATGGTGTTGTTCTGGCAGATGTAGACGTAGTCGAGCCCGTCGCCCGTGGCCTCGGCGGCAATACGCGCGTTGATGTCGGCCATGGCGGGGATGCGGTCGAAGTTGGTGTCTTCGGAGCTCGCGAGCAGCACGGCCTCGCCGTACTTGGCGGCCTCCTTGTACGCCTTGTTGGCAAAGTTGCCGGTCACGACGTAGCCGGCGCGGCCGCGGCGCATGAGGTTCATGGGGATGCCCGCAAACTGCAGCGTGGCGCCGCCCTGCAAAAACAGGACGCGGTAGTTGTCGGGGATGCTCAGCAGACGGCGCAGGGTTGCCTCGGCGTCGTTGATAATCTGCTGGTACATGCTAGATCGATGGCTCATCTCGAGTACGGACATGCCGCAACCGCGGTAGTCCATCATCTCGTCGGCGATCTCGGCGAGCACGCTTGTAGGCAGCGCGGCCGGGCCAGCTGAGAAGTTGTGCACACGTGCCATCTTCTAGTTCCCCTCGTAGTCGTTTGAACGTTCGGGATACTTTAGCACAGTGGAGCGTCAGGCGCGACCGAATCACAGCAAAACCCGAGTGCGCCGCTATGATTTACAGGATGGTTACATGGGGGAGGGGTGCTTTACTCCTCGGGCAAATCCAAATCTGCGAGCGAAGGCATGAGGTTCTCTAGGCGCTTGATTTCTTCGTCGCAAATTAGCTAACCCCTGGTCACTACGACGCCAGCGTGGCGATGACGGCTTCGTCGCCGGCGTATATGAGGGTGTTGCCGTCGGGGATGATCGTTTGGCCGTCGCGTTTGAGCATCACCACGATAAAGGGGTGCTTGCCTTGCGGCACGTCGCGCAGGCGCTGACCGGCCAGGCGACCGTGGGGCGTCACGGTGACCTCGCGCAGCGTAACCTCGGCACGCTCTTCGAACGTTGGGGCGGCCATCACCAGCAGATCGCCTTCCTGGATCACGGTGTCGCCATTGGGCAGTACCGGATGCGCCCCGTCGCGCAGCACCAAGACCACGAGCATGTCCGTCGCGCTGCCAATATCGGCGAGCGAGCGCCCGGCAAACGGATGGCCAGCGCCCACCTTGAGCTTTACAAACGACATGCCGTCCTCGTCGCGGTAGTCGTTAAAGGTGCGGCGCACGTCGCCGGCCGCATCGATCATATCGAGTTTCTTCGCCACCGCCGGCAGTAGCGAACCCTGCACCACAATGCTCGATACGGCAATCACAAACACCAGGTCAAATAGGTCGTGTCCGCCGGGAACGCCGGCCACCACAGCAAAGAGGCTAAAGACGACCGAAGCCGCGCCGCGCAAGCCCGCCCAGCTTACGAGCGCAACCTGGCGAGGGCTCGTCTTAAAGGGCGCCAGCAGCAGACCGACGGCGATGGGGCGGCTCGCAAAGAGCATAAACGCCATGAGCGCCAGGCCGGGTAGCAGCATTTGCGGCAGGCGCGCGGGCGTGACGAGCAGGCCGAGCAAGAAGAAGATCGTCATCTCGGCCATCTCGGTAAGGGTGTCAAAGAAGTGCGCCATCTCGACCTTGCCGGTGATGTCGCTCGCGCCCAGCACAATGCCTGCCAGGTATACGGCCAAAAAGCCGTTGCCGCCCAGGTAGCTCGGCAGTGCGTAGGCGACGATCGCCACGGCGAACAAAAAGATAGTCTGCGCGCCCTCGGCCGTTGCGTGTGCGCGCTCAATCAGGCGGCTGGATATCCAGCCGATGGCAAGGCCCAGCCCCACGCCCAGGATGATCTGCTTGGCCAGCAGCACGGGAATGTCGATGTTGCCACCCGCCGCGAGGGTGGCGAGTACCGCGGTGAGCATGTAGGCGACGGGGTCGTTGGAGCCCGATTCGACCTCGAGCAGCGAGTCGGTGCCGCCCTTTAGCGACAGGTTGTGCTCGCGCAGCACGCTAAAGACGCTCGCCGCGTCGGTCGACGCCACGACCGAGCCCAGCAGCAGGCCGCCGATCCAGTCGAAGCCCAGCACAAAGTGGGCGAACACGCCGGTGATGCCTGCGGTGATGACGACGCCGAGCGTGCTCAGCAGCACCGCCGGCGCGGCGACGGGCTTGGCGCGGTCTATGTTGGTGTTAAAGCCGCCGTAGAACATGATGAACAATAGCGCCGTGCTGCAGACGGTTTCGGTGAGTGCGTAGTCGCTAAAGTCGATATGCGCCGGGCCGTTGACGCCCAACAGCATGCCGAGCGCGATAAAGATAAGCAGGGTGGGGAAGGGGAGCTTTTTGCCGACGGGTTTGATGGTCAGGCACAAAATGATGACGAGGCCGATAAAAAGAAGGATCTGGTTCATGGATGGTGTCCGCTCCTGGGTGGTTGGCGTGGCACGGTTAGTTGTCTGCGGTTATTTGTACCCAAAGATGGTGGGTTTATGGGGTTGGATTGCGGGCGTGCGCGATATCGTCATAGACGGCTGCCGTCTTTGCCTCTGCTCGGAAACCCTTTCCAGCTTTATTGCAACGGAGTACAATGGGTAACGTTTAAGTTCAACTTGAAGTTTTAGTTGCGGCGCCGGGCTTTGGCCGCAATGCAAGGAGAGGCGTACCATGGCGATCTATGTGACATCTGATGCTCACGGGCACGTGCGTGCGCTTGACGAGGCCCTGTCCAAGATTTCGTTGACGTCCGACGACACGCTGTACGTGTTGGGCGACATGATCGATCGCGGGCCCGATCCGGTCGGCGTTATTAAGCTCGTGCGCTCGCTGCCCAACGCCCGCGTGCTCAAGGGTAATCACGAGCAGATCATGCTCGATGCCATCATTGGCCAGGATCCGCTCGATGCCGAGACCTGGGATATCAACGGTGGCTGGACGACGCGCGAGCAGCTCAACGACATGGAATTTGACGCATACGAGGAGCTCGTGCGATGGATGGCCGCGCTGCCGCTCTACGCGGTGGCCGAGACCGAGGAGCGCCCGTATCTGCTGGTACATGCTGGAATCGAGATGAAGGCGGCGCGCGCGTTTTTGCTTGAGCATGGCGTCGATTGTGCCGATGGCGTTGGAGCGGTGGGTGCCGATCGCGAGCTGCTGCAGCAGATGCTCGCGGTGCAGTCGGCCGATGACCTGCTGTGGATTCGTCACGGCTATTGGGATGCGCCGACCGGGCTGCTTTCTGCCGAGGGCAAGGGTCCGGTCGTGGTGAGCGGTCACACGCCAACGGTGTCGCTCGGGCGTTATTGCGAGGTCGGTGGTCTTGCGGGGCTCGATGAGGAGTCGGGCCGCGGGCAGATCGTGCGCCTGGGCGGCGAGGATGCCGCCGGTGTGCCCGATCGCATCGACATCGACTGCGCTGCCGCCACCGGCTCCGAGTTCGGTCGCGTCGGTATCCTGCGCCTTGATGACGGCGCCGAGTTCTATGCGAACATCAACCCAGGCGAATAATCGGTGCAAAGGGTAGCTAATTTGGGGCGGAGCTTTTTTGACTACTTTCGGAGAATAGCGCCTTCTTGCTCGGTAAGCGCGAGAAATGAGGAGCGTCTGCGTCCTCGGCAGTGCGAAAATGCTCGAAAAACCGTCGCAACGGAGTCAAACGACGTTGCGACGGTTCTTTTTTGGCTGCCCGCTGGCTAAGTGAGTAGACTTTTTTGGAAATGCCGAGCAGCCGGCAAATTTGCCTCAACAAAACCGCAGGTCACTGACTTGTGTTTTGCCGGTGTGGTCAGGGATTCGGCAAAAGTCTACTCACTTAGTTTTGCGTGTCGCAAATCGTCCGCAACGAGACCCCCATTGCGCCAATTAGGCGCCGTACGGGTTGCGGTCGCGCTCGATGCGTTGGCGGATGTGGGCGTATTCGATAATCAGCAGCACCAGGAGTAGGGCCATGATGGCTAGGTAGCTCACCACAGCGCCCATCAGACCCAGTAGCTTAATCAGGATCACCGGCAGCACCACGCTTACGGCGAAGCAGATCAGGTAGATCTTGGTGACGTCTCCAGCGTGGCGCAGCACCGTGATGATGGCGTAGATAAAGTCGATGGCCGCGGTGACGCCGCCGGCGACGACCATCAGCAGCGCCAGCGTACGGTAGCGTTCAAAGCTGAGGCCGTACATAAAGCTCATGAGGGGAATACCGGGACCTGCCATAAATGCGGCGCACACGCCGGTGATGACCACGATCAGCGCCATAACGGCAACAATAATCAGGTCAAAGCGACGACGCTTGCGCGGATTCGCCCAAATGCTCGACAAGCGCAGGAGCTGCGGTTTATAGATAAATCCAATGCTCAGCAAAATAGCCTGCGCCGGAAAGAACAGGGCATTAAAGTACAGCTGATATTTGTATGCCAGCGTGCCTTCCATCACGAACTTGGGCATGCTCTCGATAAGGTTGAACAGGAACAGCGCACCAAAGAGCGGGGCGCACTGGATAAACAGGTGACCGACCTCGCGCAGGCTCACGCGGCGCGATTTTTCGGTTTCGAGCAGGGCGAGCGGCGCGGTGACCAGCACGAGCGAGGCGATGGCGGTGACACCCATGGCCATGGCGGCGATGGGCATGCTGCGCGTGAGGAACAGTGCCACGCTAAAGACCGCGATGACGCCGACGGATCGTAGCGTTTGGCTCATGCCGGCCAGGTAGAGTTTGTCGGCCTGCTGCAGGCGGCCCTCGTACACGTCGGCAATGCCGTCGATCGCCTTATACAGGTAGACGCCCAGGCCGATTGTGGCCATCTGCGCATCGTAGCCGCGGGCGCTGCTGTATACCAGGCCGCATGCCAGCGCGAGCGCTCCGCAGATCCAGCGGTTGAGCTGGTAAGAGGCAAAGGACGTCTTTTCGTCGATGTCCGAGACCTGGAAATTGCGCACGCCGTAGTTGCACGCGATCATTATGAGCGTGCCGGTGACAAAGGCGATGGAGAATTTGCCAGCCTCTTCGGCGCCCACGAGCTGCGTAGACACGATGGTGAGCAACGGAAACACCATGCCCCACACGGCGGTGCCCAGGGTATTCCAAAGGTAGTCGCGACGGGTGGCGTGATCTTCGTACTCGGCTTCTTGTGTGGAGAAGCCGCCGCCGTAGACGGCTCCGAGCAGGCGGTTCCACCAAGCGTTGACCATGCGGCGGACGGGGCCGGGCTCCCGATCGCGTTCGCGCCGGCGACGGCGTGTGGCCTGGCTGCTGTCGGGGCCGCCGGCGTTGCGCTGGCTTAGCTCTTGGATTCGTGCGAGCTCCTCGGCGGTGTGCGATGCGGGGAACAGGCCGTTCTCGATGCGTCCGCCCTGCCCGTGCGCCCCGTCCGATACGGTGGGGTCGGCGACGCCATTGCGGCGGGCGATGGCGCGGCGAATGCTATCGATGGGCGTGATGCTCAAAGCGGAGTCCTTTCTATTGCTGCGCTCTAGTATAGACGCGACGGTGTTCGTTCGTGTTTTTGAACAGGTTGTTCGATAATTTCGGCGGCGCCATTCAGTAGACGGCATTTGGGGACGTTCCTTATGTGCCGGCACTTTGGGAACGTCCCTAAGTGCCGGCATCCGGGGTCGCTCCTTGGTTGTTGCCTGTTCAAGAGTGTCCCTAACGACTAGGCCGCTTGCGTGCGATTTTTGACCGTTGGGCGGGCGCTTCGCCGTTGCCGCAAAAACGTTTTTGCATATCGGGTACAACGGGCTTTACGTGAGTAAAGTGCGCGCCTCGTCCACGTGTCGCGCTTTTAAAGGAGGCCCCATGCCAGGTGTTACCCCTGCAGAAGTTCTGTCCAACTTTGGCATTACGCTGGTCGAAGATCCTGCCGAGAACCAGCCCCGCCTGCTGGTCGACCTGCCGGCAGCCGAGCTCGTCGAGCACGCCATCCGTCGCAACGAAGGTCGTATGGCCTCCAACGGCGCGCTGGTGATCGAGACGGGGGAGCGCACTGGCCGCTCGCCTAATGACCGCTTTATCGTTGACACCCCCGATGTTCACGACAAGATTGCCTGGGGTGCCGTCAACCGCCCGCTGTCTGTCGAGAGCTACGAGGCCATCAAGGCCGGCATCGTCGACTATCTCAACGAGCGCGACGTGTTCGTCACTCGCGGTATGGCCGGTGCCGACCGCAACCATACGCGTCGTCTGCTTGTCGCCTGCGAGCGTGCCAGCCAGGCGCTCTTTATTAAGCAGATGCTCGCCCGCCCGCTTGCCCGTGAAATCGCACGCACCGGCGAGCCGGACTTCTGCGTGCTCGCCGCGCCGGGCTACCAGTGCGATCCCGCCATCAAGGGCCTCAACTCCAGCGCCGCCGTGGTCATTAACTTCCAGGAGCGCGTGATTCTGGTCGCCGGCACCGGCTACTCCGGCGAGATCAAAAAGTCCATTTTCAGCGTCATGAATTACCTGCTGCCCGTCGAGGACGACGTGCTGCCCATGCATTGCTCGGCCAGTATGGACCCCGTCACGCATGAGACCGCCGTGTTCTTTGGCCTCTCCGGCACCGGCAAGACCACGCTTTCGGCCAACCCCACGCGCCTGCTGATCGGCGACGACGAACACGGTTGGTCCGACATGGGCATCTTCAACATCGAGGGTGGCTGCTACGCCAAATGCGAGGGCCTGGACGCGTTCCACGAGCCTGAGATCTTCAACGCCGTCCGCTTTGGCGCGATCTGCGAAAACGTGGTGCTCGACGAGAACCGCAAGCCCAACTACGACGACATCTCGATCACGCACAACACGCGCGTGGCATACCCTGTGGAGCACATTCCCAACGCGTGGACCAAGGGCATGGGCACCACTCCAAGCGTCGTGCTCTTCCTGACCTGCGATGCCTTTGGCGTGCTGCCGCCCATCTCGCGCCTGACGGCCGACTCCGCCATGTATCACTTTGTGACGGGCTTTACGGCCAAGATCCCCGGCACCGAGGTCGGCGTCACCGAGCCCACGCCCACGTTCTCTTCGCTGTTTGGCGAGCCGTTTATGCCGCTCGACCCCATGGTCTACGCTAAGATGCTCGGCGAACGCATCGCCGACGGTCGCACCCGCGTCTATCTGGTCAACACCGGCTGGATCGGCGGCGGCTACGGCGTGGGCCATCGCATCGAGCTTGCCTACACGCGCGCCCTGGTGGCCCGCGCCCTCGACGGTACCATCGAGGACAGCGAATTCGTGCATGACGATATCTTTAACGTCGACATTCCCACCACGTGCCACGGCGTGCCCGACGGCATCCTGGTGCCGCGCCAGTACTGGCAGAGCACCGCGCGCTACGACGAGGCGGCGCACAACTTGGCCGTGATGTTCGAGGAGAACTTCGAGAAGAAGTACTCGCACCTGCCCGAGTCCGTGAAGGCCGCCGGTCCGCACGCTCAGGTGCACGCCGACGCCCGTCATCGCGGCCGCGGCCTGCTGGGACTCCGACACTAGCGTTGCTTCAGACCCAAAACCACCATAAAGGGGACAGGCACCTTTGTGGTGGTTTTACTCGCGCGGATGACTCGGGTTACAATACGCCTGACATATTGCCCCCTTCTCCGGATGGGGGCAGCGTAAGCGCTCTTGTGGCGGCACCGTAGGACTTTGAAGGTGGCCGTCGTAAGGGCGCTTTTTGTTTAGGCGCCCTCGCTCGGGCGCGCACGATGAAGGGAGAGCGCATGAAGAGCTTTATTGCCGAGGATTCGTTTTGGGAGCTATTTCCGCAGGCGGCTGTCGGTGTTGTGGTCGTAAAGGGCATGAAGCCCGCGGCTCAGATTCCTCAAGAGGACGTGGACGCGATTGCGGCGTTGCTCGACCGCGCCAATATCGACGCGGAGCGTCATCTGACCAGCGATACTATCAGCGAGAACGCACCGGTCAAGGCATGGCGCGAGGCTTATCGGCTGTTCAAGACCAAAAAGGGCGCGCGTTGCTCAATTGAGAACCTGCTCAAGCGCGTGCTCAAGGGCAAACCGGTGGGCCACATTACGCCCGCGGTGGATATCTACAACACGGTGTCGCTGACCTACGCGCTGCCCGTTGGCGGCGAGGACCTGCATGCGATTGAGGGGGATCTTCGCTTGAAGGTGACTGACGGCGGCGATGCGTTCCTGCCACTTGGCGAGGAAACGGATGACCCGACGCTGCCCGGCGAGCTCGCCTACATCGATGATGCGGGCGCCGTATGCCGCTGCTGGAACTGGCGCGATGGCGTTCGCACGGCGCTGTCCGACGATTCGGCCGATGCATTCCTGGCGATTGAGTGCGCGGAGCCCGAGCGGATGGGGGATTGCCAGGCTGCCGTTGATCGTCTCGCCGAGTTGCTCGAGCGCTATCTGGGAGCGACGGTTGTCGTGAAAACGCTTGTGACCCGCGACAATCCCTGCGTGGAGCTGTAGCGGCGCCTAGAACCTATTGATGTCCCAAACCACCACAAAGGTGCCTGTCCCCTTTGTGGTGGTTTTTATGTTGATGGGTTAACAAATGGGATATTTGGGTACGGGTGTTGCCTTGTGCGGCTAAGATGTTTACCCGTTAGCATCATGTAAGCGAAAGGCGGTCGTCACCATGCAGCAGAACGACGAGACACGTTTTGAGGACTTTGTCGGACTGATCAGCGGCCTCTACAAGGAGATTCAGCGTATCAAGACGTCCGAAGGCGCAAGGCTGGGCCTCAAGGGCTCCGACGTTATGTGCCTGTACTATCTTGAGCGCAGCAAGGACGGCCTGACTGGCGCCGACCTCGCCCGCATGGCCGGCGTTACTCGTGCCGCCGTTTCGCGCACACTGGCACATCTGGAGGAGGGCGGCTACGTCGAGGTTGACGACTCGGGTGATGCGGCCGTCAAGTATCGTGCTCCGGTGCGCCTGACTGCCCTGGGCGGCGAGAGCATGAGCGAGGCCGATCGCATCATTCGCGAGGTGCTCGATACCACCGGCAAGGCCATGGGCGTGGAGCAGCGCGAGCAGATGTATGCATCGCTGCGCACGATCCTCAACACCCTGCGCGAGATCTAGAGCCGCGCTGGCGCTAGCTTTCAGCCAAGAACTGCATCGTCCCGTTTGAGCGCGTACGCCGTGCCGGGACATTGCTGTCAAAATTCCCTGCGCGAGACCTGCGCAAGAAAGGATTCGTTATGTCCGTCCGCATTATTACCGATTCCGCAAGCGATATGTCGCCGGCGGAGCACCCCGCTCTGCGTGTTCTGCCGCTGTCCGTCACCTTTGGCACCGATGTGTATATGGATGGCGTCGACATCGATCACCAGCGCTTTTACGAGATGCTTGTGGAGCGCGATGAGCTGCCCAAGACCGGTCAGGTCAACCCGTACGCCTTTTCGCAGGCGATTGCCGAAGCGCGTGAGGCCGGCGATGAGGCCGTGATTATTACCGTGGGAGCCAAGCTCTCGGGCACCAACCAGAGTGCTCGTACGGCACTTGCCGAGGCGCCGGGCGGCGACATGTTCGTCGTGGACAGCAATAACGTGACCTTGGGCGAGCGCGTGCTGGTCGAGTATGCGCTGCGCCTGGTGGACGAGGGCCAGGGCGCGGCTCAGGTTGCGGCGGCTGTCGAGGCCGTGCGCGACCGCGTGGTCGTCATCGGCCTGCTCGAGACGTTGGAGTACCTGGTGCGCGGCGGTCGCCTGTCTGCTGCGGCCGGTGCCGTGGGTACGCTGCTCAACGTAAAGCCCGTGGTGGCTGCCGAGGACGGTCTGATCGTGCAGCTGGGCAAGGCGCGCGGTTCCAAGAACGGACGTAACCTGCTCAACCAGAAGGTCGAAAAGGCGGGCGGCATCGACTTTTCCATGCCGCTGGCGCTCGGCTATACGGGCCTTTCGGATGCGGTGCTCAAGAAGTATATCGAGGACAGCGCGGCACTGTGGGCTGGCCACACCGAGGGCGAACTGCCCGTTCACACCATCGGCGCCACCATCGGCACCCATGTAGGCCCCGGCGCCGTAGCCGTAGCCTTCTTCCAGCCCGTTAACTAGCCCACCTGCCAAAACCACCACAAAGGGGACAGTGAACTGCGCCCCGAAACTTGGACTGAATAA
>UREC01000034.1:0-21562 GCA_900546755.1 uncultured Collinsella sp. | reverse complement strand
TTATCGCGAGTTCCGCACGAACAGGAGGCCACTTAATGTGGCCTCCGTCGTGAGCAGGACTGTAGAGCAGGAAACTTCATCAGTGCCCGCCCCACGGGAAACCGGCGGGATAGACCGGTTCAGATGGGGCTTTAATGCATGGGTGGTCTGTATTGGTTCAAATGGGTATCATACTGTGGTTATTGCATCGACTCTGTGATGCATGTTTGTACGTTCCCGGCGGTCGGTTTGCCAGAAGCGCCCCGTCGGTTGTTCCAGACCCGTTTCGAAGAAAGGAAACCACACTAACCTATGGCAGCTAAAAAATCATCTCCCTTGAAGATCATCCCGCTTGGCGGCCTTGACGGCATCGGCAAGAATATGACGGTCTTCGAGTGCGGCGACGACATGGTGCTCGTCGACGCCGGCCTCATGTTCCCGGATGACTCCCAGCCTGGTATCGACCTGGTGCTTCCCGACTACACCTATGTTCTGGAGAACGAGGAGAAGCTCCGCGGTATCGTCATCACTCACGGCCACGAGGACCACACCGGTTCGCTTCCGTATCTGCTGCAGGACCTCAACAATAAGGTGCCCATCTTCTCGAGCAAGCTGACGCTTGGCTTTATCGAGGGCAAGCTTTCTGAGTTCCGCATCCGCGCACCCAAGTTCCGCGAGGTCAAGGGCGGCAGCCATGTCAACCTCGGCGGCATCTCGCTCGACTTCTTCTCGATGACGCACTCCATCCCCGGCGCTCTGGGCGTGTTCATCCGCACCAATCAGGGCACCGTTATGCACACCGGCGACTTTAAGCTCGACCAGACGCCCATCGATGGCGTTACGCCCGACTATGCCGCTATCAGCCGCTTTGCCAAGCAGGGTATCGACCTGCTTCTCTCCGACTCCACTAATGCCACGGTTCCCGGCTTTACCAAGTCCGAGGCCGAGGTTGGTCCCAACCTGCTGCACGCCATCAAGAACGCCCCGGGTCGCGTGTTCGTCGCATCGTTCTCGAGCCACATCCATCGTTTGCAGCAGATCTGCGATGCCGCCCGCAAGTGCGGCCGTAAGGTCGTTGTGACCGGTCGCTCCATGCTCACGAACACCCGCGTGGCGCGCGAGCTCGGTTATCTCAACATCGATGATGCCGATATCATCGATGCCTTCGATATCGATAACCTGCCTGACGACAAGATCGTCGTCATGTGCACTGGTTCGCAGGGCGAGCCGCTGTCGGCCCTGTCCCGCATGGCCAATGGCGAGCACAAGACGCTCTCCATCCACGAGGGCGATACCGTTATCCTCTCGGCAACTCCCGTTCCCGGCAATGAGAAAGCCGTCCAGCAGGTCGTCAACAGCCTGGCCAAGCTCGGTTGCGACGTGTGGGATAAGAACCGCGCTCTCGTCCACGTCTCGGGTCACGGTAGCCAGGAGGAGCTCAAGCTCCTGATGGCCATGGCCAAGCCCACGTATTTTATGCCGGTTCACGGTGAGGCCGTGCATCTGCGCGCCCATGCCCAGCTGGCGCGCAAGATGGGCATCAAGGACGATCATATCTTTATCCTCGATAACGGCGACACGCTCGAGATGCGCGGTGGTATCGTCAAGCGCGGTACGCCCGTCGAGTCCGGTGTCGTTTACGTCGACGGCCTGCGTATCGGCGATACCGACCCCATCGTCCTGCGCGATCGCCAGAAGCTCGCCAACGACGGTATGGTCACGGCCGTTGCCATCGTCTCCCTCAAACACAAGAAGATCGAGGCCATCGAGTTCTCGGGCCGCGGCGTCTCGTTTGCCATCGACGACCAGTTCTCCGAGGATGCCTCCGCGTCCATTATGAAGACGATCGAGAAGGGTAAGTTTAGCTTTACCAGCAGCGGTTCCGATGCCATTCGCAAGGCCGTGCGCGATTCGCTCTCTAACTTTATCTGGAGCCGTACGCGCACCCGTCCGATGATCATCCCGGTCGTCATGGAGGTTTAGTTTGGCGCGCGGATCTGCACAAAACGCCAAAGGCAATAAGGCCAATAACCAACCGGCATCTGCTAAGGGTGCCGGTTCCCATCTGCGTGCCAATAAGGGCCACGAGTCCGAGTTCGATGAGTTTGAGCCCTTGGTCGAGCCTTCGGCCAATCGCGATATCGCCGGTGTGGTCATCGCCGTTTTGGCGATCGCGTCCTTCATTGCCGTGATCTCTCCGGCAACAGCGCCCGTGACGGCTGCGGTTGCCGGTTTCTACCACCTGGGCTTTGGCCTGGGCGCCTACGTGCTGCCGATCGTCATCTTGCTGTTTGCCGCCACGCTCTTTTTGGGTGAGGACTCGCCGCTCAACGTGCGCTCTGTCGCGGGCGGCGCCGTGGTCTTTATCGCCGTCGTCTCCATTCTTTCGCTGATGGTGCCGGGCACGAGCGATTCGTGCGACCTTATGTTTACGCCGCAGAACCTTTCCGTGTCGGGCGGCTACATTGGCGCCTTTATCGCAAGTGCCTTGCAAAACGCCCTGGGTAAACCTATCGCCATGGTTGTCTTGCTGGGGCTTGTCGTCGTTGGTTTGGTCATTATCGGCTTTTCGGTGGGTGGCGTTTTGCGCTCCGCCCGTGACCGTGCGGCAGATTTTGCCGAACGCCGTCGTGCCGATGTCAACGCCAGCCCGTGGGGCGATGAAGAGGCCCTGTCTGTTCCCGGCGTCGCTCGTCCGCACCTGAGCATTCTGCGCCAGAAGGGGACTGACGCAGCGGTGACCACGGTCATGGGTGGCGATGTCGACCCGGTTTTGGATGACGACGAGGACGATGACCCGTTTGTCGACGTATCCGAGTCGGTTGAAGCCGAGCGGGCCAAGACCACGCTGCTGCCGCGTCGCCATGTCAAGAAGGGCAAGGCTGCGCCTAAGCTCAATACGAGTGAGCCCGACCCGTCTTGGTCCGATAGCGAGATTGAGCTCACCGAGGGTGACGACGAGGACGACGAGGCTCCGCTCGAGACCGCCAAGACAACCTTGCTGCCGCGTCGCCACGCCAAGCGCGGGCAGGTCACTGGACAGCTTTCGATGGAGGACGATCCGGACAAGGTTGACGAGTCCGAGCCGCCGTTTGCCGTGAACCCTGTTTCGGCCGCACCTCAGATTCCCGACTTCCTGAAGCATCCCAAGGTTGCCGATGCGCCTGCCACGAGTGCTATCGAATCGGCTGCGGCTCGTGATGGGGGAGTGGACGACGGCGCCGCAGATAACGAGGGCGAAGAGGAGGACGGCCTCAAGCTTCCGCCGCTCGAAATCCTGCATGCCAACCCGCAGTCGGCTTCCGCTGCGTCTTCGGACAAGGAGCTGGAGCAGACCGCTGAGTCACTGCAATCCACCTTGCTTGAGTTTGGCCGCAGTGCCCGCGTGGTCGGCTGGATCGCCGGCCCCACGGTGACGACCTTTAAGCTGCAGCCCGGTGAGGGCGAGCGTGTGAGCAAAATCTCGAGCCTCGAGGACGATATCGCGCTTTCGCTCGCTGCCCAGTCGGTGCGTATCTTTGCCCCGATCCCCGGCACCTCGCTCGTGGGCATCGAGATTCCCAACCGCAAGCGCCAGAACGTCAATCTGGGCGACGTGCTGCCCTATGTGAAGGGCGGTCCGCTCGAGCTCGCCATCGGCCGCGACGCCGAGGGCACGCCGGTTGTTGCCGACCTCGCCAAGATGCCTCACCTGTTGATTGCCGGTACGACCGGTTCTGGTAAGTCGGTGATGATCAACTCCATCATCACGACCTTGCTCATGCGCGCCCTTCCCGAGGACGTTCGCCTGATCATGGTCGACCCCAAGCGCGTCGAGCTTGCGGGCTATAACGGTCTGCCGCATCTCTATGTGCCCGTGGTGACCGAGCCCAAGCAGGCCGCGAGCGCCCTGCAGTGGGCCGTGTCCGAAATGGAGCGCCGCCTGAAGGTATTCGAACGCCTCAACGTCCGTAAGATTTCGACCTATAACGAAAAGCAGGCCGCCGGCGAGTTTGAGCATTACGACAACCCGCCGCAAAAGATGCCCTACCTGGTCATTATCATTGACGAGCTCTCTGACCTGATGATGGTCGCCGGTAAGGATGTCGAGGCCTCGATCGTGCGTATTGCACAGCTGGGCCGCGCCGCCGGTATTCACCTTATCGTTGCCACGCAGCGCCCCAGCTCCAACGTGGTGACGGGCCTTATCAAGGCCAACATCACCAACCGCATCGCCTTTAACGTCGCCACGGGCATCGACTCGCGCGTCATCATCGACCAGATGGGTGCCGAGAAGCTCACCGGTTTGGGCGACATGCTGTTCTCCAAGGTCGACTGGGGCAAGCCCCGCCGTATCCAGGGCTGCTTTGTCTCGGACGACGAAATCAACGAGATTGTCGAGTTCGTCAAGTCGCAGAGCGAGCCGGACTACCACGAGGAGATTCTGTCCGCCGTGGCGCCCGCTTCCATGTCCATGGCTGGTGGCGGCGGCATTGTCCGCACCGGAGTCGCCGAGCCGCAAGACGATGATCCGCTCATTTGGGAAGCCGCCCATATTGTGGTGGAATCGCAGCTGGGCTCCACATCTGGCCTGCAACGCCGCCTGAAGGTTGGCTATGCGCGTGCCGGGCGTATTATGGACATGCTGGAAGAAAAGGGTGTCGTCGGCCCGCCCGACGGTTCCAAGCCGCGCGAGGTCCTGTTGGACGAGGAGGGGCTTGCCGCGCTGGAATCTGTCGACGCCGAGATGGCACGTGAAGATCGTGAGTTTGGAGGATTCTGATGGCTGCACGCTTTGGTGACATGCTGCTCGAGCAGCGTCGCCGAATGGGCCTTTCCATTCAGCAGGTCGCCAACACCATCAAAATCAGGCCGCAGATCATCGAGTTTTTCGAGACCGGTAACTTTGCTTCGATGCCGCCGCGCGGCTATGCGCAGGGCATGATTTCGAGCTATGCTCGTTTTTTGGGCCTCAATCCGCGCGAGGTCGTCAATGCCTACTTTGACGAACTGATGGCATACGAACGCGAGACGTCGCAGCAGGGCGGTCGTTTCCAGGACGCCGCCGGCTACGTCAATTCGCGTTCCTCTGTCGATAACGGGCGCTTTCTGATGGTTCAGGGCGGTCGTTCGACTCGCTATGGACAGCGTCCTCAGCAGGCCGGTTATATTACCGAGACGGGTTCGGGCGAGGAGATTCGCTCGCAGCGTGACCGGTTCCGCAGTACGCCGATGCCCGAGGACCGTGCACTTCCCGCTGCCCGCGGCGTGGCGCGTGACCCTCGTGCCGGCTACGGCGACGGCGGCTATTCCGATCGCGGTCACCGTGGTATCTCCACCGGACGCTCTCGCAGTGGCTATGCGGACGCCGATACCACGCAGGTGACGCCGCGTCTTCGCTCTCAACCACAGCCGTATGGCCAGCGCTCTTCGGCTCCGCGTGCGGGCCAGCGTGGCTATCAAGGCCGCGGTGAACTTGCGCCCCGCTCGGGTCAGCGCAGCCTTCAGGGCCAGGGTGGCTATTGCGGCCGCTCCGATAGCAATCGTGGCCGTATGCCTCAGGGAGGCGGCCGCAGCAGTTCCAGTCGTGGACGCGGCGGTTCCCGTGCTCCTCAAAACAACGGGCTCGATCCGCGTATCGTCTACGCCGGTATCGGTGCCGTGGCGTTGCTGCTGATCGTGCTCATCGTGGTACTTCTGCGCGGCTGCGCATCTTCGACGCCCGAGACCACGCCCGAGACGCCCGCTGTTACCAAGACGACGACCAAGAAGTCTTCTAAGAAGACCGAAACGGTCGACGAGGACGAAGACACCGATGAGCCGACTGACGAGTCGACTGATTCGGACGCCGCCAAGACGACGGCCAAGAAGGAAGAGAACGAGGTCACAAAGGTTAAGGTCTCCGTTGCCAAGGGAAAGACCGCGTGGATTGAGGTCAAGGTCGACGGAAAGTCGGTCTATGGCGCTCAGGCGACTGGCCCCTTTGAGCAGGAGTACACGCCCGAGTCCTCGATCGAGATCACCACGTCTAAGCCTTCCGATGTCACCGTTACCAAGAACGGCGAAAAGGTCCGTTACGATACCAAGACCTCGGGCGTGGCGCGCGTGACGATCACCGTTCCCAAGAAGGAGACGACTGATTCCGAGAATGGTGAAAGTTCTGATGGTGCCGACACCACCGACGGCACCGATGCCCAGTCCACGGATGGCGCCGATACCGCAACTGACGGCCAGACGCCCACCGATTCTACCGACTATTCGTACGATAGCTACTAAGCCGTTCGTACGCGAAAGGAAACATCATGGCTAAAGATTCCAGCTTCGACGTCGTGTCCGAGGTCAACATGCAAGAGGTCGACAACGCCTTCCAGCAGACCACGCGCGAGATTTCCCAGCGCTATGACCTGAAGGATTCCGGCGCCACGATCGAGCTTTCGAAGGGCGACAAGCTCTTTACGATCAACGCCCCGGCCGACTTTGTCTCCAAGCAGATCATCGATGTCCTGAGCTCCAAGCTCATCAAGCGCGGCATCGACCTCAAGGCTGTCTCGTGGGATGCTCCGCAGGCGGCATCGGGCGGCACCGTGCGCGTGCTCGGCCATATCGTCGAGGGTATCGACCAGGCGACCGCCAAGAAGATCAATAAGGACATCAAGGACCAAAAGCTCAAGGTCAAGGTGACCATCGAGGCCGAGAAGCTGCGTGTTTCCTCTGCTTCGAAGGACGCGTTGCAGACCGTTATCCAGTTCCTGCGCGACCAGGACTACGGCCAGCCGCTGCAGTTCACCAACTACCGCTAATATCATTCGAAAGGACTGCTCTCCAACATGGATACACCGTTGGGCTCCGTGCTCTACATCACCCTCGGGTGCGCTAAGAACGAGGTTGACACCGACCGCATGCGTTCTCTTTTAACCGCCGCGGGCTACGAGGAGGCATTCGACCCACAGGATGCCGATATCGCCATCGCCAATACATGCTCGTTCCTCGCCTCCGCAACGTCCGAGAGCATCGAGACCACGCTCGAGCTCGCCAACGAGGTTCAGGACGGCGTTCGTTCTTGTCCCATCGTCATGTGCGGCTGTGTGCCGTCGCGCTATGGCGACGACCTGCCTGACGAGCTGCCCGAGGTCGCTGCCTTTGTGAAGGCCGACGAGGAGGACGGCATCGTGGCGGTCATCGATGGCGTGCTGGGTGTCGAGCGTGAGATCGCTGCCTATATTCCGCAAGTCAAGCGCACTGTCGAGGGCGCCGTTGCTTACGTCAAGATTTCCGATGGCTGCAACCGCTTTTGTAGCTTCTGCATGATCCCGTATATCCGCGGTCGTTATCACTCGCGCAATGCCGAGAGCATTATCTCCGAGGTGCGCGACTTGGTTGCCGGCGGTGTGCGAGAGATCGTGCTGATCGGCCAGGACACGGGCATCTGGGGCACCGACTTTGCGGATGGTGACGTCGCCGAGGGCTCGCCGCGCAATCTGGCGCAGCTGCTGCGCGCCGTAGCCGAGGCCGTGCGTCCGCAGAACGTCTGGGTCCGTGTTCTCTACCTGCAGCCCGAGGGCATGACCGACGAGCTTATCGAGACGATTCGCGATACCCCCGAGGTGCTACCCTATATCGATATTCCCGTGCAGCACTGCGACGCACGCATCCTTAAGGCCATGCGTCGCTCCGGTTCGCGCCAGGAGCTCGAGGACCTGTTCCGCGATCTGCGTGAGCGCATCCCCGACATCGTGATCCGTTCCACGGCCATGGTTGGCTTCCCGACCGAGACCGACGACGAGTTCCGCGACCTTATCGACTTTATGGACACCGTCGGCTTTGACTACACGAGCGTCTTTGCCTACTCGCAGGAGGAGGGCAGCCTGGCCGCCAAGATGGAGGGCCAGGTCGACGAAGAGGTCAAGCTCGAGCGCGCCCAGGAGGCCATGGACCTGGCCGAGTCGCTCGGTTTTGCCGCCACCGCCGCACATGTGGGCGAGCGCGCCCAGGTGATCGTCGACGGCATCGAGGAGACCGAGGACGGCGCCGAGCTGATCGGCCATGCTTGGTTCCAGGCGCCCGATTCCGATGGCGCGGTGCACTTGGACGCCAGCGAGGCGTCCGTGGGCGATATTCTGACGGTCGAGTTTACCGATAGCTTCTGCTATGAGCTTATCGGCCATGTTGTGGAGTAGGAGAGCATCGTGGCAAACGAGAGCAATAAGGAACTGACGAGTGTCTGGACGCCCGCCAATATCGTGACGTGTGTGCGCATCGTCTTTATCCCGGTGTTCATGATCGTGTCGGCGCTGTCTCACATGAGCGTTGCCGGTACGGATTGGAGCACCTTCGACGGCCCGCTCGCCGCCGCAGCCTTCATTCTGTACGTCATCCTGTCGTGCACCGATAAAGTTGACGGCTATCTGGCGCGCTCGCGCAACGAGATTACCGACTTCGGTAAATTCTTGGATCCCATCGCCGACAAGCTGCTCGTGTTCTCGGCCTTGCTGCTGTTCTTGGACTTTGGCGCCGTGTCGGTTTGGTCCGTGTTCATCATCTTGTTCCGCGAGCTGTTGGTAAGCGCCCTGCGCATGGTTGCGAGTGCCGCCGGCGTGGTCGTTGCCGCCGATAAGCTTGGCAAGTACAAGACGGCGACCACGATGGTCTCCATTTGCGGTTACCTGTGTGTCTTTGCGATGGCCGGCTTGCACCTTGGCCCGCTGGTGCTGACGCTCGGCATCTACTCGGTGTCGCGCTTCCTGTACGCCGTTGCCGTTGTCCTGACCGTTATCTCGGGCGCCCAATACTTCTGGAACTGCCGCAAGATCGTCTTTTCGGTCTAGGTCCTGGTGGGTATGACGGACTCTTTTGATCAGATTTCCGCACATAACGAGGAGCTGGCGCGTCATATTGTCGAGCGCGCGAGCGCTCGGGGCGTGACGGTTTCGACGGCTGAGTCGCTGACAGCGGGTATGATCGCCTCGACGATTGCCGATATCCCGGGCGCCTCGGCGGTGCTGCGTGGCGGTGCGGTGACCTACTGCGATGAGATCAAGCATCGCGTTTTGGGTGTTGATCAGGAGACGCTCGACCGCTATACCGCGGTGTCGCATCAGACCGCGCGTGAGATGGCGGCGGGTTCGCTGGAGCTGTACCAGAGCGATATTGCAGTGAGCGCAACGGGTTATGCCGGCCCCGGCGGCGGCACTGAGGACGATCCGGCTGGCACTTTCTATATTGGCTGGGCGTATCGCGCGGCTGATGGGGAAGTGCCGGTCGTGGACTCTGTGCGCTGCCACTATGAGGGCGACCGTTCGTGTGTTCGTGCCCATGCGGTCGCGGAGGCATTGGGACGCATTGCCCTTGTGCTCAACTCTATGGAATAGACGTGTTTTCAGGGGCCTTCGGGCCCCTTAATTGTGGAGATAGGGACCCCTGACGAATTTAGCGTTTGCGCTGGTCATAGGTGTATTTTTGCCTTTCTTGTTCTTATTTGCCCCTTTGTGGTCAAGCATTTGGTCAGTGTTAGGTCGGCGTTTGGTTGGGTTTTGGAAAGACTGCCTGCATATGATTTATCTGAACAGTTGACCACGAACAGCCGTTCGTTTATTATCGATGCAGGTTGTTAAGAGGAGGGCTTTTCATGGCCAAGAATTCAGGTCCCGTACGTACCGTTCATGCTCGCACGACGGGTAAAGAGCGCGATGAGATGATCGCCACCACCAAGGCAGAGATCGAGAAGAAATTCGGCCAGGGTTCCATCATGAGGTACGGCGACGGTGGTCCCGAGCTCGAGGTCGAGGCCATTCCCACGGGCGCTCTGGCCCTCGATGCCGCTCTGGGTATCGGCGGTGTGCCGCGCGGCCGCATCGTCGAGATTTACGGTCCTGAGTCCTCCGGTAAGACGACGCTTTCGCTCGAGATCCTGGCCGAGGCCCAGGCTATGGGCGGCGTTGTGGCATTTATCGATGCCGAGCACGCGCTCGATCCCACGTATGCCGCGCGCATTGGCGTGGATATCGACGAGGTACTGATTTCCCAGCCCGATACGGGTGAGCAGGCGCTCGAGATCGTTGACATGCTCGTGCGTTCCGGCGCCATCGATGCCATCGTCGTCGACTCCGTCGCCGCGCTGACCCCGCGTGCCGAGATCGAGGGAGAGATCGGCGACACTACGGTCGGTCTTCAGGCTCGCCTGATGAGCCAGGCGCTCCGCAAGCTCGCCGGTTCGCTGTCCAAGTCCAACACGACGTGCATCTTCATTAACCAGCTGCGAGAGAAGATCGGCGTCATGTTCGGCAACCCCGAGACCACGACGGGCGGCCGCGCCCTTAAGTTCTTCTCTTCGGTGCGTATCGACATTCGCCGCATCGACAGCATTAAGCTTAAGGATGAGGTTATCGGTAACCGCGTGCGCGCCAAGGTCGTTAAGAACAAGGTGGCAGCTCCGTTCCGTTCTGCTGAGTTCGACATCATGTACGGTACGGGCATCTCTAAGGAGGGCTCGATTCTGGACATGGCTGTCGAGTGCGGCATTTGCAAGAAGATGGGCTCCTGGTTTGCCTATGGCGAGGACAAGCTCGGCAACGGTCGCGAGGCCGCCAAGGCGTTCCTGCGCGAACACCCCGATTGCGCCGACGAGATTGAGCATAAGGTCCGCCTTGCCTGCGGGCTTGAGTTTGATGACGATGCTCCGTCCGAGGTCGAGCTGACCGATCAGCCTGCGCCTGAGGAGTTTGACGAGCTTTACGCCATCGATGGTTCCGCCATGCTCGATGATGACGACGAGTAGCGGTTACGCTCATGTCGTATACGGTGACCGAGGCCACGGTCGTCTTTCCCGATAAGAAGGCGGCCTCCTCGTTCTCGAGCGGGTATGCGTCCAAAAGGCCTTGCGCACAGATCGATTGTGAGCTTGAGGGCGGTTTTGAGCGGTCCATTTGGATTCCCGTGCGGGTCGCGCGCCTGTATGTCAAAAATCGCCCCGATCTTCCCTGTGATTGGGATAACTTTCGTGAAGCGGTGCAGCTCATCGAGCGTAAATGTGCACTTACCATGGTGACCGAGATGCTATCGCGACGCGACCATGCGACGGGTGAGGTCCGTGACAAGTTGGCACGCTACGGCTTTCGCCAGCCCGCGATCGATTTCGCCGTCGAGCGCGCCACCGAGTATCGCTTTTTAGACGAGAACCGCTTTTGCTCGTACTTTATCGAGGAACGCAAGCGGCGCGGTTGGGGACAGCGTAAAATCGAGACCGAGCTCAAGCGCCGTCATGTCGTGCTCGATGACATTCCCGGTTATCCCGAGGATTATTTTGCCGTCGAAGACGATTTGGCGCGTGCGTCAGCCCTGCTCGCCAAGCGGCGTGTTCCAGAGACGCGCGGATTCGAAAAACTGGTTCGGTTTTTGATGGGCAAGGGCTTCTCGTATCACATCGCCGCCGATGCCGTTAAGGCTCGTCTTAATGCCGAACGCGAGGAATGTGCGGTTTAGGCGTATGCGTTTTGTGGCCCTGCCGTTCACCGCGTTTTAGCCGCCGTGCTGGGGCCATTTATTTGACAGTTGTTGTGGTTCAACGTACGATAAACACTGTCATTTGCTTTGTGATATGTGCTCATCTGTGATGAGTTTGTTTATATGTTTATCTGTATCCGACCCGCATAAGCTGCGCCCATATTACTCAAATGTCGCGAGCCGTTCGTAAGGACGGTTCGCTTTGTTGTGTAACGAATCCATAAAAAGGAGTGAGCATGCCTATCATCGCAGCGCTCGTTGGCATCGTTTTGGGTGCCATCGCCGCCATTGCCTACATGCGCACCGCCAAGCAGGGTAGTCTTCACGAGGCCGACGAAAAGATCCAGTCGGCACACGCACAGGCTGAGTCCCTGATCGGTGATGCTAAGCGTCAGGCCGAGACCCTCAAAAAAGAGGCTCTGCTCGAGGCTAAAGAGGAGATCATCAAGAACAAGCAGGCCGCCGAGGCCGAGGACAAGCAGCGTAAGAACGAGATTCGTACGCTCGAGAACCGCGTGATGCAGCGCGAGGAATCCCTCGATCGCCGCAACGACGCTCTCGACAAGCGCGAGCATCAGCTGTCCAGCCAGGCCGGTCAGGTCGAGAAGCGCTCCCGTGAGCTCGAGGAGCTCTGCGCAAAGCAGACCTCCGAGCTCGAGCGTATCGCCGACCTTACCCGCGAGGACGCCCACAAGGAGCTCCTCGATAAGGTTCGCGGCGAGGTCACCCACGAGGCCGCCACGATCATTCGCGAGTCCGAGCAGCAGGTTCGCGCCGAGTGCCACAAGACCGCCCAGGAGATTCTGTCTCTGGCGATTCAGCGCTGCGCTGCCGACCACACTGCCGAGGTCACCGTTACCTCCGTGCACATTCCCTCTGATGACCTCAAGGGCCGTATCATCGGTCGCGAGGGTCGCAACATCCGGACCTTCGAGCAGGTTTCCGGCGTCAACCTCGTGATCGACGACACGCCCGAGACCGTCGTTCTTTCGAGCTTCGACCCGGTCCGTCGTGAGACCGCCCGTGTCGCCCTCGAGAACCTAATCGCCGACGGCCGTATTCACCCTGCCCGTATCGAGGAGATGTATCACAAGGCCGCCGACCTGGTTCAGCAGCGCGTGCGCGAGGCTGGCGAGCAGGCTGCCTTCGATACCGGCATCCACGATCTGCACCCCGAGATCGTCAAGACCCTTGGTGCCCTGCGCTACCGTACCTCGTTTGGTCAGAACGTGCTTCAGCATTCCCTCGAGGTCTCTGATCTGTGCGGCGTGATGGCTTCCGAGCTTGGCCTGGACGTTGTGACCGCCAAGCGCGCCGGCCTGCTTCATGACCTGGGCAAGGCAATCGACCACGACGTCGAGGGCCCGCATGCCGTCATCGGCGCCGAGCTTGCCCGCCGTTATGGCGAGAAGCCCGTTATCGTCCACGCTATTGAGGCTCACCATGCCGATGTCGACCCCAACACGGTGCTCGATGTCCTGGTGCAGGCCGCCGATGCTGTCTCTGCCTCTCGCCCCGGTGCCCGTCGCGAGTCTGCCGAGAACTACATCAAGCGTCTTGAGAAGCTCGAGGAGATCGCCAACTCCCATGACGGCGTCGAACGTACCTATGCCATGCAGGCCGGTCGCGAGGTCCACGTCATGGTCCAGCCGGACAAGATCTCCGATGCCCAGTCCACGGTTCTGGCTCACGATATCGCCCATCAGATCGAGGAAGAGATGGAGTATCCCGGTCAGGTGCGCGTCGTCGTGATTCGCGAGAGCCGCGCTGTCGATATCGCTAAATAACATGAGCGACGCGAACGAGCTCATCTCATTTATCGCGTCGATGTCGGGGGAGGGCAACCTTCGCGTCGAGGAGAACCTTGGCGAGGGGTATGTCCGCCTCCGCGTTTCGGAGGCCGAGCGGCGCCAGGCTAAGCACGACATTCAGCATGTCGAGGACATCGTCATCGAAATGCTCCGTAATGCTCGCGATGCCGGCGCCGACAAGGTCTATCTCGCCACGACAAAGGAAGATGGCGTCCGCACGCTTGTCTTTCTGGATAACGGTTCTGGCGTTCCGCAGGATATGCAAGAGCGAATCTTTGATGCCCGCGTTACCTCCAAGCTCGAGAGTATGAAGATGGACCGTTGGGGCGTTCACGGTCGTGGCATGGCATTGTTTTCGATTAAGCAGAACGCCGACGAGGCCCGTGTGGTCACGTCCGGCGTCGATCTTGGTTCAGCCTTCAAGGTGAGCGTTGCGGCCGACCGCCTCAGTGAGCGTGCCGATCAGTCCAGCTGGCCCCAGGCCGTCAAGGATGAGGACGGACGTTATGTCTGCGCTCGCGGTCCACATAATATTATTCGCGCTGCTTGTGAGTTTGCGCTCGAGGAGTTGCGTGGTTGCGATGTCTATCTCGGTTCTCCGTCTGAGATTGCCGCGACCCTTTATGCTCAAGCGTCAAGTCGGCTCGATACGTCTCGTCTCCTGTTCATTGATGACGAGAGCGAGCTTCCGGTTGTCGATCGTTTAGGCCTTGCTTCTGATGCCGAGGACTTTATCCGTATTTGTTCGGGTTTGGGTCTTGAGATGTCCGAGCGCACGGCCCATCGCATTTTGGCAGGGCAGATTAAGCCCGTTCGCGGTGTGACCGCGCGTCTGCTGCGCGAGCGTGATTCGTCCTCGCATGCGCCGGCTCCTGTCGATCTCGCGAAGGATCGTCGCGGGCTACGTATTGCCAAGGATGACATGGCACAGTTTTCGCGTGCTGTGGAGCGCGACTTTAATGACCTTGCCGCCCGGTACTATCTCAACCTTTGCGGTGACCCAAAGATCCGTGTTTCGCGTGATCGAATCACCGTGACCTTTGATCTTGCCAAAGAGGAATAGTGCCTTTACCGAGTCCACTCGGTACGATACAGTTATTGCAGTTAAAACGTACTTTTAAATGCAGGAGTTTCTTCATGGATTGCCTGAAGGTATCAAGCAAATCATCGCCCGCGTCCGTTGCCGGCGCCATCGCCGGCATGGTCAAGGATGGTGTACCCGTCAACATCCAGTGTGTCGGCGCCGGTGCCGTCAACCAGGCCATTAAGGCCGTTGCTATCGCGCGCGGTTTTTTGATTCCAACCGGTTTTGATATTTCCTGCGCGCCCGTGTTCTCCGACATCCTCATTAACGGGGAGTCGCGCACGGCCATCCGCCTTTCTATCTACGTTCACCAGATCAATCGAGCTGCTATGGATAACGTCGTCATGGATGATGTTAAGCCTGTGGCATAGCTTCTGCTTGCCTTGTTTCGCTCCCCATCGTTAGGACTTATGCACATGGACCAACGTTTCGTACGCGATATTCTTGCCGGTAAAACCTACTTTATCCGCACCTTTGGCTGCCAGATGAATCAGCACGACTCCGAGCGTGTGAGCGGTCTGCTTGATTCGTATGGCTGCCTCATGGCGCTCGATCCCGCGCATGCCGATATCGTTGTCTTCATGACGTGCTGCGTGCGCGAGGCCGCCGATACTCGCCTGTACGGGCAGTGCAATTCCTGCAAAAGCCTGCCGCCTTCGCCTTCGGGCAAGCGCGTGGTTGCCGTTGGCGGTTGCATCGCGCAGCGCGATGGCGAGGGCCTGCTCACCAACGTCGATAACGTTAATGTCATCTTTGGCACGCATTCCATTGCACATGTGGCCGAGCTCATTGCCGAGGCGTTCCTTGATGGTAAGCGTCATATCCGCACCAATGAGCATGAGGATACGGATGCCATGAGCATGCCGTGGCATCGCGAGACTCAGTATCACGCCTGGGTGCCCATCATGACGGGCTGCAATAATTTCTGCACCTATTGCATCGTGCCGTACGTGCGCGGTCGCGAAAAGAGCCGCCCCTTCGAGGAGATTGTCGACGAGGTGACCGGTTTGGTGCGCCAGGGCGTGCGTGAGATTACGCTGCTGGGCCAAAACGTTAACTCATATGGTCGCGATCTGTTTGGCAAGCCGCGTTTTGCCGATTTGCTGCGTGCCGTGGGCGATGCGGGCGTGGAGCGCATCTTCTTTACGTCTTCGCATCCCAAGGACCTGTTGCCCGAGACCATCGACGCCATGGCCGAGACGCCTGCCGTTATGCCGCAGCTGCACTTGGCCGTCCAGTCAGGTTCGACGCGGATCCTCAAAGAGATGAATCGCCGTTATACACGCGAGGACTATCTGGGCCTTGTCGATCGCATTCGCAACCGCATGCCCGATATCGCGCTCTCGACCGACATTATCGTTGGCTTCCCGGGTGAGACTGAAGAAGACTTTGAGCAGACGCTCTCACTTGCCGAGACGGTCCGCTATGCTCAGGCCTATACCTTCATCTATTCCAAGCGCGCCGGTACCCCGGCCGCCGAGATTGACGATCCTACGCCGCATGAGGTTATTCTCGAGCGTTTCAACCGTCTGGTTAAGGTTATCGAGACCACGGCACACGAGTATAACCAGGGTGAGCTTCATACTGTGGTTCCGGCGCTCATTGAGGGAACGAGTAAAAAGAACGACGCGGTCCTGCTGGGCAAGAGTCCCAAGAATCAGACCGTGCATACGCCTATCCCCGAGGGTTACAGCATCGATCAGCTTGTTGGTAAGATCGTTGATGTTGACGTTGACGTTGCCAAGACCTGGTATTTGTCCGGCTCCGTTGTGGGCGAGCCGCGCTAATGGTTTCTCCCGGGGCAGGTCTTTCCGCCGTTGCGATCGTCGGTCCGACGGCGGTTGGTAAGAGTGATGTTGCCGACCGTTTGGCAGCTCGTCTTTCGTCCGAAGTGTTGTCGTGCGATGCGATGCAAATCTATCGCGGCATGGACATCGGTACCGCAAAGATGGCGCCCGATGAGTGCACGGCGCCGCTGCGTCTCGTCGACATCGTAGAGCCGGGTGCGGCATATTCTGCTGCGCTTTATCAGGCCGACGCTCGCGCGCATGTTGAACGTCTCCTTGGTTCGGGTTGCCTGCCGGTTTTTTGCGGAGGTACGGGGCTGTATCTCAAGGCCGCCCTCGATGAGATGGACTTTCCCTCGGGTGAACTTGAGGACGATCGTCGTGCGGGCTATCAGGAGCTTGCCGAGCGTATTGGCGAGGAAGAACTGCATGCCTTGCTTGCCGAGCGCGATCCAGAATCGGCTGCTGTTATTCATCCCCATAACGTGCGCCGTGTGATTCGTGCGCTCGAGATGCATGATGATGGCGTCTCCTATGCGCAGCAAAAGTCGCAGTTTAGTGTTCCGCACGAGCATTATCATGCCCTATGGTTTGGTCTGACGCGTAATCGCGAGGTGCTCTACGAGCGCATTAACCAGCGCGTCGATCTGATGTTTGAGCAGGGTCTTGTCGATGAGGTCCGCGGTCTTATGGGCCAGGGGCTGGGAGATGCCCTGACGTCGATGCAGGCAATTGGCTATAAAGAGATCATTGATGCTTTCAATGGCGTGATGAGCATGGATGAGGCCCGCGAACTCATTAAGATGCGTTCGCGTCGTTATGCCAAGCGTCAGCTTTCGTGGTTTAAGCGCGATGACCGTATCGTGTGGTTTGATATGGATGAATGTACGATCGATGAGGTCGTTGAGGATATCCTGCATCGTATTGAGGCTGCCTAATGGCCCGTTTCCCCCTTGTTCCCACGGCACCCGAGCCCGAGCGTGCCATTTTAGTTGGTGTTGAGTGGCGCGACAATGCATGGCCGCTCGATCGCTCGCTTGATGAGCTGGAGCGTCTTGCCCACACAGCTGGTGCCCGGTGCGTGGCACGCTTGTCGCAGCGTTTGGTAAAGCCGTATCCTAAATCGTTTATCGGTTCCGGTAAGGTTGAAGAGCTGTGCGGCCTGGTGCATCGCATGGATGCCGATGTCGTTATTTTTGACGACGACCTGACCCCCTCGCAGCAATCCTATTTGGAGAAAGCCGTGGGCGAGCCGGTAAAGATTATCGATCGTACAGCACTGATCCTGGATATCTTTGGCCTGCATGCTCAGACGCGTGAGGGACGCCTGCAGGTACAGCTGGCACAACTTCAATATTTGTTGCCTCGCCTGCGTGGCATGTGGAGCCATCTCGCCAAGGAGCAGACGCGCGGCGGCATCGGCTCACGTTTTGGTCAGGGCGAAAGTCAGCTCGAGGTCGACCGTCGCCTCATTCGTAATAAGATCGCTGCGCTTCGTCGTGAGCTCAAGCAGGTTGAACAGCGTCGCGATGTTCAATCCAAGAGTCGCATTGAGTCCCCGGCGTTTCGCGTCGCGTTAGCCGGTTATACCAATGCCGGTAAATCGACGTTACTCAATCGTCTGACCGGCTCTACGGTACTTTCGCAGGACAAGCTGTTTGCTACGCTCGACCCGACGACGCGTTCGTATCGTCTGCCCGGCGGTCGCGGCATGACGATTACCGATACCGTCGGCTTTATTCAAAAGCTGCCCCATGGTTTGGTCGATGCCTTTAAATCGACGCTGTCCGAGGTTTTGGGTGCCGATCTAATTCTCAAAGTCGTAGATGCGTCTGACGAGGACTATGAGCGGCAGCTGGATGCTGTCGACCGCGTGCTTGATGAGATCGGCGCCGGAGAGCGTTTAACGCTGACCGTATTCAATAAAATCGATCTTCTCGATAGCGTCGATCGATTGAGTTTCCGTCGTCGCTATCCGGAGGCCGTTCTGTTCTCGGCCCAAACGGGCGAGGGGCTCGACGATCTCGTCGACCGGATTGCTCGCGAGGCAGCTGCCACCGATGTGTTGCTCTCCGCTGATATCCCGTATCGCGAGGGCGCTCTCATCACGCTGGTGCATGAGCAGGGAACCCTTCTGCATGAGGAATATCTCGAGGACGGCGTTCGCATTGTGGCGAAGTTGCCGGCTCGTATTGCACCGCGGCTCGAGCGCTATCGTACGGAATAAACGATTTCTAGCACGCCTAGAATGACTGGCTGATGGAGCAGGTAGAACGGTAAGGCATGCCGACCCAGGACTGCGAGCGCCGGGATAGGATTGGCGTATGCCCATGCTGGCGCTTCGAGACTTGATGCTTGTGCTGCCTGGGCAGCAAAAAAGCCGGTAAGGTACATAAAGACAAACGGTATGAGCGGATAGTAATCTCCCGAAACAAAACCCGGGCCTGGGAATCCAAGCCATGCCAGGTAGGGGAGTGGGTAGACCGCCTTTGGAATGCCCCAGGTTAGGGCAAAAAGAACAAGGCACGCTGCGATGCCCCATGAGCCCGGTAATTTTTGGAGTAACGGACGGGTGAACGCAACCACCGCGGTGCACATCGCCATGCAATAAATGATGCCAAAGTTCACTGAATCGTCGACCGATACGAGAGTTGTTGCGATCCAGACGACCAAAGCTGCGGCAGCGTACTTAGCCGCTCGTTTGGCATTGTTGCGTGAGAGCGTGCACATCCAACCCGCGATAAACAAAAATACCCAGCTGATGCTGGCGCGCCAGACGTCTTGAAAGACAGTCTGGGTAAACCAGGGCATATCCCAGCCATACAGGTAGGCGAGATCATAGCAAGCGTGAAAACCTGCCATAGAAATCATCGTAAACCCGCGGACGGTATCAAAGATGGTTATGCGTTTTTGCATTACGAGAACCGGCGCATCAAGCCGACGACTTTGCCCAGGATAACGGGATTCGTTGCATAGATAGGTTCCATGGTGTCGTTCTCGGGCTGCAAGCGCACACGCCCCTGCTCCTTGTAGAACGTCTTGACGGTCGCCGAACCATCAATCATGGCCACGACAATTTCGCCGTTCATGGCACTCTTTTGTTCACGGACGATGATGTAATCGCCATTGAAGATGCCGACATTGATCATTGAGCTCCCATGCACCTCAAGGATAAAGGAACCCTGATCAGTGGCGATTTCGGTCGGGATAGTAAACGTGTCTTCGATATTCTGCTCGGCCAGAATGGGAATCCCAGCCGCGACGCGACCAACGAGCGGTAGCGAGACCGTTCCGCGAGGTGCGGTGGGCTCGTCAGATTTAGAAATTGAGACAGAGGAACCATCCTCGTTAAAGAGTTCCAGGGCACGCGGCTTGGTGGCATCGCGCTTGAGCAGCCCGCGCGCCTCCAGGGCAGAGAGATGGGCGTGCACGGTGCTTGGGGAGGAAAGGCCCACGGCAGAAGCCATCTCACGCACGCTGGGCGGATAACCCTTCTCCTGCTGATATTCCTTGATGAAGTCGTAAATTTGCTGCTGACGCTTGGTAATTTTGCGAGCCATCAGGGCATCCTCTCTACCCATGTCAAACAAATGTTCGAATTTTGCTTGACAGGAACAACTGTTCGAAGATAATAATAACCGAACATTCGTTCTCGCGCTAGACATTTTTGTCCGCGCGGCTTGATAAAACTGTTCTCAGCAAAACACGCGAGAGGAGAACATGATGAACGCAACGAATATGGTCCAGGGAAACCTCGCCCTTAAGCTCGAGACGCCTGCAGAACCCACTTTTACGGTTGTTCAGGGTGGCCGCTCCGGCATTCAACCTTTGACCGTAAAGCCTGCTCGCAATCAGCAGGCTGTAGTCGCGCCGGCCCGCGTTGCCCTGAAGGTTCCGACGATTGTCGCCGTCGCCGTTGCGCTTACGCTCTTCTTTGTCCTCGCTACTTCGGTCTTTAGCTCTCGTCACGCCGCGTATGCCGAGTCCGTTTCCAACATTACTTACGAGACCATTCGCGTTCAGACTGGCGATTCTCTTTGGTCGCTTGCCGAGGAATATCCAATCGAAGGCCTTTCCACGCAAGAGACTTCCGACATGATCCGTAACGTCAATCATCTGGAGCATGGTTCGCTCGCCGCCGGTGCGCATCTTAAGGTTCCTGCTCGTTCGTAATCATTATCGCGCTGCGCATGGTACCCTTGTTATCGTTTAAGAGGAGGTACCATGCGCTGTCCCAAATGCGGCAAGGCACATACCCGCGTCGTTGATTCCCGTATGCAGGAGTCAAATAACACCATTAAGCGCCGTCGCGAATGTTGCTCGTGTAACTATCGCTTTACAACGTTCGAGCGATGCGAAGACCCAATCGAGGTCATTAAGTCAGACGGAACCAAGCAGCGGTTCGATCGCAATAAGCTGCTCGTCGGCTTGATGCGCGCCACCATCAAGCGCGATATCGACACTAAGAAGCTCAATGAGATTATCGACGACATCGAGGTCGAGCTGCGCTCTCGCACACTGACGGCCGTCACGTCCCATGAGTTGGGTGACATGGTGCTCAAGCGCTTGGCCAAGATCGACAAGGTGGCGTACATCCGCTTTGCCTCGGTCTACCGCGATTTCAAAGACGTCGATGAGTTTCTGCAAGAGCTCGACAAGCTAAGGTGATTCCATGTCCAACATTACCGTCAACATAAAGCGTCTCGATCCCACCGTCGAGCTTCCCAAATACGCCCATCCCACCGATGCCGGCTTGGATTTGCGCTCCAATGAGGACTGCGTCCTGAAGCCCTTCGAACGCCGTCTGGTCTCTACGGGGCTGGCCATCGCCCTGCCCGATGGCTACGCCGGCTTCGTTCAGCCCCGCAGCGGCTTGGCCATCAAGCAGGGCCTGTCTATAGTCAACACGCCGGGCCTCATCGACGCCCACTACCGAGGAGAACTCAAGGTTATCCTCATCAACCTGGATCCCTCCATTAACATTCAAATCAATAAAGGCGACCGCATAGCCCAACTCGTCATCCAAGAAGTCCCCACGGTCAACCTCATAGAAGTAGAAGAACTAGACAAAACCGACCGAGGCAACGGAGGCTTCGGCTCCAGCGGCATCGCCTAGGGCGCTCGTATCCCTCCCGCCCGGGGCTTACCTATATCATTCCATGCTCAAACATTCTCGCGTCGCTTCGCTCGCTGCGAAACTGCGCGTGGAACGATATGTGAGAGAGGCGGGCGGGCGGCTACTCGCTTGAAAAAATATTTACATTCTAGTAAGCCAATGCGACAAAGGAACAATCCCTTTGTCGCATTGGCTTACTGTATTTAGATTTTCCGGTTTCGCCTTTGAAGGTTCTAGTGGTGGGGAATCTGGTATAGCTGCTAGTACGTAAACGCAGCTTACCTGCGGGAGGCCCCTATATATCGTC
>UREC01000033.1:0-21926 GCA_900546755.1 uncultured Collinsella sp. | reverse complement strand
AACTGCGGGAGCGTGCCGTCAGCTCAATGTGTTCGGTTGAGACCGGAAATCAACCCTTTTGAATGACACTGCTGTGAATTCTTTCAAGGAGCACGGGTTTTCTGTTCTGATTAGTCTCGATGGTACAGGATGCAAGCACGATGCATCGCGCCCGTACAAGACGGGAGGCGGCTCTTTCTCCGATATCGACAAAAACGTTCGTCGTTTTTCCGAGTCGTTCCCCTTCGGCGCAAGAGCGACCTTAACAAATAATAACTGTAACCTTGTTGAAGACTATCTTCAGTTTAAAGAGATGGGCTTCAGAAGGATTTACTTCTCGCCCGTGAGCTCATTCGATGAGAATATCAAACTCGACGAACACTCATTAAACAAAATCAGGGCGGGCCTAATAGATTTGGCGGATCAATATCTCAAACAGATTGATCAAGGGGAAAAGCCCTTGTTTAGAACATTGAAAACTGCAGTTGATTTGATTATGAGCAACAGGATCGCCTTTGTCGGATGCGGGGCTGGCAGGCGTTTTATTTCCGTGACTCCCGAAGGGGACGTATACCCCTGTCACAGGTTTGTCGGGATGATGCGATTCAAAATGGGCAACATCGTCACCGGAATTGACGAAACTAGGTATATTGAAAACTGGAGTCAGGGTGTCGAAAAAAGAATTGACTGTACGGACTGTTGGGCTCGGTCTTTCTGTGGTGGGGGCTGTAGCTGGGAGGCTGCAGACGAGCACGGCTACTTGCCCAAGAGTCTACACCCTGCATCATGTGAATATAGAAAAATGTGCTACGAGATGGCTTTTGACCTTATTTCCCGCCACTCATCTTCGCAGGAGAAAAATCAACGAGAAGCTACTGTATCGGAATAAGCGGTTCAGCGCATTGCTGTCACCATTGTGGAGGTGTTCGTTCTTCTGATTACCGTCTGCGAAGCTTATTGCTACGTTCGCCGAAACCATTCTAGAAATATGGTGAACTAGACATCTTGGTTTGTTATACACAATATTGAGGTTTTTCTGCACTCAAAGGGAGGTAGTCGTGAAGCATATTCATCCGATTAATCCAGGAAGTGGCGACGAGGCAGGCGTGAAGCCGATGTCTTTTGACTGCCTCTTGGGCATTACTGACATCTGTACTGTTTATGATAAAGCAGATGGCTGTGGTGCATACGATTACTGCGACTATGACATGGATGGCGGCAGCATCTGCGTTGTAGATCACTGTGGCATTGATCAAACGTAGTCTCTAATTGGATTAAGGTGAGGAGCTGTTATGAAGCATATCCATCCTGTTGGTTCAAATGAACATACTCCCGTTGAGCCTTGTTGTCTTGGAGTTGATATATGCAATTTTTACGACATCGCCGAGTGCCCTGTTGCGGATTGGTGCTATGTCGATAAAGAATCAAGCTGTGTTTTGCCAGCAGATTGGTGCGATCCAGTTGACGAGTAGTTTTTGTGTCTAGGAACTATTTGGTCCAATTCAAAATAAGATGGGGACAAATACCAAAATCTCGTGTCTGGGAGGAGTTATGCCATTATTGCAAGGTCTCGTTGGATTAACCTTTGTACTTGCTTTATATCTGGCACCTTTTTTATTGTTATTCTTCATTATCCGATTCTTTCTTCGGAAAAAATAGGAGTATCACGCAAACATTAGCGTAGCTTTCTTCCAATATGAGCCGAGCATTGGCAAGTGGAATAAGAAGCCCGACCGTTCGTCACATGAAAGTGATCGGACGGGCCTCTCAATTTAACCCGGGCCGCCACCCATAGCGGCTTTCCGGGCGTATTTTCGGTGCAAAGCAATCGTCAGTTTAATCCTATGCATCGATACCGCATTTCATTTGTTCGGCTCGTATTCTACGGCCTTGTAACCCTCGCACTCTCCGGCAAACGGATTGAACACGAAGGCAGAGATGATGTGTGCGTGGACATCGAGGCTGCTGTAGGCAACATACTGGGGCATGGACCCCCGCTGCGCGTGGCATGCGGCCCGGCATATTCATTGCCGTCCAACCCCGTGTAGTTGCAGCAAAGGGTGGAACCTCAATGCTCAGCTCATGTTGTCCGTGGGACACGAGAATTGTAAGTACACTTTGGTGTGATTCTCACGATGATACTGAGCCACCTGGAATAAGATACGTCGCGACAACACTTCGCTTCACCTCTGTCTCGACAAGACAACGTAGACTAAAGTTTCCTTTAGTAAGAGAATGAGAACTATATCTGAAAGCGTTGCGATGGCGTGAAGGCACCGAGTCCGAACCGACTGAATGCTACGTGCATCTGCATCGCTTTTTTGTTATCTCTGTCAGTTGGGTAGCACTACACTTGTCAGCATTTACCCCGGTACATGCTGCCTAAATCCACTACCCCTTCTACCGCGCCGACCATCTCGTCATCGTGAGAGACAATGATGATCAGCTGGCTTTGCTTGTTGCGCTTAACATAGGCCGCAAGCTCGGCGCGGCTTACAGCGTCTAACCCAGTCGTGGGCTCGTCGAGTACCAAAACTGACGACTTGCGTGAAATCGCCGACCATAAGTACACTCGGCGCAGCTCACCGCCCGAAAGCGCGGAGCAACGTTTCCCGAGCAACTCCTTCACGCTGTTTTCCAGCGAAAGTAGGCCATCTACACCCCGGTGATAGGAAGAAAAGGGCGTGTCGAAATACTCTAACAGCTCTTTCACCGTTTCGTCCGGCGCGAAGCACGACTGTGGGCAGCACGATATCTCTCTCGCACGTATGTAATCCAAGTCGCATTCTTCGATTGGCACGCCGTTGTATTTTACTTTGCCTTTCGATGAGTATAGCCCGAGCATCAAGTAAAGAAGTGACGTCTTGCCTCTTCCGTTTTCCCCAACTATGCAATATGTACCAGGACCGGAAAACTTGAAAGAAAACCCGCCGAGGACCTCTCGGACAGATCCGTCTGGAAGGGCAACCGAGAATTCCAAATCAGATACCGAAATGTCATTTATTTCATCGAGTTTAGCTAAATCGGTCCGATTCCACCCCGATCTCTCCTTTTCTCTCGTCGCGATAGCCGTCCTATCCCATGATGCTTTGGCATCTTGATAGGATTTGAACAATGACATCATACTTTTCAAAGTCTTAAAGAGAACCGCGAAGTATGTACCGATGATAGTGTACTCGCCTATTGACATAGTTCCGTTAATGATTCGTACTCCGGAAACAACAAGTATCACCGCTTGAAACAACGCTGCGAAAAGACCATCGAGCGATGTCAGAGAATATGATAGCTTTCCGGAGCGCAAAACTTTGGGAAAATAGCTCTTAAACCCAGCGTCGAGCGCTTGTTCGCTCTTGCCGTACGAAGATGTCAGTTGAATGTTGAGAATCTGATTAAGCTGCGATGCAATTGCGGCGTAAAAGGCGCTGTCCGCCTCTTTCTTCTCATACGTGACCCTATACAAAAGTTTCCTCAACCCAGTAATTACACAGAAATACACGATGAGGAGAATGATGGAAAACACCGCGAGAGTTGAATCAATTGACCATATGATAAGCAATACGATGGGAATGGCTACAATGGACAGCGGCGCACTGATAAAATTCGCCAAAACGAAGGATGAGACCACGCTAGAGTCGGAAATAATCCGTTGCGTTGTATAGGCTGGATCGATGGTCCGACTCACCAAGTAATCGTCTCTTTCAAAACGCAAGACGGCCTCCCTGAGAAGATCAAAGGAAAGTCTCGTGGTTATGCGAATGGAAAGTGTTCCTGCAAAATAAGTAAAGAGGGTGGAGAAAACTCCTATTGACGCAACCAGGAGCGCGAAGAGTACGGCGTCTCTTTCGCTGCGGTTACCGAGAAGAAAATCTAAGAATTTCCCGTTCACGTATGGCATGGCATAGGAGAGAGCGGTTCCAATCACCGTGATAGCAATGAAGACGAAAGCCCCTTTTGCTCTGATGAACCTCGAGAGAACGCATCGAATCAAGGAAGGCCCCAATCTACCCGCCACAAAACATCAATCACTGATACCTTACACCTCAACACAACAGGAGCGAAGATTTGCCAATGAGACTGCTTTAAGATTGCCTTGGGCCAATACGATCTCAAGCTCTTCCTACAAGAGAGTCGGAATCGGACATCTCCTCCGACGAACCTGGCAATCGGGCGGTTGAAATATCTTTTTCAACCGCCCGATTGCCACAATAGATTTGAGCATCCGCCCACAAACGTCCGCGTTTTATACCCATCAAATCCTTTGCCTTTTGTCGTCTAGACTAGAAAAATCGCTCGAAATAACGCAACCGGCCTGCTCGCTTGAAGAAACCTAAGCCCGTAACGTAGATGTGCAAACTTCCGAAACGCCTTGCGCGGCATAGTGCGTATAAACTTCGTCAACCGCCTCAGAAATATCTGAGTATCGCGCCGGGTCAAAAGCATACGATGTCGCAGCTATACCCTGCACCCATTCGGAACGCGGATTAATTGAATAGCCACACAGCATCATCATACATGCATCTAGACCTGATTTCCCAAGTATCCGACGTATTGATGAGAGCATCGCGGGTCGCCCCCGCACCATCGTCGTCACCCCTATTAGCAGTATTTACCGTTTTTCTCTAAATGCGTATCGCCACCCTTAAGAATACGAAGTGTTTTATCCAGACCCGATTGTCCTCCATCTCAAACGAAGGGATAAGGAATCTCATCCGGAATCGGCAGTAACGGAGGATTCACAACGACAAGCGAAAAACATGAGTCATCTCTCAGAGGGGAGTAAAGGCTCCCCTCAAGCACCCTAGTTTCGTCATCCAAAGAGTTGATGGCAGTGTTTTTCTTACAAAGGTCGACAACAAAAGGGTTGATTTCTACAGATGTTACATCCATGCCACAGTTGGTAAGTATCAGGCCCTGTATTCTGGGGCCAGAACACAAATCGAGAGCCTTCCGTGCGCTCTGCGGTGTAAGGCGCCAATCTCAGCAAATCTGTCCCACAATACTGCGCTGAAGAACAACACGGAACCCCTGAGCCAAACTCCCCTATACCTTATTAAGGCTAAGACAGGCAAGTTCACGCACCCGGCATATTCCAGAATAACATCCCATTGTTTTAGATGCTCTACAAGCATGAACAGCCGCGAATCGGAAAGATCTTCTAGTTTCGCCCCGACTGACCGCCAAGGGCCAAAATGGCCTCTCCATCCCCGGGCGACTGGCTCTGGCGCGCCGAGGAGTGTCCCCAAGTGCCGGCAGAGACGATATGAGCAGGACATAAAAACATTGAGAGCCCCTGCTGCATGAAAGACCGCGGATTAGGCCGACAATGGTGAGTGTCTAATTCAGCCGCGGCGGCCACGCCGCATTCATGGAAGGGGCTCCCATGCTCGATACTACCACCTTCGTCGGCCTCGACGTCCACGCCCGCTCGATAAAGGCCGTCTCCCTCGACGTCATGACCGGGGAGGTGCGCTGCGCGACCTTCGGCTACGATGCCGGCGCCGTCGCGGAGTGGGTCCGCTCCGTGGACCCCGGGGCCAGGTGCGTGTACGAGTCCGGGGTCACGGGCTTCGACCTGCAGAAGAGGCTCTCCGGCCTGGGGGTCGACTGCGTGGTCGGCGCCGTCTCGAAGATGATCAAGCCCAGCGCGGACAGGCGCAGGAAGAACGACCGCAACGACGCCGAGTTCCTCGCCCGCATGCTGTCGGTCGGCAACGTGGTCGAGGTGTGGGTCCCCGACGACGAGTGCGAGGCCGCCCGCGACCTGACCAGGGCGCTCGAGGACGCGAGGGACGACCTCTCGCGCTCGAAGCAGCGGCTCTCCAAGTTCCTGCTAAGGCACGGGCTCGCCTTCGACGAGAGGACGCCCACCGGCCGCAGGAAGGGCAACTGGACCCGGGCGCACTGGTCCTGGATCGAGTCGATTAGGTTCGCGGAGGGGGCCGACAACGACGCGCTCGCCTACTACGTCGACGCGGTCAGGCGGGCGGCGGAGGAGAAGGCGAGGCTCGAGGGGCTCGTCGAGGCCGAGGCCCGCAAGCCCAGGTGGCGGAAGAGGGTCGACTCCCTGCGCTGCCTCAAGGGCGTCGACACCGCTTCCGCCGCCGACCTCGTGTTCGAGGCCGGCGAGTTCTCGAGGTTCAGGAACGCCCGCTCGTTCGCGGCGTGGGTCGGCCTGACGCCCTCCGAGCACTCCAGCGGGGAGAGCGACCGCAGGGGCGCGATCACCAAGGCCGGCAACAAGCACCTGAGGAAGACGCTGGTCGAGGCCGCGTGGCACTACCTGACGTGCTCGGGGCGGCCGAAGGACCTCGCCAAGGGCCAGGCCCCGGACCGGGGCGCCCGGAGGCATGCCGCCAAGGGCGTGCGGAGGCTGGTCGAGAGGCGGGAGGCGCTGCTCGCGCGCGGGGTCCACGGCAGCAAGGCGAACGTCGCCACGGCGCGCGAGCTCGCCTGCTGGGTGTGGGCGGTCGGCCTCATGGCCGAGGGGGCGTAGGGGGGCGGTCCCCCGCACATAAGCCAGTCACCCCGGAAGCGGTTCGATCCGAAGCCGTTGAGGCGAACCTCAGGTCCCTTTTCTGCGAGCGCCCAGGGCGCCACACGCGTGCACAGACTGTCGGTTCGACGTAGAAGCCTCAGCCGTAGCAACGGATTGCCCAGCGAGAGATCGCCACGGGCGGATATTAAACTGCAAAGACGAGCGTCGGTAAGACACGCCGAGGTCGCCGCGGACGGGTTGATATAGGGAGAGGGCCTGACCCCATATCGTTGGGGCCAGGCCCGATTTTGCCTCTTGACAATGTCCTGCTCATATTAAAAGGAACGTCCTTAACTGCCGGCTAGAGGGCACCGAAGAGGATGGCATAGGTAGTGGATTCGCCGAGCTTGAGCTCGTCGCCGGGATTGAGCTGGGCGGAACGGCCGGGCTCGACCTGAATGCAAACGCGCGTGGCCCCGTTTACCACCACGGTTCCGTTGGTGGACGACAAGTCCTCGACGTGCCAGATATTTTGAGCATCGCACCAGATATGGGCATGGCGGGCCGAGACATCGTCGCCGACGTCGGTAATATCGCCCTCACCAGTGGCCAGCGCGCCAATCTCAACACCCTGCTCACTCGGCTGAATCCAGCGCGGGGCGCTCACGACAAAACTGTTTTGCACGCGCAGCAAGCCCAAAGGGTGCGCCGGGGCGGGTTCGCGTTCGCCCGCAGTCAGCGACATGCCAAGCGAACGCGGCGTGGATGTGCCTCCGCCGCAGGTCGCGTTCGCGTAGTCGATGGCATAGTTCACCGAGGACCGCACATCCGCCGAACAACCGACGGCGACAAACAGCACCAGCACGACCTCGGCGCGCTCGGCGGGCATGAGTTCCGCCGCCTGGGACAGGCGATCGAGCGCGTTGCGATAGAGATTCGTGTCCTGGTGGCACTCTTCGAGCGCGCGTACCATCGGTTCACCTGCAGGACCGCACACCATATTGATTACAGCCGTGGAGTCCATGGGATTGCGCTGGCGCAGGGCCAGTTGCGACATAATACGCGCAGCCGAGGTACCGTATTCGGCAAAGTAGCGCTGCTGAAGCGTGCCGACCGGCGCGCGAACGATAAAGCGGGAAACCCAAGAGCGATCGGCGGCTCGGCTCTGCGGGCTGCGGCCGTCGGCGAGCGGACGGGACGAAAGCACCAAGCCGCACAGCTCGATATGGCTCAGATGCGCTGCGCGCTTAAAGATGTCAAACATGGCCCCGCATGGGGTGAGCTCAACTTGAGATGCCATGACCTAGGCCTCCTTGGTCGTAGAAATAGAATCGGACGATACTTCGACAGGTCCGCCAAAAGTACGGACAGCTGCGGCTCCACCGGCAAGCGGAGTCGCCATCTGGGCTTTTGTGCGTCGCGGTGCCGAAACGGGAAGTTCAAAGGCAAAGCCCATCGCAAGCAAAAACCACGTAAGCGTATAGGTTGCAACCAGAGCGGCAACAAGGCCGCCCATCACGGCGCGTTGGGAAAATACGCTACATGCAGCCACAACCAGCACCGGAACCTCGCAGGCAGAAAGCGCAAGCACACCCTGCAGGAAGCCCGAGCGCCGATTGCGCGCAAGTGCCCCCGCGACAACGCCGGCTATGCCCGGCAGCGCCAACGCCAGTGCGGCAATAATACCCGGTATCGACCCAGACCACACGAGCGATCCCAAAGTCGCCGTCACGCGAGCGCCCGACGCCAGCAGCGCGGCCGAAACCACGACCACAGCCCAAACCACGCCACAGACGACCGTCGCGCCGACCATCAGCGCGCGACGAACCGCGCGGCCAGACGCATCCATGGGGCACGGCGTGAGCGGCTCGCCGCGGAGCGAACGACCGACATTTTGCGCATAGTGGTCACAAAACGCCGAGAGCGCCGCCTCGACCGCCGCCGGCTCGGGACGATCTTTTTGATGGCTGGACAGACAGGCCATCACCACGTCGAACAGCTGGGCATCGACAAACGCCAGCGCATCGCGTAGCTCCTCGGAATCCGGCTCAAGCCCCAGCTGCTGGGCCTGCTCGGCCGCAGCGAGCGCCACATCGGGCTCACGACGAAGCAGCTGAGTCAAATCGCAACCGGGCGCATGGGCACCAATGGGATAGTCGGGCAGCGTGTCCATCTTGAGACGGTAGGGGCTGGCGATGTCGCGCGTCTTTTTGCGCGAACCCGAGGTGCCCGAAGTGCTCGGCGCGGCTTCGTATGGCGCGGCGCCGGCAATGAGCTCGTAAACCGTGCTTGCTGCGGCATAGACGTCGATCGCCGGCGACATACGCAAAGCGCGCAGGTCGGGAATATCGTCGGTGAGCATCTCGGGCGGGGCATAGGCAACCGTCGCGCGACGCAGCGTGGCATAGCGCTCCGTAAACGACGCCTTGCCGCCGGTACCGGCCACGGCCGACGCAGGCTCGAGCGCCAGCGACGAGCCAAAGTCGATCAGGCACAGGTCAAAGGTGCCCTCGGCAAGCTGCCGGTCAAGCGGTAGACGCGCCGTACGCACCATAATATTAGCGGGCGAGATATCGCGATGGACAAAGCCCTCCCCCACCAGGCTCATGCGGCAGAGCAGGTCGAACAGGTCGCGCCCCAAGCGCGCCGCCACAAGCGGCGATAGGCGGCCGGCATCGTCCACGGCAAAGCGCGAGCGCAAGCGGGCAAGCGTCTCGCCCTCGACCCATTCCATGACAATTGCAGGCACACCGTCAACCTCGCCCCAGCCATAGAGGCGGGGAAAGCCCTTAAGGCCCGAAAGGGCGCGATGGCATTCATATTCCTCGCGAAATGCCGCTTTGAACTTGGCGACCAGCGCCTCATGGGCGGCATCGTCGTCAAACTCATCGCGCGTCGGCAAGATGAGCTGTTTGAGTGCTACGGCCTCGCCTTGGGCGTTGACGGCACGCGTCACGCGGCCGATACCGCCACGGCGCATGGTGGCATCGTCGGCAAACAGCATCGTAAAACGACGCAGATAGGCAGGCAGTTCGTCCTGACCGAGCGCAATGGCCGGCTCAAACCCGTCGACACGCGCCAGGCGCAGGCCGACCATGGGATCGCGACCGAGCGATTGTGGTGTGGTAGATGCAAGATCGGTCATCATAGGGCAAGCGCCGCCACGTTATTGTTGAAGTTACCGAGCGCGACGTCATCATCGCCGTAATGGCCGACCCATTGACATAGGTTGGTGTAACAGCCCCACAGATTGGCATACTGCTGATACCACTTTGACCGGGGCGAGAATGTCTGACGACCGAACTCGGCTCGAATGACAAACATCTCCCCGACCAGGCTGTCGCACGGCCTGGGATCTCCCGTAGAGTTATAGGTCGAGACCACGTCATTGGCACGAGAAACATAGCCGTCGAGCATGTTGTACTTGGTCACAAGCCAGCTGTGAATGCTCTCTTCCTCAGCAGCGGAAAGGCCACCGGAGTTTGCATCGTTGTCAGTGTTGCCGCCCGTCGAGCCGCCGTTTCCAGACCCTCCGGCAGAGGAACCCGACCCAGAGCCACCGCCCGAACTCGACGAATCCGAGCCGGAGCCAGAAGTATCCGAGCTACCGGGCTTTCCGGACTGCTGGGCGTCCTGCTCCTTCTGCTGCTCGACCTTATTCACCGTTGCCGCCACGCTATTGTTGGACAACCGATCGATGATCTTGGTGTTGGTGAGCACGATGGTTTTGCCATTGGCAAGCGTGACTTCGTTGTCCGGGGCCTCGGCGCCGTCCGCGTCGCCGGTGCCAAACACAATATGCGCGACCACACTTGCCCAAGCATATCCAGTCGTGGTCCCCAGGTCACTTTTGACCTCATGCCCCACGCGCGGTTCGCGTGCGGCATGTGCCTGCATCATGGACGGCACGGTCATGCCATAGGCAGAAACGCCAGCTATGACCAGCACCAGCGAGCAAGACAGCAGTGCGTACGCCCGCGGCGCCAAGCCCAGTCGGCGTCGCATGCGCACCGCGGCGCCGCGCTTTGTCTGAGTGCCACCGGGCCGCATGCGTTCTCCTCCAACAAAAACACGCCGCTCGGGAGCGGCGCATTCATTCGAATCCATATTTGAGTGTATCAGCGAACCCAAAAGGTTGCGCAACGAATGGGCAAATTAAGGATGCGAGTGGAAGCATCCATGCGATAAGCGGATACAAAGCATCTTTGTTGCACAACAAACTTACAGTCGCACGGGGAAATTATGGCTACCCCGTGCGTCGTGATGAAGACATACGGCAGGAGCAGGCTCGCCACCTAAATCGTGCGACGGGCCTCGATGGCGCGCCCAAGCGTAAGCTCGTCGGCATACTCCAGGTCGCCGCCCACGGGAAGGCCGCTCGCCAGACGCGATACCTCAACGCCCAGCGGCTTGATAGTGCGGGCCAGGTAGCTCGCCGTGGTCTCGCCCTCGATATTGGGGTTGGTGGCGATGATGACCTCGTGGATGTCCTCGTGGCCCAAGCGTGCCAGCAGCTCACGAATGTGCAACTGCTCGGGACCAATCTTGTCCATGGGACTGATCACGCCGCCCAATACGTGGTAGAGACCGTGGTAGCTGCCCGTGCGCTCAATCGCCTGGACATCGCGCGGCTCGCCCACCACGCAAATGCGAGTGGTATCGCGCATCGAATCCTGGCAGATGGAGCACTCGTCGGCCGTGGCGTAGTTAAAGCAGCGGCTGCAAAAGTGAACCTCCTGCTTAACCTCCAGGATAGCCTCGGCCAGGCGGCGCGCCTCCTCGGCATCGGCCTCGAGCAGGTAATAGGCGATGCGCTGGGCCGACTTGGGACCAATGCCCGGCAGACGGCCCAGCTCATCGAGCAATTTTTGCAGACTATGGTTGGCACTCATATATATGCGTGTCTTAGAACGGCATGCCCGGGATGTTGAGGCCGCCGGTGATGGCGCCCATCTGCTTGTTGGCAAGCTCGTTGACACCGCGGACGGCCTCGTTGACGGCAGCCATGATCATGTCCTGCAGCATATCGACGTCCTCGGGATCGAGGGCATCGGGGTCGATGGTAAGGTTGACGAGCTCCATCTCGCCGTTAACGGTCACCTTGACCATACCGCCGCCGGCAGAGGCGTCGACGGTCTGGGACTTGAGGTTCTCCTGCGCGGCGGCAAGCTGCTCCTGCATCTTGCGAGCCTGCTTCATCATCTGCTGCATGTTCATACCGGCCATGATGGCTCCTTTACGTGCGGCCGCACGCCGAGCTGCAAGGGCAGCCGGAGCGCGGCGGGACTTTCAAACTCAAAAATCGTACCACGGCGCGAGGCCAGCGAGCGGGGCGGACACGCTACCTCAGTCGATATACATGTCCTTGAGCGTGACGCACGCCCAAGATTATGCAAGGTCGAATTATGCAAGGTTGCATAATTATCTCAAGCTACATCTAGCAGAGCTGGAACCAGGCAGTTTATGCGTAGGGCTACAAGGCTACATGGCAAAATGCCGAGCCGCTGCTCGAGGCGGCACGCATGGCGGCTGGGTATAATTTGATTGTCATAGATGACGATTTGGAGGTGCCCTCGTGAATGTCCCAGCCGTACTCCAAAACATCCGCTCAAAACACCCCGTTGCATATGTGGTTCTCTATCTCTTTGTCGTCTGGGTATTACTGGTTATCATCACCCATGCCATAGCTTTTGGAGCAGAACTGCTGATAGCCAGCTCGGACCAGCCCGTCGTCAAATGGGAGACGACCGATGAATGCACCGACGGAACCCGAACCATTTACTACAACAGCCCGTCCCTCTACCAAGAGTTCAAGGTCAAGATAAAGGACTCCAAGATTGTCGATGCCGAACTGGGCTCTTTATTTACAATCGGAGCAACCGTCAACGCCGAGCAAGTCGAGTACACGGACAGCCATGCGACGTATCGTATCGACCTCAGCATCCTAGGCCGACCGTCACGCGCCTGTCTGCTCGAATGCGATATACGCGGCACCACGTTGCACATGTCCGAAATACAGATGCGCCCGGGCAAGGGGTTCTCTTCTTGAGCAGTATACCCGCCTGCGCAGCTACTCCACCGGCTTGAAGATGGTGGCCTGACCGAAGACGCTGCGGATGAGGTCTTTGGCCTCGTCCTCGGTCTGCGGGATGCTCGGGGCTGCGCCCTGATGGCCGAAGGGGCTGCCCGCACCGGGGTTGGACTCCCAGGGAGCCGCGGGGGCGTCGTCGCTTGCGGGGGCCGCGGGTGCCTCCGCAGCGGGCTTGGGCGCGGGCGTCGCACCCGGCACGTCGAACGGAGGCAGATCGTCCCCGCTCGCATCGCCAGCGAAGCCGCCGACCATGGCGTCGTCGTAGGGCACCTGCTCGGATTCCCACGGCGCGGACTGCGCGACAGGCTGAGCCTTCGGGGCAGCCGAGCGCTCGGGCGCACGGGGTGCGGGCTCGGTCGGGAGCTTACCCGTGGCAGGAGCGCCGGCGGGGTTGTCGGAGCGTAGCCAGGGGGCTTTGCCCAGGTCAGACGACTTGGGCGCGGGCGAGACGGGCTTGGGCGCGGGTGTCGGAGCAGCCGGTTTGGGTGCCGCGGGCTTAGGCGCCGACGGGGTCGATGCCGCTACCGGCGCCGCTTGCTGCTGCGGCGCGCTGGCGCTCGAGGATACAGGGGCCGCCGAGGACACGGGTTGCGGGTCCGCAGATGCCGCAGCCCGTGCAGATGGAGAATGCTCCTCATGTTGAGGAGCCGGCGTGCCACCCCCACCCAGGACATAGTCGACGGTACGACGACCGAAGACCGCGCAGACCGTCGGCAGGACCACCGACTGCGTATCGGCGCGACCGAGCATCTTAATGGCAAAAGTCGAACCCGCGGGGAACGAGACCGTGAGCCTGGAGCCGTCGTCAGCCGTGGCGCGGGCATTGAGCAAAAGCCCCGCGTAGGAAGCCTGACGCGCCTTGACACGCTCGACAACCTCGGCCCATTTGCGCTGCAGCTCTCCGGCATCCTCGACCGCGGGCGTCTCGGCAGTACCGGCGGCGGCAACCTGGGCGGCATTGTTGGACTGGGGCTTAGGTGCCGGAGCGGTGGCAGGCGCGGGAGCCGCAACGGGCTGAGGCGTCGGAGTCGGCGCAGGCTGAGGTGCAGGCGCTGCAGGCTTGGAAGCTGACACGGACGCAGAACGGGACGCAGGCTGGGCAGCCGGAACAGCAGCACCACGGTCCCAAGGCATACCGCCCTGGCGCGCGGACGTAGCAGCGGGGGCAGCGGATGCCGCCGGAGCGGCAGCACGAGCGCCCGAAATTAGCGTCGGCTGTTGGGCAGCAGCGGGTACGGATGCTGCAGGCGCGGCGGCCTGAGCAGCAGCCACGCTCGCCGGCACGGCGCCGTTGGCAACCATGGCCTCCAAGCGGGCCACGCGCTCGGCCAATGCCTCAATCGTTAAATCGGCCTCGGGACGTGCCAGGCGCGTGCAGGCGATCTCGAGCACCAGGCGCACGTCGCTCGCGCCCCTCATCTCCAGTGCGGCATCGTCGAGCACCGTCAGCACACGGGCCAGGCGGTCGGCAGGATGCTCGCCAAAGGCAGCGGCCTCGGCAGCAAGCGCCTCGGCCTGCTCGGAGCCGCCCTCAAACAGCTCGGCACGGGCACCGGCAACGCAGGCAACGTACACGTCACGCACATGCGCCACCAGGTCGCGCGTCAGCTCCAACAGGTCGTTTCCTTCCTCGACCTGCGCACGGATCAGTCCATAGAGCTCGGCAACATCGCGATCGGCAATGGCGCGGGAAAACTCGCCCAGAATCTGGTCCGAAACCTCGCCTAAAAGCGAGCGGGCGTCGTCCGCATGCACAGAACCGTTGCCAAAGACGCTCAGCTGCTCCAGCGTGGACAACGCGTCGCGCATACCGCCCTTGGCATGGCGCGCCACGATAGCCAGCGCCTCATCGTCGTAATCGAAGCCCTCCTGCTCGCACACGTATGCCAGGCGACGCTCGATATCCTCGTTGCCGATGCGATGGAAATCGAAACGCTGGCAGCGCGAGAGGATGGTCTCCAGAATCTTTTGCGGGTCGGTGGTGCACAGCACAAAGATCACGTGTGCCGGCGGCTCCTCGAGCGTCTTGAGCAGCGCGTTGAACGCCGCCGTCGTGAGCATGTGGACCTCGTCGATGATATAGATCTTGTACTTGCCGCGCACCGGGGCAAAGTTGACGGAGTTGATGATTTCCTCGCGCACATTGTCCACGCCCGTGCGGGAGGCGGCATCGAGCTCGTAGACATCGGGGTGGTTACCCTCGGCAATGAGCTCGCACTCCTCGCAAGTACCGTCGGGCATGCAGCCGCTTGCACCCTCGGCGCGCGCCGCCTCGGCATTGCGGCACAGCAGCGCCTTGGCCAGAATGCGCGCCATGGTGGTCTTGCCCGTGCCGCGCGGTCCGCAGAACAGGTAGGCGTGGGACAGGCGCCCCTCGGTGATGGCGTGCTCGAGCGTCGAGACGATATGCTGCTGGCCCACCACGGAGTCAAAGGTGAGCGGGCGATACTTTCGGTACAACGATTCCATGGGTGCTCCCCCGGGTATACTGAGTCTTGTTGCCGCGGCGGCCATGCGGTCGCACGGCATACTGCATTCCATAATAACCCGTACGGCGAGCCCGCCGCGATAGGAGTCCAAAGAGCATGGCAGACGCAGAGAGCAACCTCGTTCCCTCCGAAGCAGCCGACCAGGTCGAGGTCGCGCTCGAGGAGCAGGCCGCAGCCGACGACGGCATCCTGTACCTCAACGAGTACCAATACGAAAACGACCTCGTCACCGACTTCGCCCGCCTGGTCGCCTCGCCCAGGCGTCGCGGCTCGCTGTATGTCGCCGCGGCAATTGCCGCGCTCATCGGCATCGGCATGCTGGTGGCCGGCGGCAACTGGATCAAGTTTGGCGTCGTCTTGATCGTATTCGGCGCCTTTTTGGCCTGGTGGAGCAAAAACCTGCACCACACCCTCGCCCGCGACTTTATCGACGCCGTTGAGGCCGACGAGTCCATGGGTGGCCGCTATCGCCGCGTCGCCGCCAACGAGGACGGCCTGATGGTTTGGGGCACGAGCGGCAAGTCGCAGTTCTTCCCGTTTGAAAAGCTCGACCACGTGCTCGACGGCGAGCGCATCTTTGTGGCCATGTTCGCCGACCAGGGCGTGACGATCCCTAAGGACACCTTTGTCCGCGGCGATGCCGAGCAGTTCGGTCCCTTCCTTAAGGCGCGCATCAACAAAAAACTCCGCATCGAGACCAAACGCAAGAAGATGAAGGCAGAAAAGGCCGCTGCCGAAGCAAAACAGGGCGACAAGCCCCAGGAGACCAAGGGCAAGCAGCGCAAGCAGAAGAAGAGCAAGAAGAAGCGGTAGGCCGGCCGACACCGAAGGCGCCTCGTCCCGCGCCCGATTCCGGGCCGGGGCGCCTGGAATCGGGCGCGCGTACCGCCAATGGACCCGTTTTGCCTTGCTCTCGAGCTATTTCACTTCAAACCTTAAGAGCCTCCGCTCCGGCAGATCGGTCATCTTCATCGTGTAAGTCCCGGGAAATGCTTTCTCAAAACGGACGGTCTCGTAACCTTCGAAATAGTCGTTGGTGTTCTGCATCATAAATGGGACGAGCAACTCGTTTTCTGCCCCAACCTCCACGGCAAACGCAGCAGAGCCGCCAAGGACCGGCATGGCTTGCGTTATCAGATCGGTATTGACTACAAAATCATAGTTTGGCGCAGACTCCGGAACCAGATGCCAAACATACGCTTTGATTCCACCGTCGATATTATCCCTATTTCTGACACGCATCTTTACGGCGATAACGCACGTGATGTCGGCATCCTTCAGTCTCGTTTTCGTATCCACGGTGCCATATTTTGAATAATCGTCATGTGCTCGTTTGAGATACTCGCGCGGCGTGAGCAACTCTGCCCCGTCTATGCAAAACGAATACCCATCAGTCACCACATCCTTCGACCCCAGAAACGCTCCATCCATCGAGAGCCATTCGCCCTCCGCGTAATATTTCTCAGGAATGACCGTCCGGTTCCCGTTAACGACGCTCACCCTCATGCCCGCAAGGCCGGCAGCAGCACAGCAAAAAAGCGCGAGCGCCGATCTTCTCGTCCACAGGGTCTTCTTCATCGCGCTCACGACCTTTCCCGAACTTTCACAACGGCACCGTCGCGCATGCAGTAAACCCGATCGGCCAGTTCCTCTAGCACCTCTCCGTCATGGCTGGACAGAAGGACCTCACGACCCGTTGATGCCGCCATCGCCACAACGCGCTTGAGCATTTCAACGCCCGCTTCGTCGAGGGCATTCGTTGGCTCATCGAGAACAAGCAGCTTCGGCTTCTCCATAATTGCCGCAGCTATCCCCAGACGCTGCTTCATCCCAAGCGAGTATGCTCGGAACTTCTTTTTTTCGTCTGCATCGAGCCCCACGAGCCGCAGGGCAGAGCGAATGTCCTCGGGGGTGGCAACGCCCTTGATCTGAGCGATGAGCTTCAGATTGTCGTAGCCAGACAGATATCCCAAAAAGGAAGGCGCCTCGATCAACATCCCCAGACTCGGCGGGAACGAGATGTCCGCCCCAAGCCTTTGGCCATCGATAGAGATTTCGCCTTCGGTAGGCTTGATCAACCCGCAAACCGCTCGCATGAGCATGGTCTTACCCGAACCGTTTATCCCCTGAAGCCCGACCACAGTCCCAGGGTCAACCTCGATGGACACGTTGCGCAGGACATCGTTTTTACCCATGCGCTTCGATACGCCCCTTACGATCACACTCATATCTTGTCCCCCTTTTCTATAAGGTCGGCCCTTCGAAACCACAGTCCACCCAACGATAGGCATAACGACATAAGCCCAATTGATGACAAGACACTCGAGCCCGCCGCGATTCCCTCTTTGACAATTCCACCCCAGCGCAACAGCATCAAGGCGTTACCCAATAGCGCCCAATGTCGTGCATATGCCGAGCAGATCAGGTAGCTCATTAAAACCACAAACGAGACTGACGACCCAAGCACAAACCCAACCGCTGCCTGCGCAAACGCAAGCGCCTCAAAAGCAAATAAGAGACCTATGAAAAACGGCAGCGCATCTGCCTCGGCAGCTTTGAGAAACCACGGCGCCAAATTAGCCAGTTGAAGCGACTCACCATGAATGACCGCGCTGAACGAGGAGCTCACCACCAAGCTCCAAATCACAACAGAGCAAACCACCACGAGCAGTGAAAATGCCGTTACTGCCGCCACCAAGATAAAACGCGAGACCCACCAAAGGGTTCTTGCCCGGCATCGAACAAGCGCTTGCAAACCAAACCCGTGCAACGATTCGGTCGGATAGTCGAGTGTTGTATAGAGAATAAGCAGAATGAGAAATAGCCATCCTAGCGGAGGCACAAACATGACCCCGGGCCTAGGCTCAAACGGAGCAGATCCGGCAAACACGAGCGCAAGATTATCCGCAAACCCCAAGGTATCCGTTCTAACCCCATACACAGAAGACAATCCGTAGGCGTACACCAAGTTCGCAACGGTCACTGCCGCAATTGCAATAAAAGTGATGATGTTCTTCTTCAAAACGGTCCTCAGGTCCGCGGCGACCAGCCTAAACAGCATCAGACCACCTCGCGTCTTTTCCACGCCCCAGAAAAAGCCAACGAAGCAAGGGTCAATAATATGATTTCCGCAAAACCGGCTCGAATGTCTGGCCAGTTATTCAGCGATTCCGACCTGATGCTGTTGAGGATATTGCAGTTAAACCCCACACAAGCCATTACGCCGAAGATCCAGCCATTTGCAAAATGCCACGCAACCATTAGCAGATACGGGACAATTATCGCTTTGATTCTGCTACGAAACAAAATTGAGAAGCCAGTTACAGCCATGGATAAAGTCCCGAGCGTGACAGCATCGAACAGCGTGTATGCGAGCACATATGACAAAGGATGCGAATAAAATAGACCGGAGAAGTAGCTATGCAGGTAAAGTCCTACGTAAGTCGACTCATCGACCCGAGGAAGATACGCAGGAAAAAGCATCGAGACAATCAGGAAATTGACGAGCAGAGGAATGGCAGTCACTGTAAACGCGGAGAGGAAAGCAGACAGCATCTTTACGTTCACGTACGCCTTTCTGGAAACGCGCGTGCATATCTGCATGTCATAACCACTCAAACGCTCAAAGAGACACGACCAAGATCCAGCCGACATTGCAAGCAGGGGCAGTGCATAGAAAAACACCGACGCAGACAGTGGCGCGTTCGCGCTCACAACAATCCAGTTACCGAAGCTGCTTTCACGTGTTTGACCGAGATAATTTTCGGCTTGCACGCCAACGCCGTAACCAAAAGAAAGAAGGTTGTGGCGCTCTTTTTCCAAATTTGCCCACGGCTCCAGCGCGGCAGCTATTGCAACTGCGACCGCAATCAAGAGAGCAAGGATAAAAGCTGGACGTCTAATCGTTTTCGACAGTTCGTATCTTGCGAGCTTTTGGTTCATACGTCCTCCTCCCCCTTCCGACCCAGAAAGCCGGAAGGGAGCCATTTCAAACAACTATGCGGGAAGCTTGTGGAAATGCCCGACGCAGTCGGGGCTCCATACGCCAATAACAGTGCCGTAGCCAGACTCCGCCCATGCAGTCAGTCGCGCCGCAGATCGCCCGTTCTCACGGACGAGGTTATACATTTCCCACTGTCCCTTGTGATTCGAACGATACGTTCCCTGAGTACAATTCATGCTGCCGCTACCGCTTGTGTTATACGCACCGTCTGTATATAACCGAAGCGGATTTCCCGTATGGCCCTGGATATCCAGATAGAGCGATGAGGAATCATCCTTTTGACGGTAGCCAGTTGCACTCGTCCCGGCACATTGAAAACTAAATGCCTTATCGGCATTGTTCGTACAGGTCGTAATTCCCGTATCGGCGTTTTGAGTAATGCTGGAAACCTGAGAGGTGTCAAACTCCTCTTGTGCAAACGATGCAGCGGGAACCCCTAGGGACAGACCAGCTGCAATCACCAAGCCGACTCCGATTCGAGCAATAGCGCTCCTTGGCTTAATCATGGCCTTCTCCAATCAAAAGCGGTTAACAATGCGTCGACGCACGGCAACCTTCGCATGAATAGAGAAAGATGTCTGTAAACACCCGCTATTGAGTTGATTGCTCAGGCGTTTACACGTTATTTACCTGCGATAACAATAAAATTAGCTCCGCCTTATTCTTGATCTTCAACTGGCGGTAAGATGCAGACCGCAGCGCTTGCACCGTAGATGCAGCGTAACCGACATCCTCCGCAATGGCCTTTGTCGTTGCCCCCTCTGCCGTCATCAGCAAAATTTGCGACTGAACATCAGAAAGGGAGCGCGACGTAAGCAGGGCCAGCTGGCGCACGCGGGCCGTTTCGGTGGACCCGTTCGCCCGGTACTCCAAGACGGCCTTCTCGTCCTCAACCGAGCGGGCGAGCGCGATGTGCGTAACGAACATGGGCACAGACCAGCAAACAATCACCGTTGCCACGACGACATTGACAGCCGAACTTTGCCCCAACAACGACGCGAGGAACAACGGCTCGAAAACCGTCAGATCCTGCACCATATTGAGCAAGACAGCCCAAACAGGAGCCGTCGCCCCGAAGCAAAGCATCCATATCCCAAGCATTTTGCGCTGCGGACAGCTTCGCATCACTATATATGTGAGCAGCACCCCCGTCAGCACCGCAAGTCCATGGATTCGCCCCCTAGCGACCGCATAGATTAAGGCAACCATGCCCATTGACACCAACGGCACGATAGCCCGAGCATGGGCATGCACCTTAAACGGACGCAGCCCAACAGCGAGCGAAGCCGTAGACGCCACGCCGCAAAACAGGACCGGCACAGCCATCAACGGAACGCGTATGCACATCAATGCCGCGATATAGATAAAAGACCATTCCACAGCAGATAGCACCGCCCATACGTACGGGCTTCCGAGCCAAATCGCTTCACCCGCTCTATCCAGCGCAGCGCCACGATTCGCTTTTCCACCCGCGTAGCGTAGCGACAGAAGCAGTCCGAGACCCAATGCGTAGCTTAAGAGGGAAAAGGCGACAGCCCGCGAAACACCGGACCCCCAATCGCTATCCGCCATTACCAAGGGCCCCGCCGCAAGGAGGATAAAGAATAATGTGAGCAGGTATCGAAACAGCCGGCGCGTTCGAGCTGATGCCACTATATCGTCAGCATGCCGCTGCGGTAGCTCATGCCCTACAGTATCGCCCTCACCCGCAAACAGCGCCACGAGCTCGCGTGAGCCCGCAACCGACGCCTTCCCGTATGCTCGGTGAAGCGTTGTTCTCACCGTCGATGGCTTCGTATCCGTCTCCTTGGCAATTTCCGCCGGCGTTTTCCCTTTGAGCAGCAGTCGAACAAACTGCTCTTCTCTAGGCGACAGGGCAGGGGAAAACACCCCCGCATCGAATGTGTCGGACGCACAGGCGATATCCGAATTGTTGTCCCGTTTCCCCCTTAGCAACATGCATACGAAGGCAGCAGCGATAACGGACCCCATCGCCAGCAATGCAATGACCACGGCATCGCTTGCGAAGTATGCCGCCTCAACAGCCGGAATAAGACCAATAGGAACTGCTACGAGCACAGAACAGGCAAACACGTCGCGCCGCCCATGGCCAAAGGCACGAGGGCGGCAAAACGGCGGGGCCACAGTCAATGCGAGATAGACCAACGGAATTAAAAGCGCAAGGCCAATTGACGCGGCCGTTACAGGGGGCATCCCCCATGGCTCGGGAACGACTCTCCATGAAACTCGACAGCAAAACAGCAGGCAAGACATGACGGCTATTGTTTCTGTAAAAATCGCGTCCTGCGGGTGACGAGTTTCCCTTTCGTCAGTCCGTGTCGACCTCTGCGTCAAAGGAGAGTCCGCCGTGCCCCAAATAACATATGAGAGAAGCAGCGACCCAACAAAGCACGAGACACACGAAACGCCATGTAACAACCAAATCGGTGCAAACACGATTGGAATAGAGTCTCCGCGAGCATAGAAAGCCAGGTCGGCCCATTCGGGAACAGTTGCAATAACACCAAGGAAAACACCGATGGCACCGAGATGCCTCGGCCTTCTCATTCCCCCCTTGCATAGCGCAGCACCATGAACAAACGCCGCGAGGCATGCGCCCAGGATAACGAGCCAGGTCATTGCACCTGACGCTAGGCCGATTGAAGATGAAAACCGGTGATAAGGGGTGACCGCCATTACGACAAGCGCAATGGCGCAGGCAAATGTAGCAGAACGGCGGGAAAAGAGCATACGGCCTCCATAGCGTGTCATTATATCGCTCGAGCCGCTCGTTTATCTCTGTTCTCACACCAGCCAGCATCAATGATTCAGGCGCCTTGATTATCAACTTTATCCGAACACCTCCCACATTCATCCGTACATGTGCGG
>UREC01000032.1:0-22272 GCA_900546755.1 uncultured Collinsella sp. | reverse complement strand
CCGCACATGTACGGATGAATGTGGGAGGTGTTCGGATAAAGTTGATAATCAAGGTGTCATTCAAAAGCGTTCCGTTGGTCGTAATAGAATAGGTAAAGTTTCTATTGGGGTATATTCTTTTTGAATAGTCGACCGTTTTCCATATCAGCGGCTCGTTAATCATGGGTTCCCCACCAAAAAAGACGATTGCAAGCGTTTCGTTTTCCGATGAACTTGCGACGAGGTAGTCGACCGCCTTGAAGGCTATCTCGTCTGTCATCAGCAGAGGAGACGTTCCATAATCTCCTTTACCGGCAAAACAGTAACTACAACCAAGGTTGCATGCATGTGAAACGTGGAGTTCGATGGATCTAAGTTTTCGAGGCGTGTCTTTTGTTAAGAAAGTCCGCTCAGACAATCGTTGATACTCATCAATGTCGTCTTCAAGTTCTGCTATGGTCGTTTGGTCGTAGCCTTTCGCAGCAAGTGACTTTGTTAGCAACTTCGAGTTGACCGTTCTTCCCGATGCTTCAAATATGCGAAGCGCATCTTCTGATGCTTGGTCAACCTGAAAGCAATTGCGAGTGACCTCATCGAAGCAGTAACGACGATCACTTACTGAGAAAAAAATGCATACGTTCCTCAATTTCATGCTGGACTGGCACTAACCTTGTTTATTGTTGCGCAGCTATAAAAAACCACCAGCGGGGATTCGGTGTGCGGCCCAATCGGACTCCCAAAAGGTTCTATTTGAGACTGGCAAGCTTTGTGTTGTTGGCACTTCGACAGCGCTCTTTATTCCAACATGGAGCCTTGCAGTTTGAGTCGACTTGCCTCTGGAAGGTCCGATCTTAACTTGATTTAGGATGAAAACAGATTACAGGCGCGCTCCTCTAGAAAGAAAGGAAACCAATCGCCGCCTTTCACCAGGAAAGTTTTTATAGCCCACCTCGAGCAAAATGAAAGATGCGAGAGCGATTGGGGAACAACGCGAATCTCCCCTTTTGGGTGGGAGCGAGCCTTCAGCCACCGGCGAACGACTCGCCCTGGTCAGAATCTGGAAGTGGTGCCGGGCCGCTTGGGCCTCCCCGGTGACTTCGTGGGGCTTACCTGCCTGACGTCGAGGAGTACATCCGCAAGATTCGTTCCCTATGCCGTTTGCTCTCACGCCCGCCTTGGTTCCAAGTCGGGCGAGCACGAGGTCGCGCCGGCGCATCCGCTGGGACTGCTGCGCGTGCAAAACGGCTACGCGGTGAGCGTCCCGCGCTGGATTCAGCCGAGTGAGGAAGGCGTCGAGATCGGCGCGCTGGCAACGGGGGAGGGCGGCATCACCGATGTGGGCGATGACGTTTCGGCTCGCCATGCCCACGTGTGGTGCGATGACCAAAATGTCTGGTACGTTGAGGACCTGTCGTCCACCAACGGAACCGTGGTGGTAAACGACGCGACGAACGTCTGCACCCAGGTCGAGCCCGGCCGCTCCGCCCAGCTCAACCCCGGTGACGAGCTCAAGCTCGGAGAATCCACAACCTACGCCATCCTCCTCGGCGCCCTCTGACTCATCTCCTAAATAAGTTGCGGTGAAATAGGGGCTGTTTAAGGCTACGGCCGGCAAACAGTTCCTATTTCACCGCAGCTGCCATTTGGTCCCTCGGTGACGGAAGGATCAATTTTGCCCTTGATGGTCACCCAAGGTAAACCTTTACCGCCCGCCTATATTTGCCGAAATTACACTTGACGGCGGGGTACAATAAGCCCGCATGCGGATTTCCGTTGCGGGCGCTTCCCATCGCCGGGGCGTGCCCGGGAGCATCCGGCATGCGGCCTTTGCGGCGCTCGGTCATGTGCAAGACGGGCGGTCGGGTCTGTGGGGCGCATCAGTTGCCCCTCGCCTCGGCATGCCTTCTCTCCACGCCATGTACCTGCTGCCAAGTCCGCCTGCCAGATGATTGGAAGCAACAGCGAAAATCCCATCACGCCAACATCCCGGCGATCGCCGGGGCCTGTATACCTATATGAGAGGAGAGGGGTATATGGCGCGTAAGTTTAAGTCTATGGACGGCAACGAGGCGGCCGCATATGTTTCGTATGCGTACACCGAGGTAGCGGGAATCTATCCCATTACGCCGTCCAGCCCGATGGCCGACCATGTTGACCAGTGGGCGGCCCAGGGTCGCAAGAACATCTTCGGCACCCCGGTCAAGGTCGTCGAGATGGAGTCCGAGGCAGGTGCAGCCGGTACCGTTCACGGTTCGCTGGGTGCCGGTGCTCTGACCACCACCTACACGGCTTCTCAGGGTCTGCTCCTGATGATCCCGAACATGTACAAGATCGCGGGCGAGCAGCTCCCGGGCGTCTTCCACGTCTCCGCGCGTTGCGTCGCTTCCCACGCCCTGAACATTTTTGGCGATCACTCCGACGTCATGGCCTGTCGTCAGACCGGTTTCGCCATGCTCGCCGAGGGCAACGTCCAGGAGGTCATGGACCTCTCGCCGGTGGCTCACCTTGCCGCCATCGAGGGCAAGACCCCGTTCCTTAACTTCTTCGACGGCTTCCGCACCAGCCACGAGATCCAGAAGGTCGCCATGTGGGACTACAAGGATCTTGCCGAGATGTGCGACATGGACGCCGTCCAGGCTTTCCGCGACCACGCGCTCAACCCTGAGCACCCGCACACCCGCGGCAGCCACGAGAACGGCGATATCTTCTTCCAGAACCGTGAGGCCTGCAACAAGGTCTACGACGAGCTTCCCGCCGTCGTCGAGGGCTACATGAAGAAGATCAACGAGAAGCTCGGCACCGATTACGGCCTGTTCAACTACTACGGCGCTCCCGATGCCGATCGCGTCGTCGTGTGCATGGGCTCCTTCTGCGACGTGCTCGAGGAAGTCATCGACTACCTCAACGCTCACGGTGAGAAGGTCGGCCTGGTCAAGGTTCGTCTGTTCCGTCCGTTCTCCATCAAGCACTTCGTCGACGTTCTCCCCGAGACCGTCAAAAAGATCGCCGTCATGGACCGTACCAAGGAGCCGGGTTCCATCGGCGAGCCGCTCTACCAGGACGTCGTCTCCGCTCTCTACGAGGCCGGCAAGACGGGCATCAAGGTCGTCGGCGGCCGTTATGGCCTGGGCAGCAAGGACACGCCTCCCGCGTCCGCGTTCGCTGTCTTCGAGGAGCTCAAGAAGGACGAGCCCAAGCGCGAGTTCACCATCGGCATTGTCGATGACGTGACCAACCTGAGCCTGCCCGAGGCCGAGGATGCGCCCAACACCGCAGCCCCCGGCACCATCGAGTGCAAGTTCTGGGGTCTGGGTGGCGACGGTACCGTCGGCGCCAACAAGAACTCGATCAAGATCATCGGCGACCACACCGACAAGTACGTCCAGGCCTACTTCCAGTACGACTCCAAGAAGACCGGCGGCGTCACTGTCTCGCACCTGCGCTTTGGTGATTCCCCGATCCGCTCGCCGTACTACGTGACCAAGGCCGACTTTGTCGCTTGCCACAACCCCAGCTACATCGTTAAGGGCTTCAAGATGGTCCGCGACGTCAAGCCGGGCGGCACCTTCCTGGTCAACTGCCAGTGGAGCGACGAGGAGTTCGCCGAGCACATGCCCGCTGTGGCCAAGCGCTACATCGCGAACAACAACGTCAACGTCTACCTGATCGACGCTATCGACCTGGCCGCTAAGGTCGGCATGGGCAAGCGCACCAACACGGTGCTCCAGTCCGCCTTCTTCGCGCTGGCCAAGGTCCTGCCCGCCGAGGACGCCCTGCAGTACATGAAGGACGCGGCTACCAAGTCCTACATGAAGAAGGGCCAGGCTATCGTCGACGCCAACCACAAGGCCATCGATGCCGGCGCTACCGCCTTCCGTAAGTTCGAGGTTCCGGCCGACTGGGCTACCGCCGAGGATGCCGCTCCCGTCGAGCTCTCCGAGGAGACCAAGTCCGCTATCGCCCAGCAGGTCAAGAACCTGCTCGAGCCCATCGATCGCATGGACGGCGACAGCCTGCCTGTTTCCGCCTTTGTCGATTGCGCCGACGGCCAGTTTGAGCTGGGCGCCTCCGCATACGAGAAGCGCGGCGTCGCCGTGGTCGTTCCCCACTGGGACGAGACCAAGTGCATCCAGTGCAACCAGTGCGCCTACGTGTGCCCGCATGCCACCATCCGTCCGTTTGCGATGACCGAGGACGAGGCTGCCGCCGCGCCCGAGGCTACCCGCACGCTCGACGCCATGGGCCCCAAGGCCAAGGGCATGAAGTTCACCATGGCTGTGTCCCCGCTCGACTGCATGGGTTGCACCAACTGCGTCAAGGTTTGCCCCAAGGGCGCCCTCGAGATGGTTCCCACCGAGCAGGAGATGGACCAGCAGCCCGTTTGGGACTACATGGTCGAGAACGTCTCCGAGAAGAAGGAGCTCATCGCGGCCAACGTCAAGGGCAGCCAGTTTAAGCAGCCCTACCTGGAGTTCTCCGGCTCCTGCGCCGGCTGCGCCGAGACCGCCTATGCACGTCTGGTGACCCAGGTCGCCGGCGACCGCATGTTCATTTCCAACGCCACCGGCTGCTCCTCCATTTGGGGCAACCCCGCTGCCACCGCTCCTTACTGCAAGGACAAGGACGGTCACGGCCCGGCGTGGAACAACTCCCTGTTCGAGGACAATGCCGAGCACGGCCTGGGCATGGCCGTTGGCTATGAGGCCGTTCAGCACAAGCTGATCGCCGCTACCCAGGACATCATCGCTGCCGATGGTCCGTCCGATGAGCTCAAGGCCGCCGGCCAGGCTTGGATCGACTCCGTCAACGACGCCGAGGCCTCCAAGACCGCTGCCGCTGCCTACGTTGCCGAGCTCGAGAAGTGCGGCTGCGACGCTTCCAAGGCGATCCTCGCCGACAAGGCTTACCTCACCAAGAAGTCCTTCTGGATCTTCGGCGGCGACGGCTGGGCCTACGACATCGGCTTCGGCGGTCTGGACCACGTCCTGGCTTCCGGCCACAACGTCAACGTCTTCGTCTTCGACACCGAGGTTTACTCCAACACCGGTGGTCAGGCCTCCAAGGCCTCGAACTTGGGCCAGGTCGCTCAGTTCGCCGCCGCCGGTAAGGTGACCAAGAAGAAGTCTCTGGCCGAGATTGCCATGAGCTACGGCTACGTCTACGTGGCACAGGTTGCCATGGGCGCCAACCCGGCTCAGACCCTCAAGGCCATCCACGAGGCCGAGGCCTACGACGGCCCGTCCCTCATCATCGGCTACAGCCCCTGCGAGATGCACTCCATCAAGAAGGGCGGCATGCAGAACTGCCAGGCCGAGATGAAGAAGGCTGTCGAGTGCGGTTACTGGAACCTCTTCCGCTTCAACCCCGAGGCTGCTGCCGGCAAGAAGTTCTCACTCGATTCCAAGGAGCCCGCGGGCGGTTATCAGGAGTTCCTGATGAACGAGGCCCGTTACGCTTCGCTGACGCGTTCCTTCCCCGAGCGCGCCGAGGAGCTCTTCAAGGAGAACGAGCAGGCCGCTATGGACCGCTACGCTCACCTGTTGAAGCTCAAGACGGTGTACAACGAGGCCTAAGTCTCCCACCGCAGGATCTGAGGGCTGACCTTCGCGGACGTCCTCGGACATGAAAGAACCCCCGCTGCGCACTTCGTGCGGCGGGGGTTCTTTCGTCCTGCGGAATGTCCGCGAAGGTCAGCCCTCAGATCCTGCTACGACTACGTCCTCGGATTGTGGGGCTGAATGAAGGACGTGGCTGTGGGGGTGCCTTGTCCCGGTCGCTGTTTCGCGGCGTGGCCGCGAAACCACGCGCCACTTTGGGCATGGAGGGCTAGCTGATTGTGGCCTTCTGCTGCCCCAGTGCTGTTTCGCGCCTTTGGCGCGAAAGGCGCAGTACTTTGGGCGTGGGGGCTGGCTTGCGGACTCAGATGACCTAGAGAGATATGGGTGCAAACGAGAAATCGTTGTTGGGGTCGTCCTTTTCCATAAACTCATCGAGACAGAATGTCATATAGATTGGAACGTAAAGGATCTTGCCCTCTTTGCAAAGGTTTTCGTGGCTCAGCACAACGGCCTCGGGAATTTTGTACTCGCCCACACTCATCAAACGGTCGAGGGCTGCATGTGCTCGAACTTTCTTGCCCGATTTGACTTCGATTGGGACAACATGCCCGCGGGCACCTTCGATTACAAAGTCGACTTCACCGACCTCACGCGTTTGGTAGTACCACGTATCTGCTCCGAGGGCAACGAGTTCCTGTGCGACCACGTTCTCATAGAGGCCGCCGAGGTTGGGGGTTTTCATGTCAAGGTAGACGGCGCGTGCCGTGCTGCCGGGATACCGCGATGCGAGCATACCTGTATCGGACTCGTATAGTTTAAAGGCCGTCGTTTTCTCCGTCCTCTTGAGAGGACTTCGTGCCTCCGTCACCTGGGGGACCATCAATCCAACGCCTGCGTTCACCAGCCATAGGAAATCCTGCTCGTATTTTTGAAGACGAGCTCCCTCGCCTAGAGACGAGACGATAAAGCGATGGGACTCCGCCTCAAGCTGAACGGGAATTTGCTCGAAAATGGAGCGAACGTTAAACGCTCGAGTCGATGCATATTTAGAGATATCGCTTTTGTACTGATCGACTAGCTGAATTTGAAGCTCACGCGTTCTCACGAGCGAATAGCCCGAATCGATATAGTTCTGAACGACCTCCGGCATGCCGCCGCAAACGATATAAGCTCTAAAGTTTTTGAGCATCGCCTCATGAATAAAATTTTCGACGGGACGCCTCTCGACAAGGCAGCTGCGGATGTCTGCAAGCACATTCTCGCTGATGCTGTTTGCCCAACAAAACTCTTCATAATCCATTGGCCGCATAACAATGTGCTCGACATACCCCACCGGGAAAGAAGAGATCCCCTTAAACTCAGTCCCAAGCATAGACCCCGAGAAGACATAGCTAAAGCGTCCGTCCTCGACCAGCGCCTTCATAAGTGTAACGATCTGCGGATACTCCTGAATCTCATCGACAAAGATAAGCGTATCTCCCTCAACAAGCGGTGCATCCGCAAGAAGGGCCACACGGTTGATGAAGTCAATGGAGTTCTTAGCGCCAACAAGTACGTCTCTTGCCTCGGCATCAAGTAGCAGATTGACCTCATAATACGAAGCGTAGTTGCTCTTTCCAAACGCGCGAATCGCATAGCTCTTGCCAATCTGACGCGCACCGGTAACAAGCAGGGCCTTATGGGAGTTATTCTTCCAGCTCAAAAGCCTATCAGTGACTTTGCGGCGTAGCATTAAAACACCTCATTGACAAAAATTGGCAAATAGATTTGCCCCTAATCATACAAAAATTGACAAATAGATTTGACCCAAATCATACAAAAATTGGCAAATAGCAAAGCTCACTTAGGCCTCAAAGCCAGCGAGCCAGCACGGTACTTTGCGAAAAGGCTGGCGGCGCCGTTGTTGAGGGTGGCCAGGTTGACAGTGGCGCCGTTAGCGTTCTCGGCTGCTTGGGCGCGCAGGAGCGAAAGGGCGTCGGTAGCGTTCATGCAGAAGCCGACGGTAAAGTTCCATACTGCGAACTCGCAGTCGCTTGCCGCGGGGTGAAGCGCGATCGGCTATCCCTTATGTTGGATGAAAAGCCCCATGTTTTTGCAGGGGTGCATACTCGTCAAATTAATGTATAGAATCGCGTATAGTGCGAGTAAGATATTGCGCTGTCCGTTTTGTGTTTAGCAAAGATATAGTTTGCATAATCTGGTCTAATCCCTGCTCTATTTAAATAAAGTTGCACGTAAATGGCGTAGATATGCCTGAACTGGGCTTCTTTACGCTGAGCGGGTAAAAACGACCGTTCACCGTTAAACTATTTTCAAAATGAATAAAATGAGCGATAAAGAGAATATAAACCTTAATAAACTCGCGTATTGCACGGACGCGGGTTATTAATGGGTTGTAGGCCTTTTACAGAAAGGATTCCAGCAATGTCTAAGCCTCTTGGCAAGCCCGATCGTATTGTCGTCGCCCTCGGCGGCAACGCCCTCGGCAACAACCCCGTCGAGCAGATCCAGGCCGTGAGCAACACCGCCCACGCTCTCCTTGGTCTTATCGAGCAGGGTAACGAGATCATCATCACCCACGGCAACGGCCCGCAGGTCGGCATGATCCAGAACGCCTTCGCCGCTGCCCACGACGCCATCGGCACTCCCGAGATGCCGCTGCCCGAGTGCGGCGCCATGTCCCAGGGCTACATCGGCTACCACCTGCAGCAGGGCATCGGCCGCGAGATGCACAAGCGCTATAAGCGTTGGCACGCCGCCACCGTCGTCACCCAGATCGAGTGCGATCCGGACGATCCCGCGTTCAAGAACCCGACCAAGCCGATCGGCCCCTTCTACACCGAGGAGCAGGCCAAGGAGTTCATGGCCGAGGATCCTTCCAAGGTCTTCGTTGAGGATTCCGGCCGCGGCTGGCGTCGCGTCGTCGCTTCCCCTGATCCCAAGAAGATCGTCGAGGCTGACTCCATCCTCAACTTGCTCGACAACGAGTTTATCGTCATCGCCTGCGGTGGCGGCGGCATCCCCGTCGTCCGCGACTACGAGAACAAGGGCTGCTACAAGGGCGTTCCCGCCGTCATCGACAAGGACCTGGGCGGCGAGCTGCTGGCCGAGGACTGCGACGCCGACGTCCTGTTCCTGCTGACCGCCGTTGAGCATGTCGCCATCAACTTTGGCAAGCCCAACCAGGAGGAGCTCGAGGACATCACCGCCGACGAGGCCGAGCGCCTGGCCGACGAGGGCCAGTTCGGCAAGGGTTCCATGGAGCCCAAGGTCCGCGCCGCCATCAAGTTTGCCCGCTCCCGCAAGGGCCGCACCTGCATCATCGGCGCCCTGGACAAGGCCGCCGAGACCATGGCCGGCCTCTCCGGTACCCGCATCCACGAGTAGTCTCTACTCTGTTGCCTCTCTCGTGGGCGCCAGGCAAAGTGCCCACAAACTAGCCTCTCTTCATGAGCCCCGCAGTCCGCTCCGGCTGCGGGGCTTTTGCTATTCACCTAGTCATTGGGGACATTCTTAAACGACTAGTAGTAGGCCCACATGGCTTCGACTTCGTTAAGGACCTCTACGACGCCCCAGCGGCGGGCGCTGCGGCTGGCCGAGTTGGGATCGAAGACTTCAATCTGGTCGGCGTCGTCAATACCGTAAAGCACAATGTAGTGGCCCACGTTGGTAAAGGTGCCCGGCCGAACGGCGGCGATGACGGGCGCTCCCGAACGTAGCGCCTGAGTCATCGAGTCGCGATCGTTATGAAGCTCCGTTCCGTTAAGTCCCAACTGCCACGCACCGCTCGTCATAAACGACCATTCGGTTGCACCGGTGGGGGCGTAATTGCCTGCCTCGGAAAGCGCGCACATATCGACGGGAGTCATATCGGTGCGTCCCGTCTTAAAGATATAGACCATGGTGAGGCACGTAGGCCCGCAAGCATTTTGGCGGATGGTACCGCCGGCGTAAGGCAGCTCCGACCATGCAGGGTCGATCTGATAGATATGGGGCATCGTGCCGGCTTGCCATTGCGAGCGCGGGGTCGAAAAGGCGAAAGAATAACCGGGCGCGACGGGGGCCTTGAGCAGCTTGTCCTCGGCGGTGGGCTCGAGACCGGCCGAGCCGTGGGACATACAGGAGCTCATAAGCACAAAGACCAGACAGATGAGGATAGAGCACAGTGCGAGGCAAAGCTGACGAGCCGGCAGGGCGGGGGCATTCACGAACGATGTCGAGCGGTAGGGCTTGCCGTCGCGTCCGCCTTGGGGATGCGAAAAGAAGCGGTTGATATGGATGCCGGGCTGACGTGCGCCGTTGCGGCGCAGTTGCGGAACCTCGGCTTGGCGCTGTCGAGTGCGCGCGCCCAAGCGGCTATCTTGCTGTGCGCTTGTGCCCGTGCTCGGACGGCCACTCTGCCGTGTTCCGTTTGTCTGCTGCCGAGACGAAGACCTGGGTTGCTCTTGAGGGCGTTGCGGATTGCTGCTCGTGGCACTTCTGGGCGTCGGCGTGGTGCGGCCAGCAAGGCGAACGCTTTGTCGCCGTTGATCACCGTCGTTGTATCCGTATGCCATTCGTACCGCCTTGTCTCATGTATAACCTGTCTATCCTACAAAAAAGATGTGCAACAAATGGGTCCGCGCGTCAAAAGCTCGGTAAACGGTACGAAAGGCGCAAAACACACGGCCTCAAAAACATCTCTCTATGCGTCCGATGAGCGTACGCCCGTCGGACGGGCGACAACAATGAGCGGCAAACCGTGCCGTTCGTCCCAAAAACGGCGCCGCTCGTTTTGCAGTTCTGCCTTCGGTCGAGCCGCAAGCGGCGCTGCTGTGCCAAGGCCGTATCTTAAAGCCACGAAATAAAAGCGCGCGGCAAAACAGGCCACGCAAGGGGTGACGCCAAAGAGGCGTCAATAAGGAAAGGAGGGGAACAATGGCGGACAAGAACGCAGAAGTTGCAGTCGAAGGTAACGGTGGCATGAAGAAAACGCTTTCGCTCTGGAACTTCTTCACCATCGGTTTCGGTGCCATCATCGGAACTGGCTGGGTTCTGCAGGTCGGCGACTGGATGGTCGTGGGCGGCGGTCCCGTTCCCGCTATGATCGCATTCCTCTTGGGTGCAATCTTTCTCGTGCCCGTCGGAGCTGTTTTCGGTGAGCTCACGGCTGCTATCCCCATCTCGGGCGGCATTGTCGAGTATGTCGATCGTAGCTTTGGCCGTACGCTGAGCTATATCACCGGTTGGCTCCTGGCCCTGGGCAACGGCATCCTGTGCCCGTGGGAGGCAATCGCTATCTCGACCCTCGTGTCCGAGATGTTCGGCAGCCTGCCCGGTCTTGAGTGGCTGCGTGCCGTCAAGCTCTATACCATCCTGGGCGCCGACGTTTACCTGTTCCCGACGCTGATCGCGCTCGGCTTTGCAGTCTACGTCATCTTCCTCAACTTCCGCGGTGCCAGCTCAGCCGCCAAGCTGCAGGCCTTCCTGACCAAGGCCCTGCTCTGCGGCATGCTGCTCGCCATGGGCGTCTCGCTGTTCACCGGCTCGCCGGACAACGCCATGCCCGTGTTCTCCCAGGTCACCGGTGCTGGCGGCGGCAAGCCTGCTACCGAGGGCACCAGCCTGTTCGCAGGCATCGTTTCGGTCCTGGTTCTGACCCCGTTCTTCTATGCCGGCTTCGACACCATTCCTCAGCAGGCTGAGGAAGCAGCCGAGGGCCTCAACTGGAACAAGTTCGGCAAGATCATCTCCCTGGCCCTGCTGGCCGCAGGCGGCTTCTACATGGTCTGCATCTACTCGTTCGGCACCATCCTCGACTGGCATGAGTTCGTTAAGAGCCCGGTTCCCGCGCTTGCCTGCCTCAAGGGCATCAACATGCTCCTGTACCTGGCCATGCTCGTCATTGCCACGCTTGGACCCATGGGCCCGATGAACTCCTTCTACGGCGCCACGAGCCGCATCATGCTCGCCATGGGCCGCAAGGGCCAGCTGCCCGAGAAGTTCGCCGAGGTCGATCCCAAGTCCGGCGCTCCCAAGCTCGCCTGCGTCGTTCTGGGCGTCATCACCGTCGTCGGTCCGTTCCTGGGCAAGAACATGCTCATCCCTCTGACCAACGTGTCGGCTCTCGCCTTCATCTTCTCCTGCGGCATGGTCGCTCTCGCTTGCCTGCGCATGCGCTTCACCGAGCCCGACCTGCCTCGTCCCTACGAGGTGCCCGGCGGCAAGTTTGGCATCAGCCTCGCTATCGTTGCCTGCGGCACCATCATTGGCCTGCTCGTGATCCCGTTCTCTCCCGCCTCCCTCAACATGGTGGAGTGGAGCATCGTGATCGGCTGGCTGGCTATTGGCCTGGCCCTCATGGCCTTCACCAATTCCCGCAAAAAATAACGCCTAGCCGGGGCGGATCGGGTGCGCGGAACCCTCTCTTCCGCGCACCGAACCCGGCACCACTTGGGTAGTTTTGTGAGGCCTTAACCCAACGCGGCCTCGCCCACTATATGGATCCATAAGGAGGAACCATGTCCACTAAGTATGCAATCGTTGGCGGCAAGCTCATCGACGGTACCGGTGCCGAGCCGGTCGAGAACTCCCTCGTTCTCGTCGACGACAATGGCAAGATCGAGTATGCCGGTGTCATGCAGGACCTTCCCGAGGGCGTTGAGGTTATCGACGCGGCCGGCAAGACCGTCCTTCCCGGCCTGATCGACACCCACCTGCACTTCTCGGGCAACCTGACCGACGATGACACCGACTGGGTCATGCAGCCGCTCCTCGAGAAGCAGGCCGTCGCCGTCAAGCAGGCCTACGACTGCCTCACCCACGGTCTCACCACCGTCTGCGAGATCGGCCGCTTTGGTATCCAGATCCGCGACTGCATCGACAAGGGCGTCTTCAAGGGCCCGCGCGTTCTGGCCACCGGCCTCGGCTTCTGCCGCGTTGCCGGCCACGGCGACTCCCACCACTGCAGCCAGCAGCTCAACAAGGAATCGCACCCCTGGGGCGACCAGGTCGACGGTCCTTGGGATCTGCGCAAGGCCGTCCGTCGTCGCCTGCGCGAGAACCCCGATGCCATCAAGATCTGGGCTACCGGTGGCGGCATCTGGCGCTGGGACTCCGGTCGCGACCAGCACTACTGCTCCGAGGAGATCCAGGCCGTGGTCGAAGAGGCAAAGATGGTCGGCATCCCCGTGTGGAGCCACTGCTACAACAACCACGCCGCTGCCTACGATTCCGTTCGCTTTGGCTGCGAGCAGCTGATTCACGGCTTCGATATCGATGAGCGCACCATGGACCTCATGGCCGAGCAGGGCACCTTCTTCACCCCGACGATCGCCTTCCTGCCCACCTGGTACGCCACCTATCCGCCCGTCTACGTCCCCGAGCTGCACGACAAGTACGAGGGCACCCTGGTCGAGAAGGAGCTGCAGCGCAACTACGACTGCCTGCGCGAGGCCAAGAAGCGCGGCGTCGTCATGACGATCGGCTCCGACTCCTTCTCCTTCGTCACCCCGTACGGCACCTGCTCCATCGAGGAGATGTACGAGTTTGTCGACAAGATCGGCTTCACCCCGGTCGAGACCATCACCTGTGCCACCCTCAACGGTGCCAAGATGTGCCACATCGAGGACGAGACCGGTTCCATCGAGGCCGGCAAGTGCGCCGACCTGCTGGTCGTCAACGGTGACGTCGCCGCCGACATCCACGTGCTCAACACCGACAACATGGACGTCATCATGAAGGACGGCTGGATCGTCGAGGCTGGCACCTTTGGCGAGGCCAACAAATACAGCGCCTAAGATACCGTTTGTCGATGGCTGGATGTAAAACACAGTTTTTGATTGCATAATGCAATGGAGAGGGTCGCTTGCGGCCCTCTTTATTGCTATGGGTGCGGTAGATAAAAGGGGATGACGGTGGATTTAAACAGGCTGATTCTGGGCAAGAGCTACAACTCTACCAAGGTCTTTCGTACGGCCCAGCATGTGGTCCAGGCCATCCTGCTCGGTGTTGTCGTTCCGGCGCTTATCCTGTTGCTTATCTGGGATTTGACCGATAATCCCAACCCCGTCCCGGGCGTTGTCGTCATTGCCGGCTTGGTCATGCTGTGCTTCTTCTTCTCGTACGTCTTTGTCGTTCCCGACGACCTCACGTCGAGCGCTACCGACCGCACACTCGCCATCGCATCGAAAATATTCGCCTATACGTCGCGAGGCCTTACGCCCGAAGCGGCCCTGGGCGCTTCCAAAATCATCCTTTCCGAGACCATCGCCTCGGCCATCTGCTTTACCGACGGCAAGCAGGTGCTGGCGAGCTGGGGCGAGGACTCGGCAAAATGCCCCGCGGGCACTCCGGTTGTGCTGCGGACTACGCTCAACGTGATCAACAGCGGTGAGCAAAGCGTATTTTCGCGCGATGCCTCGACTGAGACGGGTGGCTACTTTCCGCGCCTGCGCGCCGGTATCGTCGCACCGCTCACCGTGCGCGGGCATTGCGTGGGCACGCTCGAGCTGTATTATCCCCGTCTGAGCAGCATCGATATGCGCCAGACGGCGCTTGCCTCGGGCTTTGCCGACCTCATTTCCACGCAGCTTGCGAGCTTTGAGCTCGAGCGCCAGGACGAGCTTACAGCTCGCGTGGAGCTGCGCGCCTTGCAATCGCAGGTCGATCCTCATTTTCTGTTTAACACCATCAGCACCATCGTGTCGCTCGTGCGTACCGAGCCGGACAAGGCCAGGTCGCTGCTCATCGACTTTTCCAATTTCTACCGTCAGACACTGTCCGATTCCGATACCCTCACAACGCTCGAGCACGAGGTGGAACAGGGCACTCGTTACATCAACCTTATGCAGGCCCGGTATGGCGACGGCCGTCTGCGCGTCTCGGTCGATATCGACTTTGAGGTGCGCGACAGCATGGTGCCGCCGTTTATCTTGCAGCCGCTGCTCGAAAACTGCATCAAGCATGCGCAGCGCGAGACCGAGCCGCTTTCTATTCATGTTAGGGCTTTTGAGACCGATGACGGCTTGGAGATCATCGTCGAAGATGACGGCATCGGTATGAGCGAAGAAGTCTGCGCGCATCTGTTTGAGCAGCATCGCCGAGAGGAGCCCGAGAGCATTACCGCCGACGGTTCCGTCAAGCGAGGTTGCGGCCTGGCGCTCTTTAACGTACTTCAGCGCATCCATTTCTTTTACGGAGAAGATTCGGGCATGCGCGTGAAGTCCCAGGAGGGCGTGGGAACGCAGGTCATCGTCGAGCTGAACGGCGAGCCGCATGAGCCGGCGCCGATGAAGGTGTAGCGCGCGGTTGGATTGAGAGAAAAAAGAGGGGAAGCGCATATGTCCGAGGGATGGAACATCTTGGTGGTTGATGACGAGCCTCCTATTAGGGCTGAGCTACGTTATCTGCTGGAAAAGGATGCACGTGTGGGACAGATTGCCGAGGCGGGCAATGTCACCGAGGCCGTGGAGTCGATTCTGTCGAACAAGCCCGACGTGCTGTTTTTGGATATCACGATGCCCGGCCGCTCGGGAATCGAGCTTGCCGAGACGCTGCAGAACCTAAAAACGCCGCCGGTCGTGGTGTTTGTGACGGCATTTGCCGAGTATGCGGCCGATGCCTATAACCTCGATGCCATTGATTACGTCGTCAAGCCGGTCGAGGATGCCCGCCTGTCAAAGGCGCTCGATAAGATCGAGGCCGCCCTGGGCGTTCGTCGTGTCGTCCATGCTCCGCGCCAGCCCTTGCGCCTGACGGTGGATCGCGGGGGCAAAAAGGTGTTCATCCCCGTGGCGGATGTCTGCTACTTTGAGGCGCGTGCCGATTTTTGCAACGCCGTCTGCGCCGAGGGAACATATCTGATCAATGAGTCGATCTCTTCGCTCGAACGTCGCTTGGGCTCCGAGGGCTTTATTCGCGTTCATCGCAGCTATCTGGTCAATTTGGAAGACGTGCACAATGTTGAGATTGGCTCCACGGGGTTGATGGAGCTCAGGCTCGACCGCGTGAGCTCGACGGTGCCGGTGTCCCGTCGTCGTGCCGCCGAGGTCAAGTCGCACCTGGGGCTTGCGTAAGAGGCTTGCGTGCCGTCGTTTACCATCGCAGGTTTGGCATGGGCGCGCGGTGGGCATAATGGGTGGCATCGAATGAAATCGAAAGGATCATTATGCCTGCGCTTATCACCCATCATCTGTTTGGCGAGGAAAGCATCGACCGTCTTCCGCAGGGCGTCATCACGTCCGATGAAGAGCGCATTGCCTTTATCTTGGGCAACCAAGGCCCCGACCCGTTTTTCTTTCACATTCTGACACCGCGTGTTTCCGACTGCACGCTGCTGGCGCAGGTCATGCATCGGTCGCGCATGTCTCGCCAGTTCGCGTGCCTGCGCGATGGCGTGTCGCATCTGCTGCCGCGCGACGCCAGCTTGGGTCGTGCCTTTGCGCTGGGCCTGCTGTCTCATTACGTGCTCGACCGCAACGCTCACCCCTTTGTCTATGAGCAACAGTTTGGCATCGTGGAGTCCGATTCAGAGCTTGAGGATTCGAGCAGTCAGGTCCATGCCGTGATCGAGAGCGACCTGGATGTACTGATGCTGCAGCTTAAACGCGATGGCGCTACGGTTGACGATTACCCGCCGGCGGGCGAGATCGTCACCACCGATCGCATCAATCGCGTGGCCGGCGTGCTGATGAGCTATGTTGCCGGACGCGTGTACGGCATTGACATTCCGGCGGGGGAGTACGGTGCTGCCGTTGCCAATATGCAGCGACTTTACCGCGCGATTGAGCCGGCCGGCTCCGTAAAGACGCGCGCGATCTCGCTGGTTGAGGGCTTGGTGCACGATTATTCGCTGCTCGACGGCCTTGCGCACCGCGTGACGACCGAGCTGCCCGAGCGTACCGGCAACCTGGGCCACTTGGCATGGAAGAACCCCTTTACCGATGAAGTCTCGACCGAGAGCTTCCCCGAGGTCTTTGACCGCGCGCTGGTCGATTACGAGTGCACGGTCGCCCGCTTTATCGAGACCGGCGATATGGAAGCCGTGACCAACCACGTCAATTACAGCGGTCGCGTGCTCGGTGCCGACGAAGAGTTCGACCGCGAGGAGTAGGGCTCGTGCGTGCCCCTTTGCCGAATCCTTACCGGCGCCTCTGGACAATTGGGGTACGATGAACTAACTGCATATCGGGCGAATACGAAGGGGCCCTGTCCATGAAATACACCAAGCTCGAGCGTAACTGGGTTATGTACGATGTGGGCAACTCGGCCCTCGTGCTGCTCAATACCTCGGTGGTGCCCATCTACTTTAACGCCATCAATACCGGTGCTTCCTCGGCAGACCTGGTGGTCGCTTGGGGCAACGCTCAGACGATTGCCTCGCTAGTCATTGCCATGCTCATGCCCATTCTGGGCGCACTTGCCGACTACGCCGGCAACAAGATCAAGTTCTTCTTGGGCTTCTTCCTCACGGGCCTGGTGCTTTGCCTGGCGCAGGCTATCCCAATGTCTGCCATGGCATTTTTGACCGTGTACGTGCTGTGCACCATCGGCCTTAACTCTTCTATGACGTTCTACGACGCCATGCTGCCTGACATTACCACCGACGAGCGCATGGACGCCGTGTCCAGCTCGGGTTATGCCTGGGGCTACATCGGTTCCACCGTGCCGTTCGTCATCTGCCTGGCGCTCATCATGGGTGGCCCCGCTCTTGGCATCCCCACCATGCTGGCAACGCGTCTGTCGTTTATCATCACTGGTGCCTGGTGGCTCATCTTTACCCTGCCGCTCATTCGCACCTATAAGCAAAAGTACGGTCGCGAGCGCGGTCCCGAGGACACCATCGGCCACATCGTGGGCGGTGTGTTCTCCGAGGTCGGACACACCATGCGCGAGATTGCCCACAATAAGACCGTGCTGGTCTACATGATCGCGTTCTTCTTCTATATCGACGGTGTGCACACGGTCATTTCCATGGCCACCAGTTACGGATCGGCCTTGGGCATCGATTCGACGCAGCTGGTGCTGGCGCTGCTCGTTACGCAGTTCGTGGCCTTTCCGTCCGCCATCATCTACGGCAAGCTCGCCGGACGCGTGGGCACGCTCAACATGATCCTGGTGGCGGTCGCCGCCTACATGGGGATTGTGCTGTTCGCCGCGTTCTTCCTAAAGACCGCCTTTGAATTCTGGGTGCTTGCCATTATGGTCGGCCTGTTCCAGGGCGGTGTGCAGGCGCTCAGCCGTAGCTACTTTGGCCGCATTATCCCCAAGGAAAAGTCCAACGAGTACTACGGCTTCTTTGACATCTTTGGTCGTTATGCAAGCGTTATGGGCACCTTCCTGGTGTCGGTCGTCACCTCGCTGACCGGCAACCCGTCGCTGGGCGTCCTTTCCATTGGCGTGCTGCTGGTCGTTGGCTTTATGCTACTGGTCCGCCTGTCCCGCATGACTCGGGCGGCAGAGCATGCCGCATAGGAGCGAGCGGCTATTGTGCCTGTCCACGGTACTCTTTTGGGGTTATCCGCAATAAACATTGCGACTTGCGAGCAATGATTTGCCCAAGTGGGTATGATGGAATCAGCTAGGTCGCGGGGCGTCGCCTGTGTTTGGCGGCGTCCCGTTTTTGTGTTGCAGGGAGGGTAAGGCATGAACGCCACGGTCGTGATTCCAACGTATTGGGCGGGCGATGACGCTTGCGCAAACGCCCCTGGCACCTATGACCATTCGACGCGACTCAACGCAGACAATCCCGAACTCGACCGCTGCCTGGCCTCGCTTGAGCAGGTGTGCGACATCCCGCGCATCATCCTTTTGGTGGTCTGTCCTGTTTCTGCCACAGCCGATGTGTCGCTGCGCGTGCACGAGATTGTCGACGCGCATCCCACGCTCAAGGTCACCGTTGTCACCAACACCCAGGCCTCGCGCATCGCAGACCGGGTTGCTCAGATCGCGCCCAAGGGTTCGGGCGAGTGCGTGAGCCTGCGAGGCTACGGTGCCATCCGCAACATGGGGCTAGCCTGTGCCGCTGTGCTGGGGCATGACGCGGTTATCTTTTTGGATGACGATGAGACTGTCATCGACGCCGACTTTATGAAGCGCGCGACCTATGCGTTGGGGCAGCAGACGCGTCAGGGCTTGCCGATCTTGGTCAAGAGCGGCTATTTCTACGATCGCGACGGCTCGCCGCTGGCTCCCACGGACAAGGCGGGCATCTGCCATCGTTGGTGGACCAAGCGCATCGAGTTCAACCGTTGGATGAAAAAGGCGCTCTCGGGCACCCGCATCTCGCGCTCCAACTACGTGTGCGGCGGCCTGATGGCCCTGCACGCCCGCGCCTTTACGCGTGTGGCCTTTGACCCGTTTATCACCCGCGGCGAGGACTTGGATTACCTCTTTAACATGCGTATGTTTGGCTACGACGTGTGGTTTGATAACGAGTGGACCGTGCGCCATCTGCCTCCGGAGTCCGAAAAGCGCTCACCGCGCTTTATGCAGGATGTATACCGTTGGTACTACGAACGGGCCAAGTTGACGTTCGCCGCGCATCAAAAGGAGCTCATCCCCGTTACGGCGGCATCGCTCATGCCCTACCCGGGCCCGTGGATTTCGCGCGAGCTCGACGACCGCGTGCGCAAGACCGCTATGGTCCGCAGCGTGTTTACCCGCGAGCATGAGGGCTACCTGCGCATTTGGCGCCATGGTATCGGCGAGGCAAAGGCCTATGCGCGCCAAAACGCTGCAAGCTACCTGCGTTTCCAGAGCTTTTGGCCCAAGATCATGGACGGGCTTTGGCGTGACGCACAACTGATCAGTATCCTGGAGGGGGCCGAATGATCGACCGCCGCGCCCAGCGCGATAGTTCAATATCAATCTTTCGCATCATTGCCGTTGCATGCGCCATTTGCGTGCTGGTGTACTTTATTTTTGCCTTGGTGACCGGTATCGAGCCGATCGCCACGGTGATTGCCTGCGCGCTGCTGTGCATCTTTCTGTGCATCTTTATCTTTTTGACGCTCAATCCCGATTCGGTGCGCTCCCAGTACACCGAGGAGACGCTCTCGGTGGCCTCGGCCATGCTCGAGGACATTAAGGGCGGTCTGACGCAGGAGTCGGCGCGTTTGGTGTGCCGGCGCATTTTGCCCGAGACGCGCGCCATGACGGTGGCCATCACCGACGAGGACAACGTGCTTGCCTGCGCGGGCGAGTTTGAGGAAAAACTGCTGCCCGATACTCCCATCCACACGCTTGCCACACGCTACGTTATCGAACATGGCATCGTGCAATCGTTCAACCGTATGGTGGATGTCGTGGGCTCGGACGGCTCGCACAACCAAGTCCCCGCCGGCATTATCGCCCCCATCAAGGTGGGCGATCGTACCGTCGGCACGCTCAAGTTCTACTACAAGACCCCGCGCGCCGTCGACCGTACCCAGTACGCGCTTGCCTCGGGCTTTGCCGAGATCTTGTCCACGCAGCTCGCCATCCACGAGCTCGAGGTGCAAAAGGAACTCACAGCGCGCGCCGAGGTGCGTGCGCTGCAGGCGCAGATTAACCCGCACTTCCTGTTCAACACGCTGAACACCATTGCATCGTTTACGCGCACCGACCCGCTGCGGGCCCGCGAACTGCTTCGTGAGTTCTCATCGTTCTATCGCGCCACGCTCGACAACTCGGGATCGCTTATTCCGGTCTCGCGCGAGGTCGCACAGACCAAGCGCTACCTTACCTTTGAGAAGGCCCGCTTTGGCGAGGACCGCGTGCTTGCGACGTTCGATGTGTCCGAGGACGTGGAAGATACGCTGGTGCCGGCGTTCGTGATCCAGCCGATTGTCGAGAACGCCGTGCGTCATGGTATGGGCGATGACGACGCCCTGAGGATCGACGTGACCGTTCACCAAGACGGCGAGGATGCAATCTTGATTGCCGTGGCCGATAATGGCGTGGGCATGGATGAGGGTACCGCCGCCAGACTGTTTGACGAGCGCTCTGCCCGTCCCGACGCCAGCTCTCCTCAGGGTGGCGGCGCCGGTGTGGCCATGCACAATATTTCGGAGCGCATCCATCGCTTTTTTGGGCCGCACTCCTATACGCGTGTCGAATCGGCGCCGGGCAAGGGCACCAAAGTGCTCCTTCATCTTGATTTGTCAGAGAGCATCTTTGACATTCAAGAGTAAAATAAAAAGCTACGGGCTCAACGTCATGCGACGGACGCCCGGCGTAGTTAGTTGACGAAAGGTTTTATCCCTATGCTGCGTGCGATGATTGTGGATGATGAGGCGCCGGCTCGCTCGGAGCTTCGCTTCCTGCTCGAGCAAACGGGCAAGATCGGCACGATCACGGAGGCGTCGAGCGTCCGCTCCGCCATCGAGATGCTTATGGAAAGTCGCGTGGATGTCGTGTTTCTCGATATCTCGATGCCCGGTGCCTCGGGCCTGCAACTTGCCGAGGCGCTGCATAAGCTCAAAAATCCGCCGGCGATCGTGTTTGTGACTGCGTATAGCGACCATGCGGTCGAGGCATTCGACGTCGATGCCGTCGATTATCTGATGAAGCCTGTCGAGGAAGCTCGCTTGGATCGCGCGATCGAGAAGGTCATGCAACGCGCCAAGCCGGTTACGGACAGCAAGGTGACCATCGAGCGTATCCCGGTGGAAAAGGGCGGCCGCAAGGTGCTCATTCCCGTGGATGACATCCGCTTTATCATGGCCAAGGACGATTACTCCTGCATCTATACCGTCGATGATCGCTTTTTGTCGACGACCTCGCTGGCGCAGTTTGAGGCCAAGCTCTGCGATTTTGGCTTCTTCCGTGTTCACCGCCGCTATATCGTCAACCTGGCGTGCGTTACGGACGTCGAGACGGTGCCCTCGGGCGCCATCCAGCTGGGCATTACGGGCGTCGACGAACGCGTGCCGGTTTCGCGCCGCCGCGTCGTGCCGCTCAAGAAGGCCCTGAGTCTCTAGCACACTGGCCCCGCAGCCCTGTAGACCCATCGTCTGCGGAGCCGTGGGGCCCTTTTTGTATGTATCTGCCGAATCGTTTTTTGCGGAAGGGATCCCATGAACAGTGCAAGCGCCAAGCGCATCGACATCATCTCGGACACCCACGGCTATCTTTCGCCTGCGCTCCTGGATGAGCTTGAAGGCGCAGACCTGATTATCCACGCCGGCGACCTCACGTCAGAGATGGACTACGAGCACCTATGTACCATCGCCCCCGTGCGGGCCGTACTGGGCAACAACGATTACTACCGCGACTACGGCCCCGATGTAGACCGTCTTGCGCTCTTTACCTACGAAGGCCTCAAATTCGCCGTAGCCCATTACCGCGAAGACCTTCCGGTGGGATCCGTAGACGTAGCCATCAACGGTCACACCCACGTAACCAAAGAAGCCCAAGTGGGCCGCTGCTTAGTCCTCAACCCGGGCAGCGCCAGCTACCCCAGAGGCACCCGAGGCCCCACCATGGCCAGAATGCTAGTAAAAGACGGCAAGATCCTAAGCACCAAGTTTATTGACCTAGACTAACCGCAACAAAAACGGGGGATGCAGATTGCATCTCCCGTTTTTTATGAGCCAAAGGCCGAGCTTCAACAAAAACCTTAGACAACCCCGCCGCGGAGAACGGGGCCGCCGAGCCGCGAAGCGGCGAGGAACAACAACGACTCGAACAAAGTGACGACAGGGAGGGTCTCCGGGGCTGGGGGCGGGGGTTAAGTTTGTCGCGAGTTCCGCACGCAAAGGAAAGCACTTAATGT